>NZ_AP024881.1:2639726-2969692 GCF_024347675.1 Vibrio ishigakensis | reverse complement strand
GACGACCCCACAGTGCGTTTTAGAAATGGAATAGTTAAGGGGATTAATTTTACCCCCAGTTTATGAAGATCGCTAGCAAATGATCGATGATCCAGTGCATAAGATCTAAGTTATTCACAATTTAGTGAGAAAAATCTCCTAGATCTACAAGATTACCCACAAGATTGTACCCAGTGAGCTAGATCATTTTTCTAGGATCCCATTTATCCCCACACTTTTTCACAATAACCAAACCTGCTATACAAGTGAGTAAATGAAACAGAGTTGTTATTAGAAATAACTTTTAGTTATTAGCGCTGGATGCGCTTAGCTGTAATATTCGCACCATAATCACAAGGAGTAGTAGTATGAAAAACTGGTTAAAAGGCTTGCTGTACGCAACCGCACTAATTGCGAGCTTCGCTCAAGTAGCGCAGGCTGCAACTGAAGTAAAAGTAGGTATGTCTGGCCGTTATTTCCCATTCACTTTTGTTGAAAAAGATAAGCTGCAAGGCTTTGAAGTAGACATCTGGGAAGAGATTGGTAAGCGCAACGATTATGACGTTAAGTTTGTGACTTCAAACTTCTCTGGTCTATTCGGTATGCTAGAAACTGGTCGTATCGATACTATTTCTAACCAAATCACAGCAACAGCAGAGCGTAAGGCTAAATACCTATTCTCTGATGCTTATGTAGTAGATGGTGCACAAATCACTGTTCGTAAAGGCAATGACTCTATCAAGGGTGTTGAAGACCTAGACGGTAAAACAGTAGCAGTAAACCTTGGCTCTAACTTCGAGCAACTTCTACGTAACTATGACAAAGACAACAAGATCAACATCAAGACCTACGACACAGGTATTGAACACGATGTCGCTCTTGGTCGTGCTGATGCATTCGTAATGGATCGCCTATCTGCTCTTGAGCTGATCAAGAAAACTGGCCTTCCTCTGCAACTTGCAGGCGAACCGTTTGAGACTATTGAAAACGCTATGCCTTTCGTGAACAACGAAAAAGGCCAACAATTGCAACAAGAAGTGAACAAAGCACTTACTGAAATGCGCAAAGATGGCACTCTAACCAAGATCTCTGAGAAATGGTTTGGTGCAGACATCACCCAAAAATAGTGTAAAGGTATAAAATTAACCCACTATTTCTTTAGAGATAGTGGGTTTGTTGTATTTATAAGAGAGAGTTTATGGGCTTCGACTTTAACTACATGCTTGAGCTACTGCCTATCCTGCTCAGGTATCTGGGAACCACCATGGAGATGGCTATTTGGGGCGGAGTGTTTGCTCTGATCCTAGCCGTTGTACTTGCCAACATCCGAGTGTTTAAGATTCCGGTACTGGATCAGCTTACCCAGCTATATATAAGCTTCTTCCGTGGCACCCCACTCCTAGTCCAGCTGTTTCTTCTCTATTACGGCTTACCGCAGATCTTCCCATTAATGGTGGGTATCGATGCCTTTACCGCAGCGGTTATCGGTCTAACTCTGCACTTTGCTGCTTATATGGCAGAGAGTATCCGTGCCGCCATCATAGGTATCGATCGCAGTCAGATGGAAGCAAGCCTTTCTATCGGCATGACTACACGCCAAGCGATGCAAAGAATCATATTGCCACAGGCTACTCGCGTAGCACTGCCATCTCTGATGAACTATTTCATCGATATGATCAAATCAACTTCACTGGCTTTCACTCTGGGCGTAGCCGAAATCATGGCACGAGCTCAAATGGAAGCATCATCCAGTTTCCGTTTCTTCGAAGCCTTCCTCGCGGTAGCGCTTATCTACTGGGGTGTGGTGGTTATCCTTACGCGCATTCAACTTGTGGCTGAGAATCGTTTGAATAGGGCTTATCAAAGATGATTAAACTGCAGAATATTCATAAGCGCTTTGGCGATTCAGAGATTCTTAAAGGCATAGACATAGAGATCGAAAAAGGCGAAATCATCGTGATTATCGGCTCTAGTGGTACAGGTAAGTCTACCCTACTTCGCTGCGTTAACTTCCTCGAGAGTGCCGAGCAAGGGCACATCACTATTGGTGATGCCTCTGTAGATTGTGCTAAGCACAACAGCAAAGAGGTACTCGAGCTTCGCCGTAAAACAGGCTTTGTATTCCAGAACTACGCACTGTTTGCACATATGACCGCAAGGCAGAACATCGCGGAAGGCTTGATCACTGTACACGGCTGGAAGAAAGACAAAGCTCTGCAACGCGCCCAACAAATTCTGGACGATATCGGCCTTGGCGATAAAGGCGATAGTTATCCAGCAGCACTGTCTGGTGGACAACAACAGCGTGTGGGTATCGGCCGTGCTATGGCGCTAGAACCTGAACTGCTTCTGTTCGATGAGCCTACCTCTGCACTGGATCCTGAATGGGTTGGTGAGGTGCTTAACCTTATGAAAAAACTAGCAAATCAGCATCAAACCATGCTGGTGGTAACCCATGAAATGCAGTTTGCTCGCGAGGTCGCTGACCGAGTGATCTTCATGGCCGAAGGCAACATAGTAGAGCAAGGAAAACCTGAGGATATCTTTGGTAATCCACAGGATCCGCGCTTGAAGAAATTCCTAAATCAGGTTGGGATCTAACAAGATCCTTGAGATTTTATCGGCACAAAGTATAATCCGTCGACCGGAATTTGGGGTGAAGTGTTTAACCTGCTTTATATAGTAGGGAAAAGACCGAGCCTAGGTTAAACCAATCGTTGACTAATTATGAGTCATTGATTAGAATTCCGCCTCTTTGTTGAGAGACGTCGGATTTTCTCTCTTTAAAGGAGAGAGAAATTAAAGCCCACGTCGGGTTTAACTAAACCTAAAAACTACTGATCAGTAAAGGTAAATACCATGAAACGCACTTTTCAACCTTCAGTTCTAAAGCGTAAACGTACTCACGGTTTCCGTGCACGTATGGCTACTAAGAACGGTCGTAAAGTAATTAATGCACGTCGTGCTAAAGGCCGTGCTCGCCTTTCAAAATAATTCGCGATTATTTTGAGTAAGTACGCGTTCAATCGGGAGTTACGTCTGTTAACTCCCGAGCATTATCAAAATGTCTTCGACAAAGCTCACCGAGCTGGTTCCCCTCATTTCACCATCATTGCCCGCAAAAACTCTTTAGACCATCCGCGTCTAGGTTTAGCAGTCCCAAAAAAGCAAATCAAAACGGCTCCTGCCCGTAACCGATTCAAGCGTCTTGCAAGAGAGAGCTTCCGCCTCAACCAACACAAACTTCCTAACAAAGATTTTGTTGTGATTGCAAAGAAAAGCGCCCAAGACTTAAGCAATGATGATATGTTTAAACTCTTCGATAAACTATGGCAAAGACTTTCTCGCCGCTAGCGTGGATAGCTATAGGCTTAGTTTACCTTTATAGAGTTGGCATCAGTCCTCTTATCGGACCACGCTGTCGTTTCACCCCTACCTGCTCCGAATATGCGATCCAAGCGTTAAAAACTCACGGATTTGTAAAAGGTTGTTGGTTATCGGGCAAACGTCTATTAAAATGCCACCCTTTGAATGATGGCGGATACGACCCTGTACCACCTAAACACAACACGACAAACAGAGATAAATAACGATGGGTTCTCAACGTAATATCTTGTTTATCGCTCTAGCTATGGTTTCTTTTCTGCTATTCCAACAATGGCAGTCATACAAGAACCCTCAGGCTCCAGCGACAACGCAAGCACAATCTAACAGTACACTGCCAGCACCTTCGTTTGCTGATGATATGGCCGATCCAGCGCCACAAGCGGGCCACAGTGCAAGCATTGTAAAAGTTAAAACGGACGTTCTCACTCTATCTATCGATGCTTTCGGTGGTGACGTAGTGTCTGCTGAACTGAACCAGTACGCTGATGAATTCGGTTCTGACAAAAACTTCGTTCTTCTTGATAAGAAAGGCAACGAGCAATACATCGCTCAGAGTGGTCTAATCGGCCCTCAAGGTATCGACCTTAGCAGCACTTCTCGTCCTCAGTATCAAGTTGCATCTGACTCTTTCCAAATGGCTGAAGGCCAAGACGAACTTCGCGTTCCTATGACTTATAAGGCTAACGGCCTTGAGTACACTAAGACCTTCATCCTTAAGCGTGGTAGCTATGCTATCGACGTAGCTTATGACGTAGTGAACAACTCTGGTGCAAACGCAACAGTTGGTATGTACGCTCACCTTCGTCAAAACCTACAGAAGTCTGGCGGTAGCCTAACCATGCCTACTTACCGTGGTGGTGCTTACTCTACTGAGAACACTCGCTACAAGAAGTACAGCTTCGACGACATGCAAGACCGCAACCTATCTCAGAACCTTCCAAACGGTGAAGGCTGGGCGGCAATGCTTGAGCACTACTTCGTATCTGCGTGGATCCCACGTGATGCAGCTGGCGCTAACGTTTACACCCGTGTTGTTGGCAACCTAGGTGACATCGGTGTTCGTCTTCCTAACAAGACCATCGCTGATGGCCAATCTGCAGAGATCAAATCGACTCTATGGGTAGGTCCTAAGCTACAAAACGAAATGGCTGCAGTAGCACCAAACCTAGACCTAACCGTAGACTACGGCTGGCTATGGTTCATCGCTAAGCCTCTACACTGGCTTCTATCTATGATCCAAGGCGTAGTGGTTAACTGGGGTCTAGCTATCATCGTACTAACCTTCATCGTTCGTGGTGCTATGTACCCACTAACTAAGGCTCAGTACACCTCTATGGCTAAGATGCGTATGCTTCAGCCTAAGCTGCAAGCTATGCGTGAGCGCATCGGTGATGACCGTCAGCGTATGAGCCAAGAGATGATGGAACTGTATAAGAAAGAGAAGGTTAACCCACTGGGTGGCTGTCTTCCTCTTATCCTACAGATGCCTATCTTCATCGCACTTTACTGGGCACTAATGGAATCTGTTGAGCTACGTCACTCGCCGTTCTTCGGTTGGATTACTGACCTTTCAGCTCAAGACCCGTACTACATCCTTCCTCTACTGATGGGTGCAAGTATGTTCCTGATCCAGAAAATGAGCCCAACAACAGTTACCGACCCTATGCAGCAGAAGATCATGACCTTTATGCCGGTTATGTTTACCTTCTTCTTCCTATGGTTCCCATCAGGCCTAGTTCTATACTGGTTGGTATCTAACATCGTGACTCTGATCCAGCAGACGCTTATCTATAAGGCTCTGGAGAAGAAAGGCTTACACTCTAAGTAAGTTTCAATGAGTCCACATATTCTTAAGGCGGCCAATAGGTCGCCTTTTTCTATTCGAGTTAACAACAAAACCAGAGTAGACTTTATCTAATTGTCCCAGCTGAGACCTATATGACTAACGACACTATAGTGGCTCAAGCCACAGCGCCTGGACGCGGAGGCGTCGGCATCATCCGTGTATCTGGCCCTCAAGCGGTTGAAGTAGCCAAACATCTTGTAGGCAAGACCCTAGCTCCTCGTCGCGCGGAATACCTACCTTTCCTAGCCGCCGATGGCGTGCAGATAGACCAAGGCATTGCCCTCTATTTCCCAAACCCAAACTCCTTTACCGGTGAAGATGTTCTTGAACTACAAGGCCATGGCGGTCCTGTTGTTATGGATATGCTTATCAAGCGTATTCTGGAGATACCTAACATCCGCCCTGCTCGTCCTGGTGAGTTCTCTGAGCGTGCCTTCTTAAACGATAAGATGGACCTGACTCAGGCAGAGGCTATCGCCGACCTTATCGAAGCCAGCTCTGAAGAGGCAGCCAAATCGGCTCTTAAATCTCTGCAAGGTGAGTTCTCAAGCAAGATCACCACGCTGGTGGAGTCATTGATCCATCTACGCATCTATGTAGAAGCCGCTATCGACTTCCCAGAGGAAGAGATCGACTTTCTGGCTGACGGCAAGGTCAGCGGTGATCTGCAAGCCATCATAGACAACCTAGAGGCTGTCCGTCGCGAGGCCAACCAAGGCGCTATTATGCGTGAAGGTATGAAGGTGGTTATCGCCGGTCGCCCAAACGCGGGTAAATCCAGCCTACTGAACTCTCTTTCTGGTAAAGAGACCGCTATCGTTACCGATATCGCCGGTACCACGCGTGACGTTCTGCGTGAGCATATCCATATCGACGGTATGCCACTGCACATCATAGATACCGCAGGTCTGCGTGAAGCCTCTGATGAGGTAGAGAAGATAGGTATTGAGCGTGCTTGGGAAGAGATAGAGCAAGCGGACCGCGTGCTATTCATGGTCGATGGCACCACCACAGATGCGACCGACCCTCGCGATATCTGGCCAGACTTTATTGATCGCCTACCAAAAGATATCGGTATTACAGTTATTCGTAATAAGGCTGACCAGACTAACGAGAGCCTCGGTATCTGCCACGTGAACGAGCCTACCCTTATCCGTCTGAGCGCCAAGACTGGCGAAGGTGTTGAGGCGCTAAGAACGCATCTTAAAGAGTGTATGGGCTATGCCGGTAACCAAGAAGGTGGCTTTATGGCGCGTCGTCGTCATCTAGAGGCACTGAACAAGGCAGCCGAGCACCTTGATATCGGTCAGCAACAGCTTGAAGGCTTTATGGCGGGTGAGATCTTGGCAGAAGAGCTAAGGATCGCACAGCAGTACCTTAACGAGATCACTGGTGAGTTCACCTCAGATGATCTTCTTGGTCGCATCTTCTCATCATTCTGTATCGGTAAATAAGGCAGGCTATGATCCACTTAATCACAGGAAGTACCTTGGGTGGCGCTGAATACGTCGCAGACCACCTCAGCGACTTGCTCGAGAAGCAAGGCAAAGAAACGGAAATCCACAATCAGCCAGACCTAGCTGAGATACCAGCCGAGGGCACTTGGCTGGTAGTCACCTCAACCCATGGTGCGGGTGAGTATCCAGATAATATCCAAAGCTTCATTGGTCAGTTGCAGGATACGCCACCTAACACCCAGGCTCTGAAGTTTGCGGTGATCGCTATTGGTGACTCTAGCTATGACACCTTCTGCGCTGCAGGCAAGCACTGCTATGACCTACTAGAAGACATAGGTGCAACTCCACTCACCGACTGTTTCACCATAGATGTATTAAACCACCCAGTGCCTGAAGAAGCCGCTGAAGAGTGGTTCGAAGACCACACCCACCTGTTCTAATCCCAAATTAAGGTCGCTAACACCACTTCGAGTTAGCGACCTCCCTTTCTATTTGTTCATATTTTACGCGATCAAACTCTTTTCTTCTGTGGATAAGTATAGTGATTTTCAGTGATCAACCTATAGTTATTCAATGAACAACTTTTACCACTGCCTACCCCTGTGTATAAAGTGCCATTTAGATCCCAGCTAATACAGGGTTAGATCCGGTAGAGATCACAGTTATTGATCCTTCTAAAGCTATTGATCTTATTGATCATTTATCACTTATCCACACATGATCGAGTTACTAATAATAGATCTAATAAAAGATCTATATAAAGATCTTATATATATTTAGGAGCAGACAAAAAGTGGAAAAGGTTTAAAAGCAATTTTCTAATGATCAGAAAGAGGGTAGAATACGCCTCCTTTTTGCTCACTTGTTTCACGATAGATAATTCGAGGCCAACTCATGCTTTATCACGAAAAATTTGATGTCATCGTCGTTGGCGGTGGCCACGCTGGCACAGAAGCAGCACTTTCTTCAGCCCGAACTGGTCAAAAGACACTATTGTTGACTCACAATATCGACACGCTAGGTCAAATGTCATGCAACCCAGCTATTGGTGGTATTGGTAAAGGCCATCTCGTGAAAGAAGTGGATGCTATGGGTGGTTTAATGGCCCGTGCTATCGATCATTCAGGTATTCAATTTAGAACCCTTAATGCTTCTAAAGGCCCAGCAGTTCGAGCAACCCGTGCTCAAGCTGATCGTGCACTTTACAAGGCATACGTACGATCTGAGCTAGAAAACACCCCAAATCTAACCCTATTTCAACAGTCAGTGGATGACTTGATCGTCGAGCAAGATCAAGTGCGCGGCGTGATCACCCAGATGGGTTTGAAGTTCGAAGCACGTGCTGTAGTACTGACTGTAGGCACCTTCCTGGGTGGTAAGATCCACATCGGTATGGAAAGTGCGTCGGGTGGCCGTGCTGGTGATCCACCTTCGATCTCTTTGGCGCATCGCCTACGTGAACTGCCGTTCCGAGTTGATCGTCTGAAAACGGGTACACCTCCACGTATCGATGCTCGTAGCGTCGATTTCTCGCAGCTTGAGGTTCAACATGGCGACAACCCTACGCCAGTATTCTCGTTCATGGGTAAACGCAGCCAGCAACCACGACAGGTGCCGTGCTACATAACTCATACCAACGAACAAACCCACGATGTTATCCGCAATAACCTAGACCGTAGCCCTATGTACGCGGGTGTGATCGAAGGTATTGGTCCTCGCTACTGTCCATCTATCGAAGATAAGGTAATGCGTTTTGCGGATAAGAACAGCCACCAGATCTTTATCGAACCTGAGGGGCTAACCACACACGAACTTTATCCAAATGGCATCTCCACCAGCTTGCCGTTTGATGTACAGGTACAGATTGTTCGCTCGATGAAGGGCTTTGAAAATGCTCATATCGTGCGTCCAGGCTATGCGATCGAATATGATTTCTTCGACCCTCGTGACCTAAAACAAACCTATGAAACTAAGTTTATCCAAGGCCTATTCCTTGCTGGACAGATCAACGGCACCACAGGTTATGAGGAAGCCGCTGCTCAAGGGCTGATGGCTGGTCTCAACGCAAGCCTGTACTCGCAGGACAAAGAGGGCTGGTCACCACGTCGTGATCAAGCATACATGGGCGTATTGATCGACGACCTGTCGACCATGGGTACCAAAGAACCGTATCGTATGTTCACCTCTCGTGCGGAATATCGTCTGCTACTGCGTGAAGACAATGCCGATATTCGCCTAACCGAGCATGCTCGTGAGTTGGGTCTTATCGACGATGAGCGTTGGGCTCGCTTCAACCAGAAGATGGATAACATGGCCACCGAACGTCAGCGCCTAGCATCGATCTGGATGAATCCAAAGTCCGAAGGAATTGAAGAGCTTAATCAGCGTCTCAAGACACCTTTGACTCGTGAAGCGAGTGGTGAAGATCTTTTGCGTCGTCCTGAGCTTAGCTATGAACAGCTGACTCAACTTTCAGCCTTCTCTCCAGCACTTGAGGATCCTCAAGCAGCTGAGCAGGTAGAGATCCAGGTTAAATACGAGGGCTATATCCAGCGTCAGCAGGATGAGATCGCAAAATCTATGCGCCACGAGAACACTAAGCTTCCAGCGGATCTTGATTTTTCTCTAGTCTCAGGTCTGTCGAACGAGGTCGTGGCTAAACTGACTGAGAGCAAACCTGAAACCATAGGTATTGCCTCTCGCATCTCAGGTATTACCCCTGCGGCAATCAGTATCCTATTGGTTTATTTGAAGAAACAAGGCCTTCTCAAGAAAGGCGAGGAAGCAGCATAATGAGTCTACGCCAACAACTTGAGAGTTTGATTGCGCAAACTGACCTACAGGTTACAGACACTCAGGTGGAACAACTGGTAGGCTATGTTGAGATGCTGAATAAGTGGAACAAGGCTTACAACCTCACTTCGGTTCGCAACCCGAGTGATATGTTGGTGAAACATATTATGGATAGCATAGTGGTTTCATCGCACCTAGAGGGTTCGCGTTTTATCGATGTGGGTACAGGCCCTGGCCTCCCAGGTGTTCCACTGGCTATCATGAATCCAGATTGTGAATTTACCTTGCTGGATAGCCTAGGTAAGCGTATTCGCTTCATCAAACAAGTGCTGCACGAGCTTAAGATCACTAACGTTCAGCCAGTGCAGAGCCGAGTTGAAGAATTCCAGCCAGAGCAGGGCTTCGATATGGTATTGAGCCGTGCCTTTGCATCCATGAATGACATGGTAAGCTGGTGTCGACACTTACCTAAGCCTGAGCAAGGTGTGTTTCTTGCCCTGAAAGGTCAGGTATCTGAACAGGAAGTGGAAGAGCTACCGAGTTGGTGTAGCGTGATCCAAGTCAAAGCTTTGACTGTCCCTGAGTTAGAAGGTGAGCGACATCTTGTAATCTTACAAGACCGAGAGTAGGAAAGAGATTAGACGTGGGAAGAATCATATCAATTGCTAACCAGAAAGGTGGTGTGGGTAAAACAACAACCTGCGTCAACCTAGCTGCGTCGATGGCTGCCACAAAACGAAATGTGCTAGTCATAGATCTCGACCCGCAAGGCAACGCAACCATGGCCAGTGGTGTGGACAAGTATCAGGTGGAAACAACCGCCTATGACCTACTTGTGGAAGAGGCGCCATTCTCAGAAGTGGTGACTCAGTCTCCAACCGGTGGCTATGACCTGATTGCGGCTAATGGCGATGTAACCGCCGCCGAGATCAAGCTGATGGAGGTGTTCGCACGCGAGGTACGTTTGAAGAACGCCCTAGCGAGCGTGAAAGACCAGTACGATTTTATCTTTATCGACTGCCCACCATCACTCAACCTGCTAACCATCAATGCGATGGCGGCATCAGACTCAGTTCTGGTTCCGATGCAGTGTGAATATTTTGCCCTAGAAGGGCTTACCGCGCTGATGGACACCATCAGCAAGTTGGCAGCCGTGGTGAACGAGAACCTCAAGATTGAAGGTCTGCTTCGAACCATGTTCGATCCGCGTAACCGCCTGTCTAACGAAGTATCAGAACAACTAAAACAGCACTTTGGTAGCAAGGTTTACCGCACCGTTATTCCGCGTAACGTGCGTTTGGCTGAAGCACCGAGCCATGGCAAACCAGCCATGTACTATGACAAACACTCAGCAGGGGCCAAGGCTTATCTGGCGCTTGCAGGAGAGATGCTTCGTCGCGAAGAAGTGACTGCTTAAATAATTACAAGTAAGGAAAGTTTCAATGTCAAAGCGTGGTTTAGGTAAAGGACTCGATGCACTGCTTTCAACCAGTGCCATTGCGAGAGAAAAACGCGCGCCTGCAGAAGTTGCCACCCCAGCCCAGTCGGAAAACGGCGAGCTGCAGGATATTGCCATTGAGCGCCTCCAACCAGGTGTCTATCAACCACGTAAGGAGATGGACGCCGATGCACTGAGTGAACTGAGTGCATCTATCGAATCCCAAGGCATTATCCAGCCTATCGTTGTACGCCAACTGCCATCGTCAGACTATGAAATCATAGCCGGTGAGCGACGCTGGCGTGCGGCGAAACAAGCGGGCCTGAAGAAGGTTCCTTGTGTCGTAAAACAAGTTCAAGACAAAGCGGCCATTGCCATGGCGCTTATCGAAAACATTCAGCGTGAAAACCTAAACGCGGTTGAAGAGGCACAGGCCCTTGAGCGTTTGCAGGCTGAGTTTGAACTTACCCACCAACAGATTGCCGATGTGATCGGCAAATCTCGTACCGCTGTCAGTAACCTACTGCGTCTTAACCAACTTCAGAGCGAGGTTAAGAAACTCGTTGAACAACAGAAACTCGAGATGGGCCACGCCCGCGCCTTACTTGCACTGCAAGATGAACTGCAAATTGAGGTTGCAAATGAGGTTGCTAAACGTGGTTTGACCGTTCGCCAAACCGAGCAATTGGTTAAAAAAGCACTGACACCACCTCAAGAATCTGCACAAAAAGTAGTCGATCAGGAAGCTGAAATCTGGTCAGAAAAATTGTCACAAAATTTAGGAAACTCCGTTTCATTGATTAGAAACAAGAACGGCTCCGCTAAATTGACAATTAGTGTTGATGAACCTCACAAATTAGAACAGTTGATCGCTAAGTTAGAGCGCATCGTGTGATAATTCGACCTGGCGAAAGATCAGACAAATAGACGCTCATTTGCTTGTCTTTTCGGTGCTTGTTTGCGCATAATGCGTGACGATAAGAAGAAATTTCGAAATCTTAGCTTTCAGCTGGGATTGTTTTTCGAGGTAAAAATACATGGTAACGACGCTAGCTAAACCGGGGCGCGAGCTCGCAGGGCGAATGCTACTGATTGAGTTAAGCGTGGTTATTTTCATGGCTATTGGAATGAGCATTGCGTTCAATCCAAGTTGGGGGATGTCGGCGCTAATTGGTGGTGGCATTTTTGTCATTGCTAATGCAGTGTTCGCGATGTTTGCTTTTCTGTATGCGGGTGCTAGGGCGATTAAATTGGTCGCTTTCTCATTCTATACCGGTGAAGCACTCAAGATTCTCCTGACGATCGTTTTGTTTTCGATAGCCTACGTGTATATGGAGTTGGAACTCGTTCCTCTCAAACTAACCTATTTGCTGGTTCTATTAATAAATATGTTTGGACCAGTGTTTTTAATTAACAAAAGAAAATAGGAAAAGTTATGGCTACGCCTGGTGAAGCGTTGACATCTTCCAGTTACATTGAGCACCACTTACAACACCTATCTCTAGCTAAACTAGGTATTGTAAGCGAGGGCAGTTTCTGGAACGTGCATATCGATAGCCTGTTCTTTTCTGTGTTGACTGGTGTGTTATTCCTTTGGGTATTTCGCTCAGTAGCAAAGAAAGCAACAACTGGTGTACCAAGTAAGTTGCAGTGTTTTGTTGAAATGGTAGTTGAGTTCGTTGGTGAGAACGTTCGCGACACTTTCCATGGACGCAATCCATTAATTGCACCGTTGGCATTGACCATTTTCGTATGGATTATCTTAATGAACTTGATGGACCTTGTGCCTATCGACTTCTTACCATATCCAGCCGAACTAATGGGTATTCCTTATCTGAAGGTTGTTCCAACCGCAGACGTGAGTATCACAATGTCTATGGCTCTAGGTGTATTTGCTTTGATGATTTACTACAGCATCAAAGTGAAAGGCATCGGAGGTTTTGCAAAGGAACTAGCACTACATCCGTTTAATCACCCGCTAATGATTCCATTCAACTTGTTGTTGGAAACAGTATCCCTACTGGCGAAACCTATCTCATTGGGTATGCGTCTGTTCGGTAACATGTTTGCTGGTGAGGTTGTATTCATCCTTTGTGCTGCAATGCTACCTTGGTATCTACAATGGGTAGGTTCCCTACCATGGGCTATCTTCCACATTTTGGTTATTTTGATTCAAGCCTTTGTATTTATGATGCTAACGATCGTTTATCTATCAATGGCTCATGAAGACAATCATTAATAATAAAAATTTTTAAACCTAACTCTAAAATAAATATTGGAGAAATCTAAAAATGGAAACTGTTCTAAGTTTTTCTGCTATTGCTGTTGCGATCATCGTAGGTCTATGTGCAGTTGGTACTGCTGTAGGTTTCGCAATCCTAGGTGGTAAGTTCCTAGAAGGCGCTGCTCGTCAACCAGAAATGGCTCCAATGCTTCAAGTTAAGATGTTCATCATCGCTGGTCTACTTGATGCAATCCCAATGATCGGTATCGTTATCGCTCTACTATTCACATTCGCTAACCCATTTGTTGGTCAACTAGGTTAATAAAAGATCCAAGTTATCTGAACTTTGTTGATTAATTAGATAGGAGTAGCTGTTGTGGAAATGAACGCAACTCTGCTAGGTCAAGCAATTAGCTTCACTATGTTTGTGTGGTTCTGCATGAAATATGTATGGCCGCCAGTAATGCAAGCTATTGAAGAACGTCAGAAGAAAATTGCTGACGGTCTTGCTGCCGCTGAACGCGCAGCTAAAGACTTGGACCTAGCACAAGCCAACGCTTCTGACCAAATGAAAGAAGCGAAGCGCACAGCAACTGAGATCATCGAACAGGCTAACAAGCGTAAAGCTCAAATTATTGATGAAGCTCGTGAGGATGCACAGGCAGAACGCCAAAAAATCCTTTCACAAGCTGAAGCTGAAGTTGAAGCTGAACGTAGCCGTGCACGCGATGAGCTGCGCAAACAAGTTGCTACTCTGGCTATTGCTGGTGCAGAGAAGATCCTGGAGCGCTCAGTCGATAAAGACGCGCAAAAAGATATTCTTGATAACATTACTGCGAAACTTTAATACAAGGGGCGTCTATGTCTGATTTGGTAACAATCGCACGCCCCTATGCTAAAGCAGCATTCGACTTTGCGGTGGAAAAGAACGCGTTAGACCAATGGGGTCAAATGCTGGCTTTTGCTGCCGAAGTATCAAAGCACGATGAAATCGCTGAAATTCTTGATGGCTCAGTAACAGCCAACAAGCTTTCAGAAATCTTCATTGCGGTTTGTGGCGAACAACTTGATGAGCACGGTCAAAACCTGCTTAAGGTAATGGCAGCGAACGGTCGCTTAAAAGCACTGCCAGCTGTATTTGCTGAGTTCGTGGTTCTTAAACAAGAGCACGACAAGACAATCGATGTAGACGTTACGTCTGCAACCGAGCTGTCAGCTGAGCAACTAAAAGAAATTACTAGCAAGCTTGAGTCGCGTTTCGAACGCAAAGTGAAGCTGAATTGCAGTATAGATGAGACCCTTCTAGCAGGGGTTATTATTCGAGCCGGAGACCTAGTCATCGATAACTCAGCACGCGGTCGTTTGAACCGTCTGAGCGATGCATTGCAGTCTTAATGGGGATTGGAGCATGCAACTTAATTCCACGGAAATTAGCGATCTAATTAAACAGCGTATCGAGTCTTTCGACGTTGTTAATGAAGCTCGCAACGAAGGTACTATCGTATCGGTAAGCGATGGTATTATCCGTATTCACGGTCTTGCAGACGTTATGCAAGGCGAGATGATCGAATTACCGGGTGGCCGTTATGCACTAGCACTTAACCTTGAGCGTGACTCGGTTGGTGCGGTAGTAATGGGCCCTTATGCTGACCTTCAGGAAGGCATGAAAGTAACAGGTACTGGTCGTATCCTTGAGGTACCAGTAGGCCCAGAAATGCTAGGTCGTGTTGTAAACACCCTAGGTGAGCCTATTGATGGTAAAGGTCCGATCGACGCGAAACTATCTTCTCCTGTAGAAGTTATCGCACCGGGCGTAATCGACCGTAAATCGGTAGATCAGCCAGTACAAACAGGTTATAAGTCAGTTGACTCAATGATCCCAATCGGTCGTGGTCAGCGTGAACTTATCATCGGTGACCGTCAGACTGGTAAAACAGCGATGGCGATCGATGCAATCATCAACCAGAAGAACTCTGGTATCTACTCTATCTATGTAGCTATTGGTCAGAAAGCTTCTACTATCGCAAACGTAGTACGTAAGCTAGAAGAGCACGGCGCGCTGGCTAACACCATCGTTGTTGTAGCTTCTGCTTCTGAATCTGCTGCACTGCAATACCTAGCACCATATGCTGGTTGTGCAATGGGTGAGTACTTCCGTGACCGCGGTGAAGATGCGCTTATCGTATACGATGACCTATCTAAGCAAGCGGTAGCGTACCGTCAGATTTCTCTACTACTGAAACGTCCACCGGGTCGTGAAGCATTCCCAGGTGACGTATTCTACCTTCACTCACGTCTACTAGAGCGTGCTGCTCGTGTAAGCGAAGAGTACGTAGAAAACTTCACTAAAGGCGAAGTGAAAGGCAAGACTGGTTCTCTAACTGCTCTTCCTATCATCGAGACCCAAGCAGGTGACGTTTCGGCATTCGTACCAACCAACGTAATCTCGATTACTGATGGTCAGATCTTCCTACAGACTGAGCTATTCAACGCAGGTGTTCGTCCAGCGGTTGACCCAGGTATCTCAGTATCTCGTGTAGGTGGTTCTGCTCAGACTAAGATCATCAAGAAACTGTCAGGTGGTATCCGTACCGCACTTGCAGCGTACCGCGAACTAGCGGCATTTGCTCAGTTCTCTTCTGATCTTGATGAAGCGACTAAGAAGCAGCTAGACCACGGTGCTAAGGTAACCGAACTGATGAAACAGAAGCAGTACGCTCCTATGTCAGTATTCGACCAAGCACTAGTTATCTTTGCTGCGGAGCGCGGTTTCCTAGAAGATCTAGAAATCAACAAACTTCTAGATTTCGAAGCTGCACTTCTGTCGTACGCTCGTGGTCAGTTCGCTGACTTCGCGAACGAGATCGACCAGACGGGTGCCTTCAACGATGAGATTGAAGCAACGCTAAATAAGATCGTAACTGATTTTAAAGCAACCCAAACTTGGTAATAGGTTGGTGGCTCATAGAGTCACCTTCTAACGGAGAGTAACGATGGCCGGCGCAAAAGAGATACGTAATAAAATCGGTAGTGTTAAGAGCACTCAGAAAATTACGAAAGCGATGGAAATGGTAGCCGCTTCAAAAATGCGTCGCTCGCAAGATGCGATGGAAGCGTCTCGTCCATACGCTGAAACAATGCGTAAGGTGATCGGTCACGTGGCTGCGGGCAGTCTAGAGTACAAACATCCGTACCTAGAAGAGCGCGAAGCCAAGCGTGTTGGTTACATCATAGTTTCTACAGACCGTGGTCTTTGTGGTGGCTTGAACATTAACCTGTTCAAGAAAGCTATCAATGATATGAAGACTTGGTCTGAAAGTGGTGCAGAGGTTGAGCTTGCCATTATTGGTACCAAAGCTACTGCATTCTTTAACAACAGCGGCGCGAAAGTAGCGGCTCAAGTATCTGGCCTAGGTGATTCACCAAGCCTTGAAGACTTGATCGGTTCTGTAGGCGTAATGCTGAAGAAATATGATGAAGGTGAGTTGGATCGCCTGTACGTAGTGTTCAACAAATTCGTGAACACTATGGTTCAAGAACCAACGATCGATCAATTACTGCCTTTACCTAAATCAGACAGCGAAGATATGCAGCGCGATCATCAATGGGACTACATTTATGAGCCTGAGCCAAAGCCACTGCTAGACGCACTTCTTGTTCGTTATATCGAATCAAGCGTGTATCAAGGCGTGGTAGAAAACCTTGCTTGTGAGCAAGCGGCTCGAATGATCGCAATGAAAGCAGCAACGGATAACGCAAGTAACCTGATTGATGACCTAGAGCTTGTATATAACAAGGCTCGTCAGGCTGCGATTACCCAAGAGCTATCAGAAATTGTTTCTGGTGCAGCTGCGGTTTAGTTTTAGGCAAAACGAATTAGTTTAGAGGATTAACAATGGCTACAGGTAAGATCGTAGAGATCATCGGTGCGGTAGTCGACGTAGAGTTCCCACAAGGCGAAGTACCACGTGTATACGACGCACTAAACGTTGTTGACGCTCCAGAACGTCTAGTTCTTGAAGTTCAGCAGCAGCTTGGTGGCGGTGTAGTACGTACTATCGTAATGGGTAGCTCGGACGGTTTACGTCGTGGACTAAAAGTTGAGAACACTGAAGCACCTATCACGGTTCCAGTAGGTACGAAAACTCTTGGTCGTATCATGAACGTCCTAGGTGACGCGATTGACGAATGTGGTGAGATCGGTGCTGAAGAGCACTACGCGATTCACCGTGAAGCACCAAGCTACGAAGAGCAGTCTAACGCGACTGAACTTCTAGAGACTGGTGTTAAAGTTATCGACCTGATTTGCCCATTCGCTAAGGGTGGTAAAATCGGTCTATTTGGTGGTGCAGGTGTAGGTAAGACCGTTAACATGATGGAACTTATCAACAACATCGCACTACAGCACTCTGGCCTATCAGTATTTGCTGGTGTAGGTGAGCGTACTCGTGAAGGTAACGACTTCTACTTTGAGATGCAGGAAGCTGGTGTTGTAAACATCGAGAAGCCTGAAGAATCAAAAGTAGCAATGGTTTACGGTCAGATGAACGAGCCACCAGGTAACCGTCTACGTGTTGCACTGACTGGTCTAACAATGGCAGAGCGTTTCCGTGACGAAGGTCGTGACGTTCTACTGTTCGTTGATAACATCTATCGTTATACCCTTGCAGGTACTGAGGTTTCGGCACTTCTAGGCCGTATGCCATCGGCGGTAGGTTACCAGCCAACTCTAGCAGAAGAGATGGGTGTACTTCAGGAGCGTATCACGTCGACTAAGACTGGCTCTATCACATCTGTTCAGGCGGTATACGTACCTGCGGATGACTTGACTGACCCATCTCCAGCAACGACGTTCGCGCACTTGGATGCAACGGTTGTACTTAACCGTAACATCGCAGCTATGGGTCTATACCCAGCGATCGACCCATTGGATTCGACTTCACGTCAGCTAGATCCATTGGTTGTAGGTCAAGAGCACTATGACATCGCGTCTGGCGTTCAAACGACTCTACAGCGCTATAAAGAGCTGAAAGACATCATCGCTATCCTAGGTATGGACGAGCTTTCTGAAGAAGATAAGCAAGTTGTATCTCGTGCACGTAAGATTGAGAAGTTCCTAACTCAGCCTTACCACGTAGCAGAAGTATTTACTGGCGACCCAGGTGTTTACGTACCTCTTAAAGAGACTCTACGTGGATTCAAAGGTCTACTAGCTGGTGACTACGATGATATCCCAGAGCAAGCGTTTATGTACTGCGGTAGCATTGACCAAGCTCTAGAGAACGCTAAGAAGCTGTAAGTCTAATTAGGAGGCAATATGGCAGTAGTGACCTTTCACCTTGACGTAGTAAGCGCAGAGAAAAGACTTTTCTCTGGTCGCGTAGAGACGTTCCAGGTGACCGGTAGCGAAGGTGAGCTAGGTATTTTCCATGGCCACACCCCGCTGTTGACCGCTATTACTCCTGGTATGGTTCGCATCGTGAAACAACACGGCCACGAAGAGTTCATTTATGTCTCTGGTGGTATGGTAGAAGTTCAGCCTGGTACAGCGACTGTACTGGCTGACACTGCAATCCGTGGTGAAGACATTGATGCGTCTAAAGCAGAAGAAGCCAAGCGCAAAGCTGAGGAGAATA
Organism: Vibrio ishigakensis; assembly: GCF_024347675.1. Taxonomy (NCBI): domain Bacteria; kingdom Pseudomonadati; phylum Pseudomonadota; class Gammaproteobacteria; order Vibrionales; family Vibrionaceae; genus Vibrio; species Vibrio ishigakensis. Next base: position 2,950,932 of record NZ_AP024881.1, on the reverse strand, counting down.
TCCATAATCAGCATGGCGACATGGACTTTGCTCAGGCAGCCAGTGAATTGGCTAAAGCGATCGCTCAGATCCGAGTTGCAGAACTTACGAGAAAGCGTCGCTAATAACATTAGCCGTAGCGTATTGAAAAAGGTGACCCTAGGGTCACCTTTTTGTTTTTTAAGCCAACTACTTATCTTCACATTGATAGGTTAAAATGTAGCGATAAGTTACGAACGTCAGTTTTAAGGATTAAGCAATGAACAACTTTAGTGCAGTCATCCTCGCGGCCGGTAAAGGCACGCGTATGTACTCAAAAAAACCAAAAGTACTGCATACGTTGGCAGGTAAGCCTATGGCTAAGCACGTGATCGACACCTGTGTTGGTCTAGGTGCAAACAATATCCACCTTGTATTTGGTCACGGTGCTGATCAGATGAAAGCAACCCTTGGCAATGAGCCAGTAAGCTGGGTTGAACAAAAAGAACAACTAGGTACAGGCCACGCGGTAGACCAAGCTTCTTCTCAGTTCGCTGACGATGAGAAGGTATTGGTGCTGTATGGCGATGTTCCTCTAATCACAAGCGAAACCCTAGAAGCACTTCTAGATGCACAGCCTGAAGGCGGTGTAGGCCTTCTGACCGTGGTTCTAGATAACCCAACCGGTTACGGTCGTATCGTGCGTGAGAACGGCTCTGTGGTTGCTATCGTTGAGCAAAAGGATGCCTCTGAAGAGCAGAAGGCTATCCAAGAGATCAACACTGGTGTGCTGGTGGCTGACGGTAAGGACCTTAAGCGCTGGCTATCTAACCTAAGCAACGACAATGCGCAGGGTGAGTACTACCTAACTGACATTATCGCAGCGGCTCACGCTGATGGTCAGAAGATTGAAGCAGTACACCCAGCTAACCCAATCGAGGTTGAGGGCGTAAATGATCGTCGTCAGCTAGCGAAACTAGAGCGCGCACATCAACTGATGCAGGCAGAGAAGCTACTAGAGCAGGGCGTTATGCTTCGCGATCCAAACCGTTTCGATCTTCGTGGCACATTGCAGTGTGGTATGGACGTTGAGATCGATGCTAACGTGATTATTCAAGGTAATGTAACCATCGGCGATAACGTGACTATCGGTGCTGGCTGTGTGCTTATCGACTGTGAGATTGACGACAACACGTTAGTGCGTCCTTACTCTATCATCGAGAGCGCAACCGTTGCTGAAGACTGTACTGTAGGTCCATTTACACGTCTTCGCCCTGGTGCTGAGCTACGTAACGACTCTCACGTGGGTAACTTCGTTGAAGTGAAGAATGCACGTCTTGGTGAAGGTTCTAAAGCTAATCACCTGACCTATCTTGGTGATGCTGAAATTGGCCAGCGCGTAAACGTAGGTGCGGGTGTAATTACCTGTAACTACGATGGTGCGAACAAGTTCAAGACCATCATCGGCGATGATGTATTCGTTGGCTCTGACAGCCAGCTAATCGCTCCTGTAACCATCGCTGATGGTGTTACCGTTGGTGCTGGCACGACTCTTACTAAAGATGTTGAAGCGAATCAGTTAGTAATCACTCGCGCGAAAGAGCGTCGTATTTCTGACTGGGAACGTCCAGTTAAGAAGAAGTAGACCTGAGTTGCTAAAGATCCCGGATACTTGCTTTGCAAGTTCCGGGATGACGAAAATGAAAAAAACCGAAGGCCAAAGGCCTTCGGTTTTTTATTATCTTAAGTTAGCAATTTCTGACCAAAGAGCATCGTCATACCGGAAGCCTCGCAGAGGCTATCCGGTATCTTCCACCCACATCAGTGATTAGGAATAGCATAACGTTTCTCAAGCCAACGAACCCCTTGCGACACCGCCAGAATCAGCACCAAATACTCTAGAACTAGGAAGGTATAGATCTCCAAAGGTAAGTACTCATTAACCACCAGCTCATTAGCACGCCTAGTCAGATCAGACAGACCAATCACACTCACCAGTGAAGACATCTTAAGAATGTACACGAACTGATTACCCAGCGGAGGCAATATCTGACGCAACGCCTGCGGGAAGATAACCAGTCGCATGGTTTTCCAATAACTAAGACCTAGGGCATGTGAGGCTTCATGTTGGCCTCGGTTAATGGCTTGGATACCTCCACGGAATACCTCGGCCATAAAGGCGCTTTCAGCGATAGAAAGGGCAATCACGCCCGCCCAGAAATGGTTAAGACTAATATCGAGAAGTGTCGGTAGGCCGTAATAGACCCACAACAATAGTACCAATACAGGTATAGAACGAATCGCCTCTACATAGATTCGGTTGATGGAGCGAACCCAAGGGTTAGATGAAAGCGCGGGGAGGGCGATTATCAGACCAATCAGCATGGCAAATACCATACTCAGCAAGGAGACGCTGATGGTACTGGAAAAGCCAGCTATAAGGAATTTGAGGTTTATTTGTCCCTGTTCTGTGGACGGGTCTAGAACGTACCAGCCCCACTCATAATCTGAACAACCGGTCAGCAATAAACAACATACTGCTACCGTCAGAGTATTTAATTTCACAATATGCCCATCCTTAAGCACAATTTTTCATATAGAATAGGTATGGTAACAATACATTGGAATAAACGTTACCGCTTTTAAAAGGATTTATGATGAAGAAGTTTATTTTGGCCTTGGGCCTTTCTCTGCTTTCCCTCTCTCAAGCTATGGCTGAAACCAGCCGACTACAACAGATCTTAAACTCGGGTGTACTTAAGGTTGGTACTACGGGTGATTGGAACCCAATGACGATGAAAGACCCTGCTAGCAACAGCTATCGCGGTTTCGATATCGATGTGACTACTGAGCTTGCAAAAGACCTAGGTGTTAAGGTTGAGTACGTTGCGACCGACTGGAAGACACTGGTAAATGGTATTACTGCTGGTAAGTACGACATCACAGGTTCTGCATCCCTGAATATGTCTCGCGCTAAGGTTGCAGGCTATAGCCAGCCGTATTTCTATCTAGCGTTTGTTCCAGTAGTTCCTAAGAAAGATGTAGACAAATACTCGGATTGGGCTGATTTCAACAAGCCTGATATCAAAGTGGCAGCCACTCTAGGTACAGTACAAGAAAAGATGGTGAAGGAGTTCTTCCCAGAGGCTCAGCACATCGTTATCGAAGCGCCAGCGCGTGATTTTCAGGAAATCCTAGCACGTCGTGCTAATGTATCGGTAACCTCAAACGTAGAGGCTGCAACGCTGGTGGAGAAGTTTAAACAGCTAGCGGTTGTGCCGGTAAAAGAGCCGCGTAACCCAACCCCTATCTCTATGTTGCTTCCACAAAATGACCAAGTATGGATCAACTACGTAAACCACTGGGTTGAGCTGAAGAAGACTCAAGGTTTCTTCGATGAGACTGCCAAGAAATGGGGCCTAACTAGCCTATAGAACTGAAAAAAGGAGCGACTTGATCGCTCCTTTTTTATTTTAGACAGAGTAGAAGAAATACAACTGAGATTTCATACGGATGATAATGCCACGAATCACGTCCAAGAAATTTAGGAAAGAATTCGGCTTTTCACCACTGACCCAAGCGAGTCCTACTGAGCCGACCGGGATATCGTAGCCCTCAGGCTCTTCTATCCTGAGCCTAACAAAGTGATGCTTGTTCATTACGTTTTGGCCAGTCACCGAGCGTACGCTTTGGTCGACCCCAAACAGGTTACCTTGGGATTCTCCAGTCGCTTCGACGATGCCTTCCACCTCTGCAGAGAAGATCTTTCCTGGATATACTGCTGATGCAAATTCTGCAGTCATACCTTTCTTAACATTTCGGATAGCCTGGTGGTTGACCCTCATCAGCACATACTTTTCGTCTGTGTACATTTGTATCCTTGGCGCCAAAGAGACAAGCTGGCCCTCACGCAGGATAAAGTTGGTGACAAAGCCATCCGCTGGAGCATGTACTTTGGTTGCATCTAGGTTCCACTGTGCCTGTTTAATATCTCCTTCCGCAGCCAGCAGTTCACTCTGTTTAGATTGATAATTGAGCTCAGCCTGACCAATCTCAAGATACGCTTTCTGTACCTCAACCTCTTGGGTAGCGATATCCGCTTGTATGGTGACTATCTTCTGTTTAGAGAGTTCTACTAAGCTAGTTTGTTTGTCTATATCACTTTGAGATATTGAGTTCTTAACAACACGATTTTGCGTCACAAATCTGTGTAGGGTTTTGGTTTCAAGCTCATAGTCCACTTGCGCTGCGGTTAACTCGCTGTATGCAACCTTCATCTGCATTTCCAAGGTGGCATGAGTAGCCTCTGCAATCGCGATCTCGTCATTAGCTTTCTCAACCGCTATTTCAGCGTTTTTCTTTGAGGTCTTAGCTTTGTCTAAAGCGATTTCATACGGGGTCTTTTCAAGCTCATAGATGAGCTGTCCCTGAGTGATATCTTGGTTAGGCTCGATATAGATATGCTCAACCTTGCCATTGATGCCGGCTGAAGCTGGGCGGAGCTGTATATGAGGTGACTGAACTACTGAGCCTCCAGAAATATCCATGGGTGTATAGTTAATCAAGCCGACCCATACAAACATCAGCCAAGCTCCACCACCGAGGTAGGCAAAGCTTTTAGTCGCCGCATTCCAAGGCATACCCACCAATCGCAGTAGATAAATAAACAGTGCCCAGACGGCTAGTCCTTCTAACATGACTCCTCCTTAGACTCTGCAGAGGAATTACCCTTCCAGATTTCTCTAAGACGAATCACGCTTTGCTCCAGATCGACAAAGGCAATAATGATCGCGAGTACCCATACCCAATGCCAGATAAAGCCTATCCAGGTCAGTATTGTGATGAGTCCAATCTGATGATGACCACTAGAGTGTGCTTTGTGGATAGGAATCTCGTGTAGCTTCCAGAAACCATAAACAGCAGCCGAGATGGAGCCTACTAGAACTAAAGTAGAAACAACATGTAGCGCCGTATCTACTCCGGTGCCAACAAAAGGAACATTAATTAAGCTCATTGTTTTCAATCTTCTATGGATGGGGAGGTCATTGTGGATTTGATTTGCACTTAGTGACTGTTTATGACAGTTTTTATCAAAACTAAGCCTATTTCGAAGAAATCTGTCATGAAAGAAAATCGATTTATGCGCACCCTCAGCGTTCAGTACATGTTGCCTAACCTGAAGATAATGGGGATTAGGGTAGAGGAGCTCGGTATACCTCTGACGGTATTCGACAATCCGATGACATTGATTCCTGCGAAAGAGATGGATCGCTGGTTTGAACGTTTGATTGAGCAGTCAAAGGATCCAGACATTGTTTTGTCTGCTTGCACTGACATTGAGTTATCAAAAATGGGGTTGTTGGGTAGGTGGATTTTCTCTTGCAATGACTTGGCCTTGATTATTCGAAGGCTAAGTTTTGGTTTGGGATGTTTGCAATCTGGTGCGTTTTTTTCTGGCAAGAAGACGAGGTCATTTATTAAATGGACCTACACCTCAAAAAACTTCGGCCCTAGCACCATAGTCCATGAAAGCATCCGTATGGCAATCTTGATGCACAAGGTGCTGACCTTTTGTCTGGGTAAGTCCTTTGCTCCGGTTAAGCTTCGCCTTCCTGGTCAGATGGTAAATAGTCAGAAGTACGAGTCTTACTTTGGTTGTGAAATCGAGTGGAATCAGCCCTGTATCGAATTCTGGATCAATGCAAATTACAGATTCACTAGTTATCAGGTAGCGAGTGACTTCAAGGCGAAATTGGCCATGAGTACCTTTGATTTGGAAGAGCTACTCAACATGCCGGATCCAGAGGATGAGCTTAAGGTTATCTATGAGGTGATCAACTATGCGAGGCACTTTGGACTCCCTAAGGTATCAAAAGTGGCTTATCTGTTAGATATCTCGGAACAGCAACTCTATCGTGTGCTTCAGCACCACTCCTTGAATTTTTCTACGCTGACAGATTATGTGCTGAGTAATCTAGCTGTAGAGTACCTAAAAGAGGGAATGTCAGGTGCTGAGATAGCACCTAGGCTTGGTTATTCCAATGAACAGAGCTTTGAGAGAATGTTCAAGCGTAACCGAGGGATAACTCCCAAGCAGTTTCAAAAACACTATCGTATTGGATAGATAAAACTGCTTGGGTTTGAGATTTTAAACGGCAGGCAGTGGTTGTGGCTTAGATTGGCGAGTTAGCATCAGCCCAATAGCGATACCGCCGATACAAGTGATTATGACCCATCCTGTTGCGACCAATGCTGACTGAGTAAATACCGCCACCAGCGTGCTGGCCAAACTACTTACACAGATCTGAATACTGTTTTGCAGACCCGCAGCGGTTGCTGGGCTGTTTTGTGCGCTAGAGAGGGCGCGGTTTACCACTATAGGATAAAGAGCACCATTAGCCACAGCTACAAAGCAGAACGGCAGTAGAACAGGCCAGATAGAGGTCAATTCATTCTGGGTTGCGATAAACACTGCGATAACTGCTAGGGTAAATAAACTCAGTGTCGCACCCAGTACTTTTCCATCACCTAGCTTTTCAACGGCTTTCTTGCCGACAAAACCACCCACCATAAACGCAATAGTCTGAGGGATGAAACTCATACCGATGTCTTTAGCTGAGTAACCCAGCTGAGTCATGATCTCTGGCATACCGGTGAGGTAGGCAAAGAAGGCAGCAGAGGTTACCGAGTAGATGATCACATTGCCGATAAAGGTGCGGTTCTTAAATAGACTAGATAGGTCTTTCTTTAAGCCTGTTTGTACAGCTTTTGGCTTGTCATGAGGCAGTTTCATGGTGATATAGACAAGCCCTACACCAACAATCGCCAACACAGCAAAGATACTTTCCCAGCCTAGGGTGGTGTTAAGTACCACACCAAGTTGAGGTGCTAGAGCTGGTGATAGGGCAACCAAAGGCATGATCGAGGCGAATACGCGCTGACGATCCGCAGGATTGTAACGATTGATCACCATAGCTTGCCAGATCACCGTAGGTGCACATACACCGATCGCCTGAATAAAACGGAATACAAGAAGTTGAGAAATGGTAAAGCTAAGAGCGATACCTACAGAGGCGATGCTGAATACAATCAGACCCAGAGCCAGTGAATTTCTTAAACCGTATTTGTCTGAGATGACTCCCCAAGCGAGCTGACCCACAGCTAGACCTACCAAAAAAATACTCAGTGAGAGTGCAATAGGTTCAGGGCCGGTACCAAAGTCTGCTTGCAGGGTTTGGAACGCAGGTAGATACATATCGGTAGCGATAAAGCCAAGCATAGAGAGCAGAGCTAGATAAGCGAGTTGTGATTTAGTGACTGACATAGGGTTATTTAGGTTAATTGAGACAACGAAAGGGATTCTAAGTTGGCTTTGTGAACAAATTAAGCGCTAAAATTACCTGTTATCTATCAAAAATTTTGAAAGCTATGCTCTCTGAAAAGAACTTTGAATTACTCGATGTTGTTGCTCGTATGGGCAGTTTTTCCGCTGCGGCTGACTACCTACACAAGGTGCCATCCTCAGTCAGTTATACGGTGCGCCAAATAGAGCAAGATCTAGATGTGGTGCTGTTTCGTCGCTTGCCTAGAAGGGTTGAGCTGACACCGGCAGGCGAGCTGTTCCTAGAGCAGGTGAGGACCATGCTACGACAATTGGCTGAAGCCAAATCCCAGGCTAAACGTGCAGCTCAAGGCTGGCAAAACACCCTAAAGCTGACCTTAGATAATGTAGTTAAGTTGGATCAGTTACAGCATCTCATCAATGACTTCTATGCCGAGTTTGAATTTGCAGAGCTTCAGATCAACATGGAAGTATTCAATGGTGCGTGGGAGGCCATCTCGCAAAATCGAGCCGATATCGTGCTAGGTGCTACCTCTGCTGTCCCGGTAGGAGGTGATTACAAGCTCAAACCTATGGGCAAGCTAAAGTGGGTGTTTGTGTGTGCTTATGACCATCCCTTGGCAGAATTAGAAGCCCTCTCTGTCGAAGACATAATGAAATATCCCAGCATAAGTCTCGATGACACATCCAGAGAACTGCCTAAGCGCTATCATCCTGTTATCGGCCATCAACGTAGGCTTTTAGTTCCCAATTGGCACACTGCGGTTCGCTGTGTAAAGCAGGGGATAGGTGTAGGTTTTCTGCCTGATCACATCGCTGCCCAGCAGATACTCACAGGAGAGATGGTTATTAAAGAGCTTGATATGGAGTCACCTGCTAGCGAGTGCTGCATGGTTTGGCGTGAGCAGAATAACAATAAACTCATCGATTGGATGGTGGAGTATTTGGGGGACTCAGAGCGGCTTCATCGTCAATGGATACAGAAATAATTATGCGAGGCTTTATAGAGGTAAACAAGCTGTTTACCGGATGGAATAGTTAATAATCAGGGTCAAATACGGGATTTATACCTAAAAATAAGGATTGTTAATGTTTTGTGAGTATTTTTTATTTAACAATCTACTTACTGCTGTGTATCATTCCGTGCCAATACTCATTCAATAGGGATATTTTTTATGCAGTCATTGGTTGATTTCTTGAATGGAATCATCTGGAGCCCAGCCCTGATCTACTTGTGTTTGGGCGCAGGTCTTTTCTATTCCATCATCACTCGTTTTGTTCAAATTCGTCATTTCTTTGAGATGTGGCGCCTGCTTCTTTCTGGCAAAGGCTCAGAAAAGGGCATCTCTTCTTTCCAAGCCCTAGCGGTTTCTCTTTCTGGTCGTGTAGGTACAGGTAACATCGCTGGTGTTGCAGCGGCGATCGGTTTTGGTGGCCCTGGCGCGGTATTCTGGATGTGGGTTGTAGCCTTCTTTGGCGCGGCAACTGCGTACGCAGAATCGACTCTTGCGCAGATCTACAAAGAGGAAGATGAAGGTGAATTCCGCGGTGGTCCAGCTTACTACATCGAGAAAGCTATGGGTCAGAAGTGGTATGCGTGGATCTTTGCTATCGCGACTATCTTTGCTTGTGGTGTGCTACTTCCGGGTGTTCAATCGAACAGTATTGGTAACGCGGTAGAAGCGGCTTTCGGCAGTGGTGATATGATCAATACCGCTATGGGTAGCTTCAGCGCAGCTAAGGTGTTCACTGGTACTCTGGTTTCTGTGGTTCTTGCTTTCATAATCTTTGGTGGCGTTAAGCGTATCGCGAACTTCACGCAGATCGTGGTTCCTTTTATGGCGCTGGCGTACATCATTACCGCGTTTGTGATCATTCTACTGAACATCAGTGAAGTACCTCGTATCTTCTCGATGATCATCGGTGATGCATTTACGCCTATGGCTGGCTTTGGTGCTGCTATCGGTTGGGGTGTTAAGCGTGGTGTTTATTCCAACGAAGCGGGTCAAGGTACCGGTCCTCACGCAGCAGCAGCGGCAAACGTACAGCACCCAGCTCAGCAAGGTCTGGTTCAGTCATTCTCTATCTACATCGATACCCTGCTAGTTTGTTCTGCAACAGCGTTTATGATCCTTATCACCGGCATGTACAACGTACACGGTGCAGGTGAGGCGTTCATCATTCAGAACCTTGCTTCTGATATCGGTGCTAACGGTCCTGTGTTCACTCAGATGGCAATCGAGAGCGCACTACCGGGTATCGGCAAGCCGTTTATAGCAGTAGCGCTATTCTTCTTCGCCTTTACTACCATCTTGGCTTACTACTACATCGCAGAAACCAACATCGCGTACATCCGTCGCACAGTTAAGGTTCCTGGGCTGATGTTCCTGCTTAAGCTGGTTCTTATCTCAGCGGTATTCTACGGCACGATCAAGACAGCTAACCTAGCTTGGGCTATGGGTGATGTGGGCGTTGGCCTGATGGCGTGGCTGAACATCGTTGGTATTCTGATTGTGTTCTTCCTGTCTAAGCCAGCAATCAAGGCGCTGAAAGACTACGAGCAGCAAAAAGCTCAAGGCGTTAAGGACTATACCTTTAACCCAGTGGCTCTTGGCATCAAGGGTGCTACCTACTGGGAAAACAAGTTCAATAAGAAGTCACAGACTTCAGGTGAGCAAGAGGGAGAACTAGACGCGGTAAAAGCATCTAAGTAACTCTCGATAGATAAGAAAAAGGTCTAGCAATTGCTAGACCTTTTTTATGCTTGGCGTTTAGCTTAAGAAGAACTGATAGGAGAGGTTATCCGACTCATCGCGATAGCCATAACCTAACTCGCCTAGGTGACGTGTGAAGCGCTCTAGGTCTTCCTCTGGAAGCTCAAAACCACATAATACTCGACCATAATCAGCACCGTGGTTGCGGTAGTTGAACAAGCTGATGTTCCAGCGCGTGCCTAACGTACTCAAGAACTTCAATAGCGCACCAGGGTACTCTGGGAACTCAAAGCTATACAGACGCTCTTGCAGTGGTTTGCTAGGCTTACCACCCACCATATAGCGAATGTGAAGCTTCGCCATCTCATCATCAGAAAGGTCCACCACAGGGTAGTCTGCTTGCTGTAGGTCTTCGATGATACTGTTGAGCTCACTTTGGCCCTCTTGCAGGCGCACACCCACAAAGATATTCGCCTTAGCATCGTCGTTGTAGCGATAGTTAAACTCAGTAACCGCTCGACCACCGATAATGTTGCAGAACTCAAAGAAAGCACCTTGACGCTCTGGGATGGTTACCGCAAGTAAGCCCTCACGTTTCTCACCCAATTCACAGCGCTCAGATACGTAACGCAGGCCGTGGAAGTTAGTATTAGCGCCAGAAAGCACGGTAGCTAGCTTCTTATCCACCAGCTTGTGCTGCTCGGCATACTTCTTAAGACCCGCTAGAGCGAGCGCACCTGATGGTTCAGCAATTGCTCGAGTATCTTCGAAGATATCCTTAACTGCCGCACAGATCTCATCGCTAGAAACAGACACATGACCATCGATATATTGATTACACAGACGGAAGGTCTCACTACCAATCTGCTTAACCGCCACACCGTCAGCAAACATACTGACTTGATCCAGTGTTACTGGTTTACCTGCATCCAGCGCTGCTTTTAGGCAGGCAGAATCTTCAGGTTCAACCGCGATCACTTGGATGTTTGGCATCAGCTGTTTCACCAGAACCGCAACACCGGCCGCTAGACCGCCGCCGCCAACTGGGACGAAGATATAATCTAGATGACCATTTTGCTGGATCATCTCCATACCAATCGTACCTTGGCCTGCGATCACCAGTGGGTGATCAAATGGAGGTACAAAGGTATAGCCGTGCTCTTCAGACAGGCGTACTGCTTCGGCTTTGGCTTCATCGAAGTTGCTACCGTGAAGTACAACATTGCCACCGAAGGCGCGTACAGCGTCAACCTTGATGTCTGGAGTGGTTTTAGGCATCACGATAGTAGTGTTGATACCTAGGCGTGTCCCTGAGTAAGCCATACCTTGAGCATGATTGCCCGCTGAGGCTGCGATAACGCCTGCTTGCTTCTGCTCGTCGGTAAGGTTAGCCACCATGTTGTAGGCGCCACGAAGCTTGAAGGAGTGCACAGGCTGGCGATCTTCTCGCTTGATCTGAACTAGGTTTTGTAAGCGCTCACTTAGGCGAGGCATCTCTTGTAACGGGGTGACTGTCGCCACCTCGTAGATTGGAGCTCGCAGTACCTGGCGCAGGTACTCTGCGCCAGTTTTAGGAGGAGTTTGACTCATAGTCTTACCCCTCGAATTTAGATTTGTCTCTCACTGCACCTTTGTCAGCACTGGTAGCCATACTTGCGTATGCCTTCAGAGCAAATGAAACCTCACGTTGACGTGATTCTGGTTTCCAACCTTTCTGGTCTTGCTCAGCACGACGCTCGCCTAGCTCTTGCTCTGACACGTTCAGCTCAATAGTACGGTTTGGAATGTCGATAGCAATCTCATCGCCAGTCTTAACCAGACCAATGATGCCGCCAGCCGCAGCTTCAGGAGAAGCGTGACCGATAGAAAGACCTGCAGTACCACCAGAGAAGCGACCGTCGGTTAGAAGCGCACACTCTTTACCTAGACCCATAGATTTCAGGTAAGTGGTTGGGTAAAGCATCTCTTGCATACCTGGACCACCTTTTGGACCTTCGTAGCGGATTACTACAACATGACCAGCTTTAACCTGACCGCCTAGGATGCCGTCTACAGCGTCTTCTTGGCTTTCAAATACGATAGCAGTACCTGTGAAGGTTAGGATGCTCTCGTCTACGCCAGCGGTCTTAACGATACAGCCATCAAGAGCGATGTTACCTTTAAGAACGGCCAGACCACCATCTTGGCTATAAGCGTTGGCTTTGTCACGGATACAGCCTGCTTCACGGTCGTCATCTAAAGTGTCCCAGCGACAGTCTTGAGAGAAAGCCTTAGTAGTGCGGATACCTGCAGGGCCAGCACGGAAGAAAGATTTAACCTCTTCAGATTCGGTCTGCATGATGTCGTAGTGAGCCAATTGTTCTTCTAGGGTGGTACCCAGAACCGTGTTTACTTGGCTGTTGATAAGGCCTGCGCGATTCAGTTCACCTAGGATGCCCATTACACCACCCGCGCGGTGCACATCTTCCATGTGATACAGCGGAGTCGATGGTGCAACCTTACATAGGTTAGGTACTCGGCGAGACATAGCATCGATATCAACCATGTCGAAGTCTACTTCACCCTCTTGAGCGGCCGCTAGCAGGTGCAGAACCGTGTTGGTTGAACCACCCATAGCGATGTCTAGCGCCATCGCGTTCTCGAACGCTTGCTTGGTTGCGATGTTACGAGGAAGAACAGACGCATCGTCTTGCTCATAGTAACGCTTAGTCAGGTCTACGATGCGTTGGCCTGCGCTTAGGAATAGTGCTTCACGGTCAGCGTGGGTAGCCAGCATAGAGCCGTTACCTGGCTGAGAAAGACCTAATGCTTCGGTTAGGCAGTTCATTGAGTTAGCAGTAAACATACCTGAGCAAGAACCACAGGTAGGACACGCGCTACGTTCGATCTTTTCACTGTCTTCGTCAGATACCGTTGGATCCGCACTCTGCATCATGGCATCTACAAGGTCTAGCTTGATCAGTTGATCAGAAAGCTTGGTTTTACCCGCTTCCATGGGACCACCAGATACAAAGATCACTGGGATGTTTAGGCGCATAGAGGCCATCAGCATTCCCGGGGTGATCTTGTCGCAGTTAGAGATACATACCATAGCATCGGCACAGTGCGCGTTTACCATGTACTCTACAGAGTCTGCGATAAGCTCACGAGATGGTAGTGAGTACAGCATACCGCCGTGACCCATAGCGATACCGTCATCGATAGCGATAGTGTTGAATTCTTTTGCGATCCCGCCCGCTTCTTCAATTTCACGAGCAACCAGTTGACCCATGTCTTTTAGGTGAACGTGGCCTGGTACGAATTGAGTGAATGAGTTAACGACAGCGATAATAGGCTTACCGAAATCTTCATCTTTTACGCCGGTTGCACGCCATAGGGCACGCGCACCAGCCATGTTACGACCATGTGTTGTGGTTGCACTGCGATAGATTGGCATAATAGTTCCTTATTTCTCTGCGTCAGCTGGGTATACGTAGTCTAGCCAGCCCCATTTGTCTTCTGTGGTGCCGTTGAATAGGCCAAAGTAGGTTGATTGTAGGTCTTCGGTGATAGGGCCACGCTTGCCTGCGCCTACAACGATTTGGTCAACCGTACGTACAGGAACGATCTCTGCTGCCGTACCTGTCATAAAGATTTCGTCTGCTAGGTATAGTGCTTCACGAGCGATGTTTGCTTCACGAACCTCATAGCCCTTATCACGCGCTAGGATCATGATAGAGTCACGTGTAATACCAGGCAGGATAGCGCTGGTTGCTGGTGGAGTAGTGATTACGCCATCTTTGATTACAAAGATGTTCTCACCCGCCCCCTCTGATAGGTAGCCATCAACGCTCAGCGCGATACCTTCGTCATAGCCGTGACGACGAGCTTCACCACCAACTAGTAGAGAAGATAGGTAGTTACCACCCGCTTTAGCGGCTGTAGGAATAGTGTTTGGTGCCGCGCGATTCCAGCTTGAGATCATGGCATCAACGCCCTGCTCTAGTGCGTCTTCACCTAGGTAAGAACCCCAAGGGAAGGCTGCGATGATTAGGTCCATCTCTGTGTCTACCGGAGGACATACACCAAGGCCAACATTGCCTACAAAACCAAGCGGACGGATGTAAGCGCTGTCTAGCTTGTTTTGACGCAGTGTTTCGCGCGTTGCTTCCATGATCTCTTCAACAGAGTATGGGATAGGGAAGCGGTAGATCTTCGCTGAGTCTTTTAGACGTTTAGCGTGCTCAAGGTGGCGGAATACAATTGGTCCTTTCGGCGTGTTGTAGCAACGCACGCCCTCAAATACTGAAGTACCGTAGTGCATTGCATGAGTTAGTACGTGAACGTTGGCTTCTGCCCACGGAACCATCTCGCCGTTAAACCAAATATAATCTGCTGTTTTCTTCGCCATTTACTGCCTTCCTTACGCGCTTACTTTGTGTTGTAAATTGTTGTTTGGGAGTTCATCGTTGTTAATCTTAATAACGTCTACGCTAATTACATCCCACAGTTTTTCAATCTGATTAGTCAAAAACGTGATTGGACGGTCGCTATCAACAATGATCTCCACACTTGCAATCTTGCTGTGGTGGTTTTGAGTGCCTGCTACCTGTCGAACGATAAAACCACGGTGGCGAACCACTCTTAGCACTCGCTCCAACAATACAGGTTTATCGTCTGCTTTAATATCAAGTAAATATCTTTCCATGAGTGCCTCTATTAGGTGTTCTCTAACATGTCTTCGTTGGACGCGCCTGGTGGAACCAGAGGCCATACGTTTTCTTCTTCGTCGATAAGGACGTGCAGAAGATAAGAGGTCTCACATTCAAGCATCTCTTTAAGTGCAGGTTCTACCTCAGCCTTAGTGGTGATGGTTTTACCTGGGATATCAAACGACTTAGCTAGCATGACGAAATCTGGGTTGTCATCTAGGATGGTCTCACTATGGCGACCGTCGAAGAACAGTGACTGCCACTGACGAACCATGCCGAGGCGCTGGTTGTTAAGAAGCACTATCTTCACAGGGATCTGACGACGCTTCAGCGTACCTAGTTCTTGCACGTTCATCATAAATGAGCCATCACCTGTGATGAGGATAGATTGGTCATCAGGACGCGCTACAGAAGCGCCCATAGCTGCTGGCAGACCAAAACCCATGGTGCCTAGGCCAGATGAGGTGATGAAGTTCTGAGGCTCACGTGGCTGAATGTGCTGTGCTGCCCACATCTGATGCTGCCCTACGTCGGTTGAGACCATAGAGGTATCCGGCATCATATCTGAAAGCTGCTTAAGCAGAAGCGGAGCATAGATAGGCTCACCTGGGTGGTCATAGCGCCATTTAAAGCCGTTACGTAGGCTTTCACAGTGGTGAACCCAAGGGGTGATATCGTTCTCTAGATGAATCTGAGGCAGGATCTCATTGATGTCACCACGAAGGGTCGCGTGTGCATGTCTTAGTTTATTGAACTCTGCCTTGTCGATATCTAGGTGGATAACCTTGGCGTTTGGCGCGAAGCTATCTAGCTTGCCAGTCACGCGGTCATCGAAGCGCGCACCTACAACGATAAGAAGGTCAGACTCTTGTACGATTAGGTTAGCTGCCTTAGTGCCGTGCATGCCAAGCATACCCAGGTAGCATGGGTTATGACGCTCGATGGTACCCAGGCCTTTTAGGGTACTTACCGATGGCATTGGGTTGTCGCTTAAGAACTGGCGAACTGTGTCTGTCGCTTTAGCCAACTGAACACCGCCACCTACATAGAGAACTGGACGACGACTTTCACGCAGTAGAGCCTGTGCTAGGCGATATTCCTCAGGTTGAGGTACAGGCATCATAGGTGCCTCAAACTCAGGAAGAACTGCAGTAGGCGCTTCTGCTAGCTGAACATCTTTAGCGATATCTACGATAACTGGGCCTGGACGTCCAGATTGAGCTACCTCGAATGCCTCGGCTAGGGTTGGCGCAAGTTCATCAATATCAGTAACCAAGTAGCTATGCTTGGTACAAGATAGGGACATACCGATCACATCCATTTCTTGGAAAGCATCGGTGCCGATAAGAGGGCTGGCTACCTGACCTGTGATGGCTACTACTGGAACTGAGTCCAAGAAGGCATCGGCAAGGCCGGTGACAAGGTTTGTCGCACCTGGGCCGGATGTTGCCATGCATACTGCAACCTCTTGGGTTGCACGAGCCATACCTATGGCTGCGATGGCTGCACCTTGTTCGTGACGGCAAAGAATATGCTCTACGCCACCATCATAAAGTGCATCGTAGATTGGCATGATTGCACCACCAGGGTATCCAAAAACGGATTTGATACCTTGTTGGCGAAGTGCCTCTACGACTAACTGAGCACCATTCATTGGTAACCCCCTTGTTGTGTCGCGTTTTTTTGTTGTGTTGTGAATTCAGCTTTAACGCACATCTTGTGCTCCATATTTCCTGCAACTGGCCTTACTCAGACCTTAAAACTAAAAAAAGCCCCCGAACTTTTCAGTGCGAGGGCTTAGAATTCTTGCTGTGTTATTTTGCGCCTGCTCGCCCTCGCGCGGAATGAATAATCACCACGACAATCAGGTTCAGCAGTAGGTTAAGAGATTTCAACATATTTACTTCAGTGAATAAAACTAGAAAAATTCCGCAATAATTTTGCACAGTGTTTATACCGTTAGTGGTAACACAGAAGTTCTCGATGTGACAAGCAAAAACTCATTCTTTTTTCATTTTGCCCCCAAATAGGTACGAGCTAAACCATTACTATTCGGATCAATTTGGAGCCTGTATGGGGTTAGCCATCATCCATAGTAGAGCGAGTGTAGGAATCGACGCACCTCAGGTGACAGTTGAGGTTCACATAGGTCCAGGCATGCCGGGCTTTCATCTGGTTGGGCTGGCTGAGACCAGTGTGAAGGAATCAAAAGACAGGGTACGAAGCGCAATACTGAATTCTAAGTTTCTGTTTCCGAGCCGCAAGATAACTGTCAATCTAGCCCCAGCAGACCTGCCTAAAGATGGTGGCCGATTCGACCTTCCAATCGCCATAGGGATACTCATTGCCAGTGAACAACTCCCTACAGATAGAATTAACGACACTGAATTGTTGGGAGAGTTAGCCCTATCTGGAGAGCTTAGAGCAGTTAATGGTGTGATAGCGGCCGCTATGGCGAGTAATAAGCATCAACGAGTCCTTATTTCCCCAGAGGGCAATGCCAATGAGGTTGCTCTGGTAGATAAAGAGCGCAACCTGTCGGCTAACTCCTTGATTCAAGTAGCGGCCTTCCTAGCAGGGCAACTAACCCTAGAGCTAAAGAATGATAAAGAGGAGGCCAGTCCTTTATCGCTAGAAAGAGACCTTCAGGACATCATAGGCCAGCATCAGGGAAAGAGGGCTTTAGAGATAGCCGCAGCCGGCGGTCACAATATTTTGTTCTTAGGTCCTCCAGGTACAGGCAAGACAATGCTAGCTACTCGCCTAGTGGATCTCCTGCCAGAAATGCAGACAGAAGAAGCCCTGCAGGTTGCCGCCTTATCTTCGTTAGTTGGCAAGGTTTCTATTGGCTGCAGTTGGCGACAGAGACCATTTAGATCACCACATCACTCAAGCTCCATGGTGGCTTTGGTCGGTGGTGGTTCCACCCCAAAGCCAGGAGAGATCTCTTTGGCTCACAACGGAGTTCTATTTCTAGACGAGGTGCCCGAATTTGAACGCAGAGTATTAGACGCCTTGCGAGAGCCATTGGAGGCTGGCGAGATAGTCATATCTAGAGCAGCAGGAAAAAGCACTTTTCCAGCCAACTTTCAGTTAGTAGCCGCTCTAAACCCAAGCCCTAGTGGTCATTACAGAGAGGGGCAGGTTAGGATAAACCCACAGGCGATACTGAGATACCTTAACAAGGTATCAGGCCCTTTCTTGGATAGATTTGATATGTCTCTCGAGATTCCGTTGCTACCCAGAGGGGCATTGCACAATGGTAGTCGTGGGGAGTCTACTCAGGAGGTAAAGAGCCGAGTTTTAAAGGCTCGTGACTTAATGCTTATTCGTTCAAACAAGCCAAACGCTCAATTGCAGAGCCGCGAGATACAAGAGGTGTGCTCGCTAGAAAGTGCTGATGAGGGCTTTCTTGAGAACGCGATCTTGAGCCTTGGCTTATCTATCCGCGCCTATCATAGAATTTTGCGTGTTTCTCGCACCATAGCTGACCTAGAGGGTTGTGAAGCTATTCAAAGACATCATCTGGCTGAGGCGCTGGGGTACCGCTCGATGGATAAACTACTGATTGAATTGAATCAGCAGATTTCTTGTTAAGCAGAATTGGGGAGCAGCATTATCGAAGTTAGAAAAATGTAAACGACATCGCATGTACAAAGTAAATCTGGAGCACAGATTGAGTATACTGATATCAAATACACCTCAGACCATTTAAGAGTGTATTCAACTTGTTAGACTTACTTGTATAATTAGCCGTCAAAAAATTTAGGTGTCCGTTTTTCCGTTTGAATTTATGTTTGGTTACATTTTTTTAATTATTACTGCCTCCTTGGTTATCTTGAACACTGCTGTTGCTTCTCTTGCGATCTGCATACTTGCTTTGGTGCGTATGTTGGTACCGGTTGACGCCGTGAGAAGATTATCCTCTACCCTTGCCAATAAAGTGATGTGGATTTGGGCCACTATCAATGCTTTGATCCTTGCTCTGTTTAACCGTGATGTTGAGTGGCAGATTGAGGGTGGTGAAGGCCTTAAAATGGATGGCTGGTATTTAATGTTGAGTAACCACCGCAGTTGGACGGATATCGTGGTGCTGTGTTGCGTGTTTAAAGACCGTATCCCTATGCCTAAGTTCTTTCTCAAGCAGCAACTGCTTTACGTACCTTTTTTGGGCATGGCTTGCTGGGGGCTAGATATGCCCTTTATGCGTCGTTACTCTCGTGAGTATCTGATCCGTCATCCAGAGAAACGTGGCAAAGACCTAGAAACCACTCGCCGCTCATGTGAGAAATTCCGCCATATGCCAACTACGGTAGTCAACTATGTGGAAGGGACTCGCTATCGTGCCAATAAATCTAAATCAGGCTCCTATAAGCATCTGTTACAACCAAAGTCCGGCGGTATCGCTTATACCCTAGCGGCTATGGGGGAGCAGTTCAGCAATATCATAGATGTGACACTGGCGTATCCGGATAACGTAGAGAACCCATTCAAGGACATGCTGATGGGCCGTATGAAGCGCATTGTGGTGCAGATTAAGGTTCTACCTGTGGATGAGCAGGTGCGAGGCGATTATTTCAATGACAAGCGCTACAAGCGCCAATTCCAGCAGTGGCTCGGTGACTTGTGGTCAGACAAAGATAAAGAGCTGGATAAGATTTACTAGCATTAAAAAAGGGGAGCGTTTGGCTCCCCTCGTTATTTCTTATTTCTGCGTTAGCAGGTAGTTCACTAGGTTAATTAGGTCTTGAGTAGACTTGATAGAGCCAGTTTGAACTAGGTATTTACCGTTCACGACAATGCTTGGCACGCCACGTAGGCCAGCGTCTTTGAACTGCTTGTCGAAGCGACGCTGCATAGAGTCAACCGCAAAGCCTTTGTAAGCCGCGTCGAATTTCTTCGCATCGATACCTTCGTCTAGGAAGATCTGGCGCAGCTCGTCTTCGTTCTTAGGTGCCGCGTTTAGCTGGTGGATACGACGGAACATTACAGGAACCATCTGATCTTCAGCCTTAAGCACTACCATAGTCGCGTATGCCTTGCTCATAGGTACGCCCATGTTGCCACCCATAAAAGATACGTGAGTCTTCTGGAATTTAGCGTTTTCTGGAAGCGACTTCTTCAATGTATCCATGATTGGCTCAAACTGGTTACAGTGAGGGCAGTAGAACGAGAAGAATTCATTTACTGTTGGGCTAGAGGTCGCAGGAAGATCAAGAACCGTATAGTTCTCACCTTCTTTAAATTGTGCTGCGTGAGCTGTTAGCGCGATGAACATAGTTGCCATCAAGGTAATCAGCTTTTTCATTGAGATACTCCTTCAAAGGTTTTCATTTTGGCTTCCAAATAAGGCTGCCCAGTATTACCACATAGGTGTTAATGATAGTGGTGGCTCTTCAAGGGCAGAGAGCTGCTCCTTAAATGCCAGAACTTGGCCTTCCCAGTATTTTGCATCATTGAACCATGGAAATGCCACTGGGAATGCAGGGTCATGCCATCTTTTTGCAAGCCATGACATGTAGTGCACTAAGCGTAGACCGCGCAAAGGCTCGATCAGTTTCAATTGAGCGTTATTAAAATCGCAAAATTCTTGATAGCCCTCTAACAAGATATCGAGCTGGACCAGCTGCTCTTGGCGATCGCCGTTTAGCATCATCCATAGGTCCTGCACTGCAGGGCCGTTTCTCGAATCATCTAAGTCTACAAAGGTTGGTCCGTCGCGCCACAGGATATTACCTGGGTGGCAGTCACCGTGCAGGCGAATATTCTGATAGTTGTTGTCCCACTTCTGTTCGATACTCTTTATCAGTAGATCTAAGTCGTTGAAGAATACATTTTCGAGGTGTGGGGGAATAAAGGTGCTGTTTTGCAGCAGCTCTCTTGGTTGATACAGATACTCGTCCAAACCAATGCTCGGCCTGTGTTGATACGGCGCTTGGTCTTGGCTCACCTTATGGATGCGGCCAAGGAAGCGTCCCACCATCTCGAGTTGATCATAGTTATCAACCTCAAATTGACGGCCTCCCACGCTCTTATATACCGCGAAAAGATAGCCTTTATAGAAGTGTAGCGATTGTTCTCCCAAGATTTCAGGGATGGCAATTGGGATCTCTTGTTCTTCCAAGTCGAACATGAAGTCATGCTCTTCATCTATCTGAGCTTCACTCCATCTCTGCGGACGATAGAACTTAACCACGTAGCGCTGTTTTTCTTCATCAACAAATTGATATACACGGTTTTCGTAGCTGTTGAGAGCGAGAAAGCCTGATTCAGCTCTAATGCCGACGCTTTCTAAGGCGTACCACATGAAGTCAGGGGTGAGGGAGTCAAAGTTAAAAGAGGTGCTCATGGCCTAGGGATCTTATCCAGTGATAGAAGCTACAGTATTTGTTATACGCATTGAAAACAAGTCCGGGCTCTGATGAGCCCGGTTTTTGCTTGATACTTGAGTTGGCTACAGCTGCTTGATAAAGCGGCTTTCGGTGTTGATGGTAAAGCCTTGCTGGTCATCCAACTTGAACTCGATACGGGTCACCGCTGAGTCTAATTCACTTGGGTCAGCTCCAAGGGTTATAGGTAGGCTAAATACCTCACCAGGGGATACCTGCACGGTTTGGCGTCCGTACCATTTCACATCGCTCAATCCCTCAACCGATAGCTGATATTGCTGTGGTTGTTGGGTTTTGTTGATGATCTTAAGGGTGTAGGTATTCTCGATAAAGCCGTCTGTGTTGGTGCGATAGAGTTGGTTTCTATCGCGAAGCACGCTTAGGCCTGCTGGCTCTACACTTGCTACTTGAGCGAAGAACCCGCCAATCATTATCAGCATGATGAGGCCATAGCCTATCAGCTTAGGACGCATCACCTTGGTATTCGTGCCCTCTAGCTTGTGCTCTGTGGTGTAGCTGATCAGCCCTTTCTTATAGTTCATGCGCTCCATTGTGGTATCACAGGCGTCGATACAAGCACCACAGTTGATGCATTCGTATTGCAGGCCATTACGGATGTCGATACCTGTAGGGCACACCTGAACGCAAAGGTCACAATCGATACAATCACCAAGTCCAAGGTCTGCTGGATTAGCTTTACGAGAGCGAGGTCCGCGAGATTCACCGCGCTTGGCGTCATAGCCCACGATAAAGGTATCTTTATCGAACATGGCCGATTGGAAACGAGCGTATGGGCACATATGGATACAGACAATAGATCGCATCCAGCCTGCGTTGGCATAGGTACAAGCTGCAAAGAACAGCACCCAAAAATAAGGCCAGAAGCTGGCGTTTAGGGTAAAGAAGTCCACCCAAAGCTCTGTAGACGGAATAAAGTAACCGACAAAGGTGAGACCCGTGACTATGGCGATACCTATCCATGCTAGGTGCTTCAAGAGCTTTCGCATCATCAGGTTAGAAGTCAGCTTTTGTGAGTCTTGTTTACGTCTTTTATTGGCTGACCCTTCCAGCTTTTCCTCGAACCAGATGTACATAAAGGTCCATACGGTTTGCGGGCAGAGATAGCCACACCATACCCGACCTAAGAAGGTGGTAATAAAGAACAGACCAAACGCGGCTATCATAAATAGCAGAGCCAGCAGGGTAAGGTCTTGTGGGTAAAGAGTGGTACCGAAGAAATTAAATTGCTGCTGACCGATATCGAGCAGGATAGCCTGGCGCTCACCATAAGGTATCCAAGGCGTAAGGGCGAACAGTGCCAGTAAGAACCACGCACCATAGCGACGCAGCTTTTGATACACGCCTTTGCTTTCGCGCACATAGATTCGATTACTCGGATTAAACCTATCGTCACGCTGTGAAGGAGAAGATTTTGCCTTTGGGGTGACGTCTTTGACGTCGATACGGTCCTTGTTCATGCTTAGTCCTACAGCAGAATTTCGACGCAGTATAACTAAGTATAAACAGAGAAGTTGTTAAATCAGTTGCAGATTAAAGCAAAAGGGACTCAAAACTGAGTCCCTCTTAAAATTACTTGATGATGCCGCGAGCACGCAGGAGTGCGGTCTTGAAGTCATCTTCTTTATCTTTCGCCAGCCCTGGAATCTCTTCCTCTTTGCTGCTGTTACGCATCTTAAGGTGATAAATTAGAACATCATCGGTTAGGTCTTCTAATTTGCCTTCGTAGCCCGCTTCCTGTGAAAGCTTAAGAATAAACTCGATCAGGTTTAGGTCTGGATCCTTTTGCCACTCTGGGTGTAGTAGCTCGATCAGTTCGTTAACGCGATGACACTTCATTGTTCTCTCCAAAATCCTATATGTGGTGCTTGCAAGGTAAAGTATCAAAATTCGCTCGCCATGGAAGCAGTCAAAGGTAAAAAAGACAATAAAAAAGCGCAGGGGATAAACCCTACGCTTTTTAGAAACAGCGAGTAAGACTTTTATGCCCTACAACTCAATTAATCTTGAGTTGATTTTGGAGCCGCTGATTTATTTGTTTTAGGCGCATTCGCATACCCAGGTCTGCGATGAGCCACTCGTCCCGAAGGGCGAGCGAACCTGACGGTTGTTGGAAACATACTTCACCAATAAGTCAGGCACATCCTTTGCCGTTTAAACAGAATTGTTAAATTCGAGGCAGATATTAAATCAATATCAATTTAAAGGTAGCACTATTTTTGACCAGCAATCAAAAAACATTCATTTCAGCTATGAAACAAGTTGATCTAAGTGGCTGTTTGTTCGAGTAAGGGTTGGATTTTGATGGGTTATCAACCAATATAATCTATACCCAAAAACGCAGGGGGTGGGATATGTCTTTGTTTAAGAAAACATTAGCCAGTTTAGGGATTGGTTCTGCCAAAGTAGATTCTGTGCTACAGCAAGAGGTTCTGATACCGGGCGATAAGGTTCGTATCGTCATTCATGTGTATGGTGGCTCTAGTGCGCAGAAGATAGACCATATCGACCTCAAGCTCTGCTGCCGCTATATAGCCGAGAAAGACCGCCACCCAAATGATGACAGGGAGGGCGCAAGAAAAAGCCGTGTTCCCGTCAACTTTGTTTTAGATAAATGGCAACTGCCTTATTCCTTCACGATTGAGTCTGGGGAAGAGCGCACCTTCGAGGTTGAGTTGGATGTGCCGCTGAATACACCAATCACCCTCGGTGACTCCAAAGTATGGCTTGAAACCTCTTTGGATATCGATATGGCCATCGACCCTTCAGACAAAGATATGCTTACCGTTCGCCCCGATCCTGTCCTAGATAAAATCTTTTTCGAATTAGAAGAGCTGGGTTTGCGCATCCGTCAGGTAGAGTGTGAAGAGGCGAAGGGCTTTGCGTTGCCATTCGTACAGGAGTTTGAGTTCGTGCCTACTACAGGCCCGTTTCATGGCAGTTGGCGAGAGCTAGAAATCATTGCCTATCGAGATGAGAATGAGCTCAAGTTGTGGTTTGAGGTGGATAGACAGAAAAAGGGCTTGGGTGGTTTGCTCTCAAGCCTATTGGGTACGCCCGATCTTGAAACCCACTTAACCTTGTCTAATCAACTCACCGCTGAGCAATCTGCCCAGCAGGTGGTCGATTTCTTACTCGAGCTGTTCGATAACCGAGAAGACTAACGCTTCCAGAAGGCAGGCAGGAACAGAACCAGTATGGTGAGTATCTCTAGTCTGCCGAGCAGCATACCGAAGCTCAACATCCATTTGGCCGCATCCGGTAGCGGAGCGAAGTTACCGGTTGGACCTATGATGCTACCCATTCCCGGTCCCACGTTAGCTACTGCGGTAATTGCACCAGACAGGCTAGTCACCGCATCCAGATCCAACGCACTCAGCCCGGCTGCAATGATCAATATGGTGGCAAAGAAGGTCAGACTGAACGCCACTACCGAGCGAATGATCTCGTCGTTTACCGTGCGCTTGTTGTAGCGCTGAACAAATACTCCAGATGGGTGGATAAGCTTCATCATCTGTATCTTTAAAAGGGTATTAGCTATTTGGAAGCGAAATACCTTGATACCGCCTGCGGTAGAGCCGGAGCATGCGCCCATCATTAATAGGAAGGCGAACAGAACCGTGGTTAATGTACCCCACGCGGTGAAGTCTTCTAGCCCAAAGCCAGTGGTGGTCAGTACAGAGACCACATTAAACATAGAAACGCGCAGAGCATCCATCACATGGTAGTGGTCATGCAAAACTAGCCAAGCGGCAATGGCAAGGCTCGCTGCCATAAACAGCTTAAAGAACCCCAGTACTTGAGCATCTTTGGCCAGTGCGGCGAAAGATTTCTTCTTCACTACCGCTACAAACAGTAAGAAAGGCAAGCCACCTAGGAACATGAACAGGGTAGATAGCCATTGTGCTGAGTGTGAGAAATGGTTCATAGAACCATCGGAGGTGCTATAACCACCGGTAGAGATAGTGGTGAAGGCATGGTTGATGGCCTCGAACAGATTCATTCCCGCAAACATATAGGCGATGATGCAAGCCAGAGTCAGACTGGCATAAACCACCACTATGCTCTTGGCGACGTTCTTGACTCTTGGGTCACTCTTATCCGACCAATCTGAAGACTCGGTTTGGAATAAACGCATACCACCTACATTGAGCATTGGCAGGATAGCTACGCCCATAACGATGAAGCCGATACCACCTAGCCATTGAAGCAGTGAGCGCCATAGTAAGATGCTGTGGGACATATCATCTAGGCCACTTAGTACGGTTGAGCCTGTGGTGGTGATGCCAGACATGGTCTCAAAGAAGGCATCGGTAAAGCTGATGTGATTGATAAAGACAAAGGGTAGAGCCGCAAACACGGTGCACACCACCCATACTAGGGTTGTTACCAAGAACACATCACGAACATTAAGCCTAAAATGGGCCGAGCGGCCAAAGGACAAACAGATAAACGAGGCTAGATGGGTGATGGCGACCGCTTTAGCGAATTCAACGAAGCCACTACCAGGGTTGAATAGGGCTAAAATGGTTGGCGGGTACATAAATAGGGCTAGCTTTGAGAGCACTAGCCCGAGTACAAACAGTATGGGTCTGATGTTAACCATGTCGAACCTTAGAGGTAGAACGGACTTGGTTGGAACAGCGCTTCAACGTTAGTGACGTATTTCTTGTCTACCAAGAACATCACGATATGGTCATCCTGTTCGATAACGGTGCGGTCATGGGCAATTAATACCTCTTCGCCACGAACGATAGCACCTATGGTTGTGCCTGGTGGAAGTTTCAGGTCTTCAACGGCACGGCCGACAACCTTAGAAGTATTTTGATCACCACGAGCTACAACCTCGATAGCCTCAGCGGCGCCACGTCGTAGGGATGATACGTTAACGATATCACCACGGCGAACATGGGTCAGAAGCTCAGAGATGGTGGCTTGCTGTGGCGAGATAGCCACATCGATATCACCACCCTGAACTAGGTCCACGTACGCCCCACGCTGGATAAGCACCATCACCTTACGAGCATTTAGACTCTTAGCCAGCATAGCCGACATAATGTTGGTTTCATCTTCGTTGGTTAGGGCGATATAGGCATCCATCTCTTCGATGTTTTCTTCATAGAGAAGCTCTCTATCCGCCGCGTCACCACAGAGCACCATGGTGTTTTCCAGCTCTTCAGATAGGAAGGTGGCACGCTCTAGGTCTTTCTCGATAAGCTTAACCGCGTAGTTGCGTTCAAGACGCTTAGCTAGGCTAGCACCTATGTTACCGCCACCCACGATCATGATCTTGCGATACTGTTTTTCAAGGCGCTGGAGTTCACTCATTACTGAGCGAATGTCATTACTGGCCGCTACAAAAAACACTTCATCATCGGCTTCGATAATGGTGGTGCCTTGCGGACGAATGGCTCGGCCTTGACGGAAGATTGCTGCAACACGGGTATCGATATGGGGCATATGCTCACGAAGTGCTGAGATAGCATTACCCACCAATGGGCCGCCGTAGTAGGCCTTAACTGCTACTAGGCTAACCTTTTCTTGAGCAAAGCTTACTACTTGCAGTGCTCCAGGATACTGGATCAGGCGTTCAATATAGCCAGTGACTAGCTCTTCAGGAGCAATCAGATGGTCTACCGGGATAGCACCCGATTTAAACAAGGTCTCTTTTTCAGCCAGATATTCGCGAGAGCGGATACGTGCAATACGGTTTGGAGTATTGAATAGAGTGAAAGCGATCTGGCAGGCGATCATATTGGTTTCATCGGCATTGGTTACTGCCACCAACATGTCCGCATCTTGGGCACCGGCCTCTTTGAGTGTGTCTGGGTGACTCGCTTCACCATTAACTACGCGAAGGTCGTATTTGTTCTGAAGCTCACTCAAACGACGGCTATTGGTATCGACTATGGTGATATCGTTGTTTTCACCTACTAGGTTTTCCGCTAGGGTGCCGCCTACCTGACCTGCGCCTAAGATTATGATTTTCATAGCTTAGTTCTCTATTACTGCTCGACTTAACTTACTTTAGTTGCCTTTTCTAAAACCGCATAGAAGAAGCCATCCATATTGTGCTCACCCGGCAAAATTTGTCGGCCAGGGTTCTCAGGATCGCTGTCTACAAGCTTGGCATCACTGGTGCGCGCCAAGAATGCCTTTATTTGGTCTCTATTTTCAATCGGTGCGATGGAACAGGTTGCGTAAACTAAGGTTCCACCTGGTTTGAGTTGCTGCCACATAGCATCAATGATTTCGCTCTGAAGTTCCGCCAACGCTGGTAGGTCGTCTGCACGACGTAGCCACTTGATGTCAGGATGACGGCGGATTACGCCGGTTGCTGAACATGGCGCATCTAGCAGGATGCGGTCAAACTTATCGCCCTTCCACCACTGTTCTGGGTGACGAGCATCGCCATGGATAACTTCAGCCTTAAGGTTCAAACGCTCAAGGTTCTGATACACACGCTCTAGACGCTGCTGGTCAGCATCGATAGCCACAACATGGCCACCTTGGGTGTTTTCTAGGATATGTGCCGTTTTACCGCCCGGTGCACAGCAGCAATCTAGGATCAACTCGCCATCTTTTGGCTGTAGGTATTCAAATGACAGCTGTGCTGCAGCGTCTTGTACCGACACCCAGCCTTTGTCAAAGCCAGGTAGCTTGTTCACATCACAAGGACGCTCTAGCTTAAGGGCGTGCTGTGCTTGAGGGTGTACAACCGCTTCGATGCCGTTTTCTTCAAGAAGAGCAAGGTACTCTTGTGTGGTTTTGTGCTTGTTGTTCACACGCAGCCACATAGGAGCCTTGGTATTGTTCTCTTCAACAATCTCTTGCCAGTTTTCTGGGTATGCTTCTTTGAGTAACTTTAGTAGCCAGCCTGGGTGACCGTATTTACCTGCATCTGTGCTGGTGGCTTTCTTATCTAGCGCTTCTTGTTGGCGCTGATAGTTACGCAAGATGGCATTGATAAGACCTTTTAGCTTGATACCGCGTAGTGATTTGGCCGCTTCAACCGTCTCTGCAACCGCAGCATGGTCGGCGGTGCGCATAAAGCTAAGCTGATAGATACCCACTAGGATCAGGTGATGAAAAACACGCTGCTTGCCTTTTAGGGGCTTGTCCATGAGCTGATTAACGATGGATTCAAGGCGTGGAAGGTAGCGCAATACGCCGTAGCAGATCTCCTGCAACAGGGCATGGTCCTTTGGGTTTAGCTTAGCTTGCGCTTGAGGTAGGGCGCTGGAAAGCGAATGCCCTTTGTCCACAACTTGGAAGAGTACAGTAGCGGCAGCTGCACGAACGTTCATAGGTAATTCCCTAAAAGAGTAAGGCTTGAGAAACTCAAGCCTTAGTGTAGTTAACTTATTGATTTTCTGTTAGTTGAGAGCCGGGTTTAAACCAGTCTGCTCTGGAGTTGAGCACATCGGATACGGCCATGGCTTTCTTGCCAGGAACTTGAATCTGCTCAAGCACTAGGGCTTGGTTTCCGGTTGCAACCTTGATGCCAGACTTATCGGCGCTGATGATGGTGCCTGGTGCTAGGTCTTTATCGCTTGATTCAACACGAGACTTCCAAACCTTGATGCTCTTATCTTCGATAGCGAAGTGGCTGATCGGCCATGGATTGAAAGCGCGAATTTCACGCTCAAGGGCTACGGCGTCCTTAGTCCAGTCGATACGTGCTTCTTCTTTACTTAGCTTCTTAGCGTAGTTTGCTAGTGCATCGTCTTGTTTCTCAGCTTTTGCACTACCGCTAGCTATTTTCTCCAGACAGTCGATCAGAGCCACAGGACCAAGCTTAGCAAGCTTGTGATACAGGTCTGCACTGGTATCGGTATCTTGGATATCCAGAGTAGCAATATGCAGCATATCGCCAGTATCTAGGCCTACATCCATTTGCATTATGGTAACACCAGTCTGCTCGTCACCTGCCCAGATAGAGCGTTGGATTGGAGCTGCACCACGCCAGCGAGGCAAGATAGAGCCGTGCACATTGATACAGCCCAGACGCGGCGTATCCAGTACAGCTTTTGGCAACAGTAGACCGTATGCCACCACTACCATGATGTCTGCATTCAAGTCAGCAAGTTCTTGCTTAGCTTCATCTGATTTGAAGTTCTCTGGCTGATATACAGGTACATTGTGCTCAAGAGCCAAGGTCTTAACCGGGCTAGCGGTTAGCTTTTTGCCGCGACCAGCAGGACGGTCTGGTTGAGAGTACACCGCGATAACTTCATGCTCTGAAGATAACAACGCCGCCAGATGGTCGGCGGCGAAGTCAGGAGTACCTGCAAAAATGACTTTCAGTTTTTCGCTCAAGGTAAGGCTCCTAGATTATTGGTTCTTTTCGTTGAAGCGTTTGATTTTTTCTAGCTTCTCTTTGATGCGACGACGCTTAAGAGGAGATAGGTAATCAACAAACAATTTGCCTTCTAGGTGGTCCAGTTCGTGCTGAACACAGATAGCAAGTAGGTCGTCAGCATCGAAGGTGAACTCTTTACCTTCGCGGTCTAGGGCTTTAACCGTTACTTCGTGGGCACGTGGCACAAGTGCGCGAGCACCAGGTACAGATAGACAGCCCTCTTCAATGCCATCTTCACCGCGCTTGTCGGTGATTTCAGGGTTGATCAGAACCATAGCCTCATCGCGAGTCTCAGAGATATCGATAACCACGATACGCTGATGCACGTCTACTTGAGTTGAAGCTAAGCCAATGCCTTCTTCTGCGTACATGGTTTCAATCATATCGTCGATATGTTGTTGCAGTTCAGGAGTAAACTCTTCTACTGGCTTAGCCACAGTACGAAGACGGTCATCTGGAAAAGTTAAAACTTGTAATACGGACATAGTTTCTCAAATACATTGAAGTGTGCCGAAAGTTCATCGGCGGATTGTGACAATTTTAGTCATTTTGGTCTTCAAATAACAGCACCAATATTGATAGGCGTTTGTGAGATGAATGAAGAGCAAAAAATCCCTTGGTTAACCCTGCATACGACCCCTGGATTATCTGGGGTTAAAACTCAGCGAATCATCGAACAGACATCACCAAAAGAGTTGTTAACTTGCTCTTATAAGGAGCTGATCAATATCGGTTTTAAGCCATTTCAGGCCAAGCATATAAGAGACAAAGGTGGCCGAGAGGTTGAGACATGCCTCAGTTGGGCTCAAGGTGTTCAGCGCCACCTATTCACACTAGAAGATGATAACTATCCCTCCCAGTTATCTCATATTGCCACCCCACCAATTGCGCTGTTTGTGGAGGGGGATAAAAAAGCGCTAAACCTTCCGCAGATTGCTATGGTCGGTAGTCGTTCAGCCACAAGAGAGGGGCTTGATATAGCCAGTGAGTTTTCCCGACGTTTTGTAGAGCTGGGACTGGTCGTTACCAGCGGTTTAGCCACGGGTATTGATGGTCGCTCACATCAGGGCTGTTTGGATGCGGATGGGACGACTATTGCTGTGCTTGGAAATGGATTTGATCATTGTTACCCAAAAGCTCATCGTGGCTTGATGCAAAGAGTTCGAGAAAGGGGCGCTTTGGTGAGTGAGTTTCCTCCCTACGTGCCGCCAAAGGCGCAAAACTTCCCGCGTCGCAATCGCATCATAAGTGGCTTGAGTCTCGGGGTTGTGGTGGTCGAAGCAGGCCTTAGGAGTGGTACCCTGATTACCGCTCGATTCTCGCTTGAACAGGGCAGGGAAGTGTTCGCAGTCCCGGGTTCTATTCATAATCCCGCAACTAAAGGGTGTAACCATCTGATACGTGAAGGTGCAATATTAGTCACTAGCGCTGATGAGGTTGTAGATGAAATTTCTGATGAAAAACTCAGGTCAAAACTAGAAGAGAGAACAGTATCTGAGGAAAAACAACCGCTTAAAATAGAGGCATCACTGGAGGCATCTGAACGAGCTGTCTACGAGCTTTTAGGAGCACAACCAGAGTCGGTTGATTTTTTGTCGGAAAGGACCCATTTATCCGTAAATAAGGTTATGATGCACCTATTAGAGTTGGAGCTTAAGGGATTAGTTGCTTCAGCAGGTGGTGGTTTTATTAGATTGAGGGGGAGCTAACTATGATGGATATTCTTATGTATCTGTTCGAAACATATGTTCATAGTGACAGCGATTTAAACGTCGATCAGGACGAGCTTGAGCAAGAACTCCTTCGAGCAGGTTTCCGCCAGCAAGAGATCTACAAGGCACTGAACTGGCTTGAAGACCTTGCTGCACTGCAAAATGAAGAAAACAGCCAACAGATCGCGCTGAGCTCAGCCACATCTATGCGTATCTACTCAGAGAAAGAGCAGCAGCGCCTCGATACCCGTTGTCGTGGTTTTCTACTATTCCTAGAGCAGATCAACGTGCTAACTCCTGAGTCACGTGAGATGGTGATCGACCGTGTAATGGGGCTCGAAACAATGGACCTTCAACTGGATGACCTCAAGTGGATCATCTTGATGGTGTTATTTAATGTGCCTGGCAATGAGAGCGCATATACCACGATGGAAGAGCTGCTCTACTCTACAGACCATGGTGTGCTTCACTAAGCTATGAGTGGTCAAATCGACAACCAGTTATTCTCGTCCCACGGCAGTGCTCTCGAACAACACTGTCCCCAATGTGGTGGTGAACTCCAGATGCGTCATGGTAAACATGGCGCATTTTTAGGTTGTGCTAACTACCCCGACTGCGACTTCATTAAACCTCTGCATCAGCCATCGGGCCAGGTTATTAAGGCTTTGGGGGTACCCTGTCCTGAATGTGGTAATGAGTTGGTATTACGCCAAGGTCGCTATGGTATGTTTATCGGTTGTGAATCCTATCCTGAGTGTCACTACATTGCGCACATGGATGAAGAAGAACAGCCCCAGAAGAAGATTACTTGTCCTGCCTGCAGTACGGGCAACCTTGTAGATAGGAAGTCTCGCTTTGGTAAGGTATTTCATGCTTGCGATAGCTACCCTAAATGCGATTTTGCGCTGAACACTGAGCCTGTAGAAGGGGTGTGTCAGGAGTGTGGCTTTAAGCTTCTCACTAAGAAGAAAAGTGGCTTGGTCTGTGCAGACCGAAAATGCCAAGCAGTTCAGAAATAGAAAAGGCAGCCTAGGCTGCCTTTTTAGTCTTTATCAAAGCTAATTACTTGGTTAGAGCCGGGTAGGCTTTTGGGTCTAGTAACTTAGCAATCGCTTCAAGCTGAACAGTTAGGTCTGCTTCATCTTTTCCACACACGTTGATGTGGCCCATCTTGCGACCAGGGCGCTTTTCTTTGCCGTACCAGTGCACATGTGCTTGATTCATCTCTAGAACCGCTTCTGGCAATGTATCTTCACCTAGGATGTTGATCATGCTAGTTGGGCGTAGAAGTTCAGTGCTACCTAAAGGTAGACCGCATACCGCGCGCATATGGTTCTCAAACTGGCAGGTCTCAGCGCCTTGTTGAGTCCAGTGACCAGAGTTATGAACGCGAGGCGCAATCTCGTTTACCATTAGCTTACCTTGCACATCGAAGAACTCTAGAGCCAGAACACCAACATAGTCCAGACACTCAGCCACAGCGGTAAACATCTGCTTTGCTTGAGCTTGAAGTGCTTCATCAGCGATTGCCGTTGAAAGGCTCAGCACACCATCGGTATGTACGTTTTCGGCTAGTGGATAAACCGCAATGTCACCTTTAGCATTGCGAGCACCAACCAGAGAAACTTCACGATCAAAAGAGACAAACTCTTCGGCGATGATAGCCTGGGCTTCAGAAGCATTGATGCACTCTTCCATCTCATCCCAAATCTGTTCGACTTGTTCAGTAGACTTCAAACGCCATTGACCTTTACCGTCATAGCCACCTAGCGTGCTCTTAAGCACCATAGGTAGGCCAACGTAGTCGATAGCTGAGTTAAAGTCTTCGCGAGTGCGAATCAGTGCGTATTTGGCATTGGCAACCTCGGCTTTATCTAGCAGGGCTTTCTCAATGCGACGGTCACCACCAGTTTTGATGGCTTCTGCACTAGGGAATAGCTTTCCACTTGCCTGACATGCATCGAGAACCGGGTGTGGTACATGCTCAAACTCGGCGGTGATCACATCAGCCTGCTCGATAGCCACGTCTAGACCTTGTCCAAGCTTAGTCTGAGTGATCGGCTCAACAATCGCTTCACTGTTAACATCAAAGGCTAGCGTCTTGATGTTAAGAGGCGCAGAGGCTAGAGCCATCATGCGAGCCAGTTGGCCCGCACCTAGAACCAGAACCTGCATCGTATTAGTCCTCAGCTGGGTTTGGATTTGCTAGAACGGTATCGGTTTGTTCCTTGCGGAAGGCTTCAACCTTTTCCATCACCTCAGGAACATGAGTACCGATGATTTGAGCAGCTAGGATACCTGCGTTCGCAGCGCCGGCTTCACCGATAGCTAGCGTACCCACCGCGATGCCTTTAGGCATTTGCACGATAGACAGTAGTGAGTCCATGCCTTTAAGTGCACGAGACTGAACTGGAACACCAAGAACTGGCAGGCTAGTAAAAGCTGCACACATACCCGGAAGGTGAGCTGCACCGCCAGCACCAGCGATGATCACCTTGATACCACGATCTTTGGCACTGTTAGAATAATCCGCGAGTAGTTGAGGTGTACGGTGAGCTGAAACTACCTTGGTTTCGTAGCTAACACCGAACTGATCAAGCATTTCTGCAGCGAGTTTCATCGTTGGCCAATCTGACTTAGAACCCATGATAATACCGACTTGCATGTAAGACTCCTGATTTGACTGTTTGAGCGTGGAATATCAATTTTGCGCGCATTATACGGCTATTTTTTGTCTAGGAAAACGTTTGCGTCAGCTATTTAGTCGAATTAAAAGGAAATGATTAGAAGTTACGAAAAGAATTTGTAAACTATTTGCAACAGAAGTCTGCTTTAGGACCAAGGAAATAATGATTTTAATGGATGGTGCAGTAGAGGCACTACAACAAGGACGAGTGATCGCCTATCCAACAGAGGCGGTATTCGGCGTGGGCTGTGACCCTGATAATCAACAAGCGCTTGAGGCTCTCATTGAACTAAAGCAAAGAGATACAGCTAAAGGGCTTATCTTGATTGCGGCAAGCTTCGAACAGCTTCTTCCCTATATAGACGCTACTCAGTTGACTCAAGAGCAGCTAGATACAGTATTTCAAAGTTGGCCAGGCCCTGTGACTTGGGTGATGCCTATCAGCAAAAAGACCCATGAATTGGTGCACGGCCAATTCGATACAGTCGCGGTACGTGTTACTGACCACCCAACGGTGCAGAAGCTGTGCTTAGAATTCGGCAAACCTATTACTTCGACTAGCGCTAACCTCTCCGGTCTCCCACCGTGTACAACCACAGAGCAAGTTATCGAGCAGCTTGGTGATGAGAAGGTATTTGTAGTGAATGGTGTGGTAGGTGATAGACAAAACCCGTCAGAAATCCGTGATGCGAGAACGCTTAAAGTATTAAGGCAGGGATAAGGATGCAGTCAGTAGATAAGCAAGCAGTTAAAGAATTCCTACTCGGTCTTCAAGATAGTATCTGTGCTGAACTGGAACAGGCTGATGGCAAAGCCAAGTTTGCAGAAGATGCTTGGAAGCGTGAGCAGGGCGGTGGTGGTCGAACCCGCGTAATGAAGGGTGGTGACATCTTTGAACAAGGTGGGGTTAACTTCTCTCACGTTTATGGCGACAAGATGCCTGCCTCAGCTACTGCTCATCGTCCAGAATTAGCAGGGCGTAAGTTTGAAGCTATGGGCGTCTCTTTAGTTATCCATCCCAATAATCCATATATTCCAACCTCTCACGCGAATGTGCGCTTCTTTATTGCGGAGAAAGAGGGAAGTGACCCTATCTGGTGGTTCGGGGGTGGCTTTGACCTAACCCCTTTCTATCCTTATGAGGAAGATTGTCAGCATTGGCATGAAACTGCTAAGGCTATTTGTGCGCCTTTCGGTGATGAGATCTATGCAGAACACAAGAAATGGTGCGATGACTATTTCTTCCTACCACATCGCCAAGAGACCCGAGGGGTAGGTGGCTTATTCTTTGATGACCTAAACCAATGGGGCTTCGACAAGTGCTTTGCTTACATGAAAGCCGTAGGTGAGGGTTACACGCAGGCATATCTTCCGATTGTTGAAAAACGTAAAGACAGCGAGTACACCGATCAGCAGAGACAATTCCAGCTGTATCGTCGAGGTCGCTATGTCGAGTTCAATCTAGTGTATGACAGAGGCACTTTGTTCGGACTGCAAAGTGGTGGTCGTACTGAGTCTATCCTGATGTCTATGCCACCTTTGGCTCGCTGGGAGTACAACTATCAGGTGGAGCCGGGTTCACACGAAGATAAGCTATATAAAGAGTTTTTGAGTCCGCGAGAGTGGTAAGGCTTTGATAACGCCTCTTCCGGTGTTAGGTTGAGGAAAAGGAATATTTTAGTAGTAGGTAGTTAAATGAACGCTAGTGTCGACCAGTATGCCGTATTTGGTAATCCTATCCAGCAGAGCAAATCACCATTTATCCATACTCTGTTTGCTAGGCAAACCAATCAGAACTTGCAATACACGGCTAAAGAGCCCGAGCAGGATGAGTTTAAACAGGCTGCTGAGCTGTTCTTTTCTGAGGGTGGTAAGGGTTGCAATGTTACTGCGCCTTTTAAGCATGATGCCTATGAGTTTGCAGATCGATTGACTGAGCGAGCAAAACTAGCTGGTGCGGTGAATACCCTTAAAAAGTTAGACGATGGCGAGATCATAGGTGATAACACAGATGGTGAGGGCCTAGTCCAAGACTTACTGCAATACAACGTAATGCTTGAAGGAGCGCGTATCCTTATTCTGGGGGCTGGTGGTGCAGTGCGAGGTGTACTCAAGCCGCTATTAGATCAGAACCCGAAGCAGGTGGTGATTGCTAACCGTACTTTCTCTAAAGCGCAAGCATTGGCAGAACAGTTCCAAGATTACGGCAATATCTCTGCTCAGCCACTTGAAGAAGTAGAGCAAAGCTTTGATGTGGTTATCAACTCTACGTCTGCTGGACTCACTGGAGGCTTGCCTCAGGTTTCTGCAACTATCTTCTCCTCTACTACTATTAGCTACGACATGATCTATGGTGCCGGTAAAACACTATTTAATAGCTGGGCACTAGAGCAGGGCGTAGTTAAAGCCTATGACGGACTGGGTATGCTGGTGGGGCAGGCAGCGGAGAGCTTTATGTTGTGGCGTGGCATTAGACCGGGAGCTAAACAAGTTCTTCGCGAGCTTAGAAAGAATCTAGAGGGAATGTAATGAACCAATCTATCATCTTCACTGATCAAGCTGTCTGGTCTGATACTGATAAGGTGGTTGTCTTCACTGCACAGCAACAGGGGCAACTAATCGAGTGTCGAGTAGCGGTGAGTTATCTAGAGCAACTTTCTCAGCTCAAGATTGAACAAGAAAAAGCGGCGCTCAAGGTGTTTTCTGAGTTCCGCTTCGATCTAGAGGACTTAGCTGAGGAGCTAATAGAGGCGGAAGAGTTTAACGCCTCAGGTCAGATAGAGATCAGTTAAGGTCTTTTACCTCATTTATGTAGTCATTCTTGTTGTTTACATAGTTATCAGCAGATTTCTTCAAAAAAGCACGTTCCGCTTCTTTTAGTGGACGTGCTTTTTTTACAGGGTTGCCGAGGTAAAGGTAGCCACTCTCTAGCACCTTACCTGGTGGTACCAGACTACCGGCACCTATAAAAACGTCATCTTCTACTATTGCACCATCTAATATAGTGGTGCTCATGCCGATAAGAACGCGGTTCTTAATAGTGCAGCCATGTAGCATTACCTTATGACCTACAGTCACTTCATCGCCAATAATAAGAGGGTAGCCTTCGGGGTTAGCCGCATTTTTGTGAGTAACGTGCAGTACCGAGCCATCTTGGACGTTACTACGTTCACCAATAATAATGTGGTTAACGTCACCACGTGCAGCTACCTGTGGCCAGATGCTGGAATCCTTACCAATTGTGATGTCTCCAACCACCACAGCTGAATCGTCTATATAGACATTCTCTGCAATTGTAGGGGCAATACCTTTATAGCTACGTAAAGAACTCATAGTTTATCTACCTATTTGGGGGCTAAAATGCTCAATAATTCCGCAAAAATGGCCGTTTCGAGCAAAAAACAGACATACGATAAGAAAGTTTAAAAATACTAGCAAAAAACGCTTGCCAGTGTGACGGAAGTCTCTATAATGCCGCCTCACTGACACGGCAGAGCGCACAACGCTTCAGTGGTGGTCAGAGGCCAAAAGCCTTGAATCATTTGCTTCAACTTGATGAGAAAAGACTTCTCAAAATAAAAAGCAAAAAAGTGTTTGACACTGAGATTCAAATCGCTAGAATGGCCGTCCGCTTTGAGAGGTAAGCCTCGAAAAAGCAAGCTCTTTAACAATTTAAACCTATCAATCTGTGTGGGCACTCGTTGATGATAATCCAAAAAGATTTATCAATGAACTGAGTGACCAAACGAGTCGAAAGACTTGGCACAGTCAATTCATTATCGTTCTGTTGGAACGATAATAGCTTTAAAATTACTTAGTGATTTTGAAGTCAGTATTCATTGAGCCGTTCTTCGGAACAACAAAACTTTAATTGAAGAGTTTGATCATGGCTCAGATTGAACGCTGGCGGCAGGCCTAACACATGCAAGTCGAGCGGAAACGACTTAACTGAACCTTCGGGGAACGATAACGGCGTCGAGCGGCGGACGGGTGAGTAATGCCTGGGAATATGCCTTGATGTGGGGGATAACCATTGGAAACGATGGCTAATACCGCATAATCTCTTCGGAGCAAAGAGGGGGACCTTCGGGCCTCTCGCGTCAAGATTAGCCCAGGTGGGATTAGCTAGTTGGTGAGGTAATGGCTCACCAAGGCGACGATCCCTAGCTGGTCTGAGAGGATGATCAGCCACACTGGAACTGAGACACGGTCCAGACTCCTACGGGAGGCAGCAGTGGGGAATATTGCACAATGGGCGCAAGCCTGATGCAGCCATGCCGCGTGTGTGAAGAAGGCCTTCGGGTTGTAAAGCACTTTCAGTCGTGAGGAAGGTAGTGTAGTTAATAGCTGCATTATTTGACGTTAGCGACAGAAGAAGCACCGGCTAACTCCGTGCCAGCAGCCGCGGTAATACGGAGGGTGCGAGCGTTAATCGGAATTACTGGGCGTAAAGCGCATGCAGGTGGTTTGTTAAGTCAGATGTGAAAGCCCGGGGCTCAACCTCGGAACCGCATTTGAAACTGGCAGGCTAGAGTACTGTAGAGGGGGGTAGAATTTCAGGTGTAGCGGTGAAATGCGTAGAGATCTGAAGGAATACCGGTGGCGAAGGCGGCCCCCTGGACAGATACTGACACTCAGATGCGAAAGCGTGGGGAGCAAACAGGATTAGATACCCTGGTAGTCCACGCCGTAAACGATGTCTACTTGGAGGTTGTGGCCTTGAGCCGTGGCTTTCGGAGCTAACGCGTTAAGTAGACCGCCTGGGGAGTACGGTCGCAAGATTAAAACTCAAATGAATTGACGGGGGCCCGCACAAGCGGTGGAGCATGTGGTTTAATTCGATGCAACGCGAAGAACCTTACCTACTCTTGACATCCAGAGAACTTTTCAGAGATGAATTGGTGCCTTCGGGAACTCTGAGACAGGTGCTGCATGGCTGTCGTCAGCTCGTGTTGTGAAATGTTGGGTTAAGTCCCGCAACGAGCGCAACCCTTATCCTTGTTTGCCAGCACGTAATGGTGGGAACTCCAGGGAGACTGCCGGTGATAAACCGGAGGAAGGTGGGGACGACGTCAAGTCATCATGGCCCTTACGAGTAGGGCTACACACGTGCTACAATGGCGCATACAGAGGGCGGCCAACTCGCGAGAGTGAGCGAATCCCAAAAAGTGCGTCGTAGTCCGGATTGGAGTCTGCAACTCGACTCCATGAAGTCGGAATCGCTAGTAATCGTAGATCAGAATGCTACGGTGAATACGTTCCCGGGCCTTGTACACACCGCCCGTCACACCATGGGAGTGGGCTGCAAAAGAAGTGGGTAGTTTAACCTTCGGGAGGACGCTCACCACTTTGTGGTTCATGACTGGGGTGAAGTCGTAACAAGGTAGCCCTAGGGGAACCTGGGGCTGGATCACCTCCTTATACGATGATTATTCACGATGAGTGTCCACACAGATTGATACGGTTTATAAGTTAAGAGTTTCATGTTGGGTCTGTAGCTCAGCTGGTTAGAGCGCTCGCCTGATAAGCGGGAGGTCGGTGGTTCAAGTCCACTCAGACCCACCAATTCTTACCCAAGAGAGTTGGTTCGACATGATATTCGATGGGGCTATAGCTCAGCTGGGAGAGCGCCTGCCTTGCACGCAGGAGGTCAGCAGTTCGATCCTGCTTAGCTCCACCATCTTTAAGTGTTCTTCCTTAAGAATCCTTAAAAATGGTTTCGAAAGCTTATTTGCTCTAGAAAACATGCTCTTTAACAATTTGGAAAGCTGACGAATATTGTTTGATTAACAATATTCAATTAAAAGTTCTCAAATCCTAATCTTTAGATTAGGTACCAACACACAATCAAGTGTTCTTGGCTTTTGTTTTCGCTTTTAGAAAGCAAAAGAAATTATTTGAGTCCGGCAAAATCGAGTCTGCATCATGTTTAAATAATTGCAGACAACTTTGGTGATTTGATTCATCAACTTAAAGAAACTTCTTTGGGTTGTATGGTTAAGTGACTAAGCGTACACGGTGGATGCCTTGGCAGTCAGAGGCGATGAAAGACGTATTAACTTGCGATAAGCCCAGATTAGGTAGTAAAAACCATTTGAGTCTGGGATTTCTGAATGGGGAAACCCACTAGCATAAGCTAGTATCTTGCACTGAATACATAGGTGTAAGAGGCGAACCGGGGGAACTGAAACATCTAAGTACCCCGAGGAAAAGAAATCAACCGAGATTCCGAAAGTAGCGGCGAGCGAAATTGGATTAGCCCTTAAGCTTTTAATGCGTTAGACGAATGTTCTGGAAAGTTCAACGATACAGGGTGATAGTCCCGTAGTTGTCGACGCATCATCAGTGAAATCGAGTAGGGCGGGACACGTGATATCCTGTCTGAATATGGGGGGACCATCCTCCAAGGCTAAATACTACTGACTGACCGATAGTGAACCAGTACCGTGAGGGAAAGGCGAAAAGAACCCCTGTGAGGGGAGTGAAATAGAACCTGAAACCGTGTACGTACAAGCAGTAGGAGCACCTTCGTGGTGTGACTGCGTACCTTTTGTATAATGGGTCAGCGACTTATATTCAGTGGCAAGGTTAACCATCTAGGGGAGCCGTAGGGAAACCGAGTCTTAACTGGGCGTTCAGTCTCTGGATATAGACCCGAAACCAGGTGATCTAGCCATGGGCAGGTTGAAGGTTGAGTAACATCAACTGGAGGACCGAACCGACTAATGTTGAAAAATTAGCGGATGACTTGTGGCTAGGGGTGAAAGGCCAATCAAACCTGGAGATAGCTGGTTCTCCCCGAAATCTATTTAGGTAGAGCCTCGGACGAATACCAATGGGGGTAGAGCACTGTTAAGGCTAGGGGGTCATCCCGACTTACCAACCCTTTGCAAACTCCGAATACCATTGAGTACTATCCGGGAGACACACGGCGGGTGCTAACGTCCGTCGTGGAGAGGGAAACAACCCAGACCGCCAGCTAAGGTCCCAAAGTATAGCTAAGTGGGAAACGATGTGGGAAGGCTTAGACAGCCAGGATGTTGGCTTAGAAGCAGCCATCATTTAAAGAAAGCGTAATAGCTCACTGGTCGAGTCGGCCTGCGCGGAAGATGTAACGGGGCTAAGCTATACACCGAAGCTGCGGCTGCTAATTTTATTAGCGGGGTAGGGGAGCGTTCTGTAAGCCGTTGAAGGTGGTCTGTAAGGGCTGCTGGAGGTATCAGAAGTGCGAATGCTGACATGAGTAACGATAAAGGGGGTGAAAAACCTCCTCGCCGGAAGACCAAGGGTTCCTGTCCAACGTTAATCGGGGCAGGGTAAGTCGACCCCTAAGGCGAGGCCGAAAGGCGTAGTCGATGGGAAACGGGTTAATATTCCCGTACTTCTTATAATTGCGATGGGGGGACGGAGAAGGCTAGGTGGGCCTGGCGACGGTCGTCCAGGTTCAAGTATGTAGGCGGAAGGTTTAGGTAAATCCGGACTTTCTTAACGCTGAGATACGATGTCGAGCCGCTACGTGCGGTGAAGTCATTGATGCCATGCTTCCAGGAAAAGCCTCTAAGCTTCAGATTATAAGGAATCGTACCCCAAACCGACACAGGTGGTCGGGTAGAGAATACCAAGGCGCTTGAGAGAACTCGGGTGAAGGAACTAGGCAAAATGGTACCGTAACTTCGGGAGAAGGTACGCTCTCGACGGTGAAGTCCCTTGC
Source organism: Vibrio ishigakensis (assembly GCF_024347675.1). NCBI lineage: Bacteria > Pseudomonadati > Pseudomonadota > Gammaproteobacteria > Vibrionales > Vibrionaceae > Vibrio > Vibrio ishigakensis. Next base: position 2,909,349 of record NZ_AP024881.1, on the reverse strand, counting down.
GGATGGAGCTATTGGGAGTCGCAGATACCAGGTGGCTGCAACTGTTTATTAAAAACACAGCACTGTGCAAAATCGTAAGATGACGTATACGGTGTGACGCCTGCCCGGTGCCGGAAGGTTAATTGATGGGGTTAGACGTAAGTCGAAGCTCTTGATCGAAGCCCCGGTAAACGGCGGCCGTAACTATAACGGTCCTAAGGTAGCGAAATTCCTTGTCGGGTAAGTTCCGACCTGCACGAATGGCGTAATGATGGCCACGCTGTCTCCACCCGAGACTCAGTGAAATTGAAATCGCTGTGAAGATGCAGTGTACCCGCGGCTAGACGGAAAGACCCCGTGAACCTTTACTACAGCTTGGCACTGAACATTGAGCCTACATGTGTAGGATAGGTGGGAGGCTTTGAAACCAGTACGCCAGTATTGGTGGAGCCATCCTTGAAATACCACCCTTGTATGTTTGATGTTCTAACTTAGCCCCATTATCTGGGGTGAGGACAGTGCCTGGTGGGTAGTTTGACTGGGGCGGTCTCCTCCCAAAGAGTAACGGAGGAGCACGAAGGTGGGCTAATCACGGTTGGACATCGTGAGGTTAGTGCAATGGCATAAGCCCGCTTGACTGCGAGAATGACAATTCGAGCAGGTGCGAAAGCAGGTCATAGTGATCCGGTGGTTCTGAATGGAAGGGCCATCGCTCAACGGATAAAAGGTACTCCGGGGATAACAGGCTGATACCGCCCAAGAGTTCATATCGACGGCGGTGTTTGGCACCTCGATGTCGGCTCATCACATCCTGGGGCTGAAGTCGGTCCCAAGGGTATGGCTGTTCGCCATTTAAAGTGGTACGCGAGCTGGGTTTAGAACGTCGTGAGACAGTTCGGTCCCTATCTGCCGTGGGCGTTGGAAGATTGAAGGGGGCTGCTCCTAGTACGAGAGGACCGGAGTGGACGAACCTCTGGTGTTCGGGTTGTCATGCCAATGGCATTGCCCGGTAGCTAAGTTCGGAATCGATAACCGCTGAAAGCATCTAAGCGGGAAGCGAGCCCTGAGATGAGTCTTCCCTGGCACTTTAAGTGTCCTGAAGGGTTGTTCGAGACTAGAACGTTGATAGGCAGGGTGTGTAAGCGTTGTGAGGCGTTGAGCTAACCTGTACTAATTGCCCGTGAGGCTTAACCATACAACACCTAAGAGGTTTTGAGTTGGACTCGAAGATAGAACGTTGATTGTGTGAAGAACTTTTAGATAGCTTTCCGAATTTTAAGAATTTGCTTGGCGACCATAGCGTTGTGGACCCACCTGATTCCATGCCGAACTCAGAAGTGAAACGCAATAGCGCCGATGGTAGTGTGGGGCTTCCCCATGTGAGAGTAGGACATCGCCAGGCTTTGTTTACGTTTTCAGTTTTAAAAAACTGAAAGCAAAACTAAAAGCAGCACATAAATAAGACTGATTTTAGTAACAATTTGTGGAGAGATGGCTGAGTGGTCGAAAGCACCGGTCTTGAAAACCGGCAACCGTTAATAGCGGTTCTAGGGTTCAAATCCCTATCTCTCCGCCACTATTCGAAAAGCCCAACCGAAAGATTGGGCTTTTTGCTATTTGTTGATCCAGAAATATATCCATTCCTCTTTTTCTTCTATTTCCCATTTCGATTTCATTTTCTGCAATCTAAACTTTTGCAGGAAGTCAGATGCATATGTTTGCTATCATATTGATCAAGGTCACAATTTTGCTTTAAAAGTGACTCCTGTAACTTTTTAAAAACTTTCTATTGGAGTGAACGATGGGGCAGTTTGCAACACTTGGTTTTATTGCAATTGGGGGCGCACTAGGTGCTTGTTCTCGTTATTTAATCTCAGAGCTGTGCGTGGTATTGCTTGGTAGGGGATTCCCATACGGTACCCTCACTGTAAACGTGGTGGGTTCTTTTATCATGGGTATGTTGGTTGCCCTGTTTGAGAATGAAGTAATAGTGACTGACCCGTGGCGTCAGATTATTGGTCTTGGCTTTCTTGGTGCTTTGACTACCTTCTCTACTTTCTCTATGGATAACGTGCTGATGTTCCAGCAGGGTGCATATTGGAAGGCTGGTCTGAATATCGCATTGAACGTGACTCTGAGTATTTCTGCTTGTTTGATTGCCTTTCAAATGTTTCTTAAAAACTAAATAAAGCGTTCAGTCATTAACCTATATCTTGTATAATTTTACGGCTTGTCGGAGTGCTGAGGTATCAAAGATACTGACGCTGAGACCGCGTTGCGGAATCCGTAGAACCTGCTCCAGGATAATACCTGCGAAGGAAACAAGTTGATGATCACTTCATACTACCTAGCACCAATGAGTTAGGGTCATCAATCTATCCGACAAGCCAGTTTTGTTAACAGGATAGAGCGATGGAACCACTATTCATTTCAGTACCTAATGCGTACAAGGGCTTAGAGTCCGAACTAGTATCAGTATCTGATACTGCCCAAAAAGCCGGTTTTACCGCACTAAATATCAATCTTAAACTGACTGACGAAGCCGATATCGTGTTTCGTTGCGGTCAGATTAACTACTCAATTTCTGCCTTATCCCAGGCCGAATACAAACTCGCTAAGTTAACTTCTGGTGAAGTATGGACACTATTATTTACTTCCCATATAGATACACTGACAACTCCTGAAGGCGCTATAATCAGCGCTGATTGGGCAGGTGAGGGATTCAGCTCTAGTACTAGCGAAACTTTGCTAGGACGCATCATAGGGGCACTAGCGTTGGAGTATCTGGTTGAGGATGCTTTTTTGCTTGCTAGAGCACTAGGAAGTGTTTCATGTGAAACCTGGCCAAACCATATCGATCATTTTCCTAAGCTAGCTACAACGATTAAATCCCCTGTGGTAACTAGAAAAGCTTCTAAATGTAGCAGGCTTTACCCTGTGGTTGACTCAATAGAGCTGATCGAAGAGTTGGTGAAACTAGACCTTGATATCGTTCAGCTTCGAATCAAAGACAAGCAACCTGTAGAGGTAGAAGCTGATATTCAAAGAGCGGTTGAACTGGGTAAAGCGCATAACGTTGATGTCGTGATCAACGACTACTGGCAGACAGCACTAGATTCAGACGCTGCTTGTATTCACCTTGGACAAGAAGATCTGCAAAGCTTGTCCAGTTCGGCATTGCTTGAGAGCAATATAGGCTTGGGTATCTCGACCCATGGCTATTACGAGATCCTGAATGCCCTACAGTACAAGCCATCCTACCTTGCACTAGGACATATTTTCCCGACGCCTACTAAAGATATGCCTTCATCGCCTCAGGGGCTGACCAAGTTAGGTTTCTATCAGAGTGTGATTGACTCAATAGAGCGGGCTCATGGCATCTCACTTCCGACAGTTGCCATCGGTGGTATTGACGATCAGCGTGCACCTAGAGTTATCAAAACGGGTGTAGACAGTGTTGCTGTAGTAAGGGCAGTTACTCAAGCCGATGATAGAAATAAAGCCGTTCAGCAATTTCAGACTATGTTTAAGCCTGAGGTTGCTACATGTTAACTGACCAAGAATTCATGCGTTATCAGCGTCAGATAATGCTTCCTGAGTTTGGTGAAGTAGGGCAATTGGCTTTAAGGAACGCCAAAGTACTAGTGATTGGCTGTGGTGGATTGGGTCATGCGGTTGCTACTCAATTAGCCGCGAGTGGTGTGGGAAGCTTAGTCCTGTTTGATTTCGATAAAATAGAGCTGAGTAATCTACACCGGCAAACCTCATATCGAGAATCCGACGTGGGCCAGTTCAAATCGGAGGCTCTAAAAAGGTTAATTGAGGAACGTAATAGCGGCACACGAGTACGTTGCGTGAATCGTAAGGCAGACCTTAACCTACTTAGACTTGAGCTTCCCCAGGCTGATCTCGTGGTAGATTGCACGGATAATTTTAGTATTCGACATCAAGTCAATCATGCTTGTGTAGAACATAACTGCCCGTTAGTCAGTGGTGCAGCTATAGGGTGGGATGGCCAATTGGTCTATTTTAGCAACCAAAATAGCAGTGCCTGCTACTCATGCTTATATCCATCTACTCAAGATGTCGAAGCACGTAACTGCAGTGAAGCAGGTGTGCTAGGCGCGAATGTGAATGCGATAGCCCATCTGCAAGCTATGTTGGCCATTCGAGCTATCACAGAACCACACACATTAGAGTCTGGTGCTTTGACCTTGTTTGACGGTCGAGCATTCAGATTTTCTAACTTTCAAATTGATAAAGACACTGGTTGCAGCATCTGCTCAAACAAGGAGAAAGCTCATGTCTGATACAGAGATTAGATTTAACGACAAGCCACTGGTACTGGAGAAACCTACCAGTGTCGAGCAATTGGTTAAAGAACAAGAACTACCTGAAACCGGATTTGCCATAGCACTTAATAATAAGGTGCTACCACGTTCGAAGTGGGCAGATAAGCAACTAGAGCATGGCGACTCTGTAAACCTATTTAGAGCAATAGCAGGGGGTTAATCAAGATGCTGACAATTGCAAACAAGACTTTTTCTTCAAGACTTTTTACTGGTACAGGTAAGTACGCTAACAGCCAAATCATGGCAGAGTCGATTAAAGCATCTGACTCAGAGTTGGTTACCATGGCCCTGAAGCGTGTAGATGTTCACGATAACCAAGACGATATTCTTAAGCCTCTAATTGATATGGGTGTAAATCTTCTCCCTAATACCTCGGGTGCTAAGAATGCTGAGGATGCAGTCTTTGCAGCTCATCTAGCTAGAGAAGCACTTGGTACTGAGTGGGTAAAACTAGAAATTCACCCAGACCCTAAATATTTAATGCCAGACCCAATAGAGACATTAAAGGCCGCTGAGCAGTTGGTTAAAGATGGCTTTGTTGTCTTGCCTTATTGTCATGCTGACCCAGTTTTATGTAAGCGATTAGAGGAAGTGGGTTGTGCAGCAGTAATGCCATTGGGCGCTCCGATCGGTACAAATAAAGGACTAGTTTCTGATGAGTTCTTGAAGATCATTATAGAGCAAGCACGTGTTCCGGTAATCGTTGATGCAGGTATCGGAGCTCCTTCTCATGCAGCAAAAGCGATGGAGATGGGTGCTGATGCAGTATTGGTTAACACAGCTATGGCAACAGCGGCAGACCCGATTGCGATAGGCCGAGCGTTTAGGCTTGCGGTTGAAGCTGGTCGTATGGCATTTGAATCAGGACTGGCTAGTCAGCAGAGTAGTGCATCCGCATCTAGCCCTATGACTGCATTTCTTGATACCAACTACGAGGCTAAGCTATGAGCTTCACTCAGGTATTTGAACAGCTAGATTGGAGCTCTATTTCATTAGACATTATGTCTAAGACTGAGGTGGATGTTCGTCGCGCACTTGCTAAAACTAAACTCGATCTAGAAGACTTCAAAGCCTTGATCTCACCTGCCGCTGAACCTTACTTAGAGCAGATGGCACAACTTTCCCATCAGAGAACTCGCCAGCGCTTTGGTTCAAATATAGGTATGTATGTACCGTTGTACCTTTCGAACCTGTGTGCGAATGAATGTACCTATTGTGGCTTCTCTATGCAAAATCGCATTAAGCGTAAAACATTAGATGCGGCAGAGATAGATCTAGAGATAGATGCTTTAAAAAAGATGGAGTTTGATAGTGTTCTTCTGGTAACCGGTGAGCATCAGAATAAGGTGGGAATGGACTACTTCAGGCAGGCTGTTCCTCAGATTAAAGAGCACTTTAATTACTTGGCTTTAGAAGTACAGCCTCTAGATGAAGATGAGTATGCTGAGCTGAAGACACTTGGTATGGATGCGGTGATGGTCTATCAGGAGACCTACAACCCAATTACGTACGCAGAGCACCATCTACGCGGTTCAAAGAAAGACTTTTTCTACCGTCTCGAAACACCAGACCGTCTAGCAAAAGCTGGCGTTGACAAGATAGGTATAGGTGCACTGATTGGTCTGGATAACTGGCGTGTGGATAGCTTCTTCGTGGCAGCACACCTAGATTATCTAGAACGAGCTTACTGGCGAACTCGTTATAGTATTTCGCTTCCAAGACTTCGACCTTGTGAGGGTGGAGTGCAGCCTAAATCAGTATTGAACGACAAACAAATGGTTCAGCTGATCTGTGCCTATCGCATCTTTAACCAGCACGTAGATTTGTCTTTGTCTACGCGAGAGTCGGCAAGCTTCCGGGACAATATCATGCCGCTTGGCGTGACCACGGTGTCAGCAGCTTCAAAAACCCAACCTGGTGGATACGCGGTAGACCAAGAGCAACTCGAACAGTTTGAGATCTCTGATGAGCGAAGTGCTTCAGATGTGGCAAATGCGATTAAGCAGAGAGGGCTTGAACCGGTTTGGAGAGACTGGACAGCAATCTATTCTGGATAGCGTTTCACGTGAAACACAAAAAAGCCTCCCAACTGGGAGGCTTTGTTTTATCTGCAGGGAAATTATCAGGCAAACTCTACTGGAGTCGTAGCGTTGCGAAGCCATGCTTGTTCTTCGTCACCAAGAAGCGGTTCAAGGTCTGTAACAACTTTAGCGTGATAGTCGTTTAGCCACTCAATTTCGTTAGCGTTTAGAAGAGTAAGGTCGATATTGCGAGTATCGATAGGGCAGCGTGTCAGTGATTCAAAACCAAGAACCTTCATGTCACCCTTGGTCTCTACCTCAACAACGATCTCTAGATTCTCAATGCGGATACCGAATTGATTCTCACGGTAATAACCAGGCTCGTTTGAAAGAACCATTCCCGGTTGTAGCGCAACCTTGTTGTAAGCCTTAGAAATGCGTTGAGGGCCTTCGTGTACACTTAGGAAGTGACCAACGCCGTGGCCGGTGCCATGGTCGTAGTCAAATCCATGTTGCCACAGGTGCTGACGAGCTAGGGCATCTAGTTGGTGGCCACAAGTACCCACAGGGAAGCGAGCGGTAGCCAGAGCAATATGGCCTTTTAGCACTAGGGTGAATAGGCGCTTCATCTCGTGAGTTGGAGTACCAACAGCTATAGTACGAGTGATGTCAGTTGTGCCATCAGGATATTGACCACCAGAGTCCACCAGATACATGGTGTTGTTGTTAAGTACACCTGGCTCTGGCTCATTGATGTGGTTGTAGTGACACATAGCTGCATTATGTGCTGCTGCTGAAATGGTATCGAAGCTCAAGTCTACGAGGCTATCATCCAAGCGACGGAACTGTTCGAGTTTGTCAGATAGGGTGCCTTCATCAAGTAGGTTGCCTTGGTCATTCTGCTTGTCGAACCAAGATAGGAATTTCACCATGGCTACACCATCACGGATATGGCTTTGACGCATGCCTTCAGCTTCAACGGAATTCTTAGCCGCTTTTGGCATTAGACAAGGGTCATCACTATCTATGACTTCTGCACCAGCTTTTTCCAATGTGATGCCAAACCAAGCATTGCTGTTAGTCGCATCAAGAATTACCTTTTTGCCATTTAGAGCAATAAGGCGATCTGAAAGTGATTCTGGAGAAATAACAGTAACGCCCTCAGCCACATGCTGATCAAAGCCGTCAGGGATTCTAGCTGAATCAACGAACAGCTCAGTGCTGCCGTTTGCATGAATGATTGCGTGGCTTAGCACTACAGGTAGGCGTGATACGTCGCTACCACGAATGTTAAGTAGCCAGCAGATAGAGTCTAGAGCTGTGATGACAGCGCAATCTGCACCGGATTCAGCAATGCTTTTCCCAATAAGCCCACGCTTATTTAGGCTGCTTTGGCCAACCCACTCATTACCCATCAAGCGAATCTTCTCAGGTGAGGGTGTCGGGCGGTCTTCCCACAGTGAATCAATAGGATTTTGATCAACGCATACTAACTCAAGAAAGTCAGCAACCTTCTCTTCTGCATTAGCTAACCAAGCACCTGAGTGCATCTTAGGATCAACGCCCAACTTGCTACCTTTTTCCAGCTTAGATAGTGCCCAAGTTAAAGGTGGGTTTTCAATAAGGTGCTGGTATTCAAAGATAGAGTCTGGGGTTTGTTTAGTAACCTGAACTGTATAGCGGCCATCAACAAAGATAGCGGCTTTGTCGCGGGTAACAATTACGGCGCCAGCAGAACCTGTGAAATTTGAGATCCAGTGTAAACGCTCGTTATGCTCTGGAATGTATTCGCCGAGGAACTCGTCCTCATGTGGAATAATAAATGCGTCTAGGTTGCTTTGTTGCATCCAAGTGCGTAAAGCGGCAACCCTGCTTTCGATTTGCTCGAGCATGATTTCTCCTTAAGTTATGCGTTTTTTGATAAAACTACTCTTTTTATTCTTGGTACGCAATTCATCAATAGGGAATTGAGATAGGGGTGTTAGTAAAGAGATTTTTCATCTTTGGTCTAGTGAGTGCATTGAGTTGAAAAACCTAGGAAATATAAGGGATAGGGTATAGAGTATATTTAATGGACAGTTTATAATCCGTCCACTACTGGTCCTCTAACCACTCCCACCTCAAATATTTATATCCGATATAAGTGAAGTAATATGGCGTTAACGACTTACGAATTAGCTCGCACTCTGGAGCAATTAGAAGATTCACCAGAAAAAGTAATGTACGGAAAATTGCTAAGCGAACTTGGCAATCAAAGTGAAGAAAGAATCAGAAGTGCAGCTAAGCAGTTGCCACTGCATATACTCAGAGACATTGTTTACCAATTTCAGCAAGTGATTGAGTCTCGTAAAGATGAGCAAGTCGATCTGCTAGCTAAAGAACTCAGTGATAGCGGAATCTCTGCTGAAGACCTTAAAGCTTTCTTAAATAAATAAACCCCAGAAGGGGTTTATTTATTCTTTCATTTTGCTCACTAGCAGTTTATCGACAGAGATAGCCCCTGCTCCCCACACGATATTTATTAATATCATTAGTCCCCACAACTGGTGATCGTAGAAGCCTTTTTCCCAAAGCAATGGGTAGGAGACAACGGCGATGATATTGAACACGAATAGTATCGCTGCAAAAGGTCGTGTGAATAATCCCAAAGCAATAAATACAGGGATAACCAGTTCGGCGGCTGTACCTAAATAAGCGGCTAACTCCCAAGGTAGAATTGGCACCTGGTACTCGTATTCAAATAGGAACAGTGTGCTATCCCATGAGGCTATCTTGGTCATACCTGAATTGAAAAATACCCAGGCTACCCATAGACGACAAAACAATAGTAGTGCCGGCACGGCTATGTATTGCAGTCGTGCCACCCAAGAGTCATAGACTTGGTATTGTGTTTGAATGTTCATATGGCCTCCGTTTTTATCTATTAATCCTAAAACCAGTTATTACATTGGCTTGGGCTAACTCAGGCAATGCGCCTAATAGTTGGTGCTCTATTTCACCTAAAGTTCTCTGCTGTTCGATATCTTTCAAAAGCTGTGTGGCCACAACACTCAGAAGATTCATGCTGTAATTCCCAGTTGGAGAAGCGATGGCAAAACCTTGTTGCGGCTGGTTAATCTCGAGGTTATCAAAGTCGTTTTTATCAATGGCCTGAATAAGGTCGAAGATGGCAAAGTCTGATGAAAAGCTATGAAGGTTTTGATGAACGACTAGCTGAATAAATGGCTGCTGGTCTTCGGTGATATGCTGCAGCTGGTTAAGCGGGATTACATCATGGGCTTTGGATAACTGAGCTGAGCTTAAACCTTCAACTAACCACTCAAATTTAGCTACATCTTTTAGATAAGGAGCCGTTTTGGTAACTTCAGGAAAGTTGTCAAAGGCGACCCAAAAGTTATCCCCATATTCATTGACATCGCCGCTGGTCGGTGGGCATTCAATTATGTGATGCCTTGCCAGTTGGTCGAAACACTCTTCACCAACAAGCAGAAGTATGTTTTTGTAAGTCACCTTGAGCACATCGGTAAGGCTTAAGATGAAGTTGTTTCTATACACCTGCAGGCGAGCGTTCGAGCTGAATTGATCCTCAGATATATCACAATCAATTGCTTCCGCCTGATAACGGAGGGCACTAGCAAAGTTTTGTTGGAGTTGCGCTAGTCTCATGATGCACTCCTTTGAAGTTGCACCTGATTCAATATTTGGGTTGCTTTGGCCGCTTCCTGTAAAAGAACCTGTGGCTCAGGGATATCGCTATCCCATTCAATTAAGGTTGGTTTCGAACCATAATGTTCACACCAATATCGATACAATTGCCAAACCTCGTCGCTCACAGGGCGACTGTGGGTGTCTATCCATATCTTTCCCTGGGGAAGTTCCTTGCTGACAAAGCCCGCCAGATGCAGTTCTTCGACCTCTTGATGTCGAATACTGTCGATATAGTGATAAGGGTCATAGCCGTGGTTGAGTGAAGATACATAGATGTTATTGAGATCAAACAGTAGCTTACAGTCAGTTTTTTGCTGTACTTGATTTAAGAACTCCCACTCATCAATAGTGGAGTGGTTGAATCTGAGATAGCTACTCGGATTTTCAATAAGAAGAGGGCGCTTAATTGCGTCCTGGACCTGAAGTACGTTGCGACAAAACACCTCTAGAGCCTCTTCTGTATATGGGAGGGGTAGTAGGTCGTTAAAATAGACCCCACCATTTTCACTCCAACTCAAATGGTCAGATACCAATACAGGCTCGATTCGAGAGATAAGTTGTTGAAGTTGTGATAGATGCTTTTGACTTATTGGCACTACAGAGCCCAAAGAGAGCCCAATGCCATGGCATGAAACATTAGTCTGCTCTCGGATAGTGTGAAGCTGCTTACTAGCTTGAGATCTTGGGTCGAAGAAGTTTTCACTATGCACTTCAAACCATGACGCCTGTGAAGGGTCGCTTTCAAAATAGTTGAGGTGAGGGTGTCTTAAACCTATTCCTAGAGCTTGATTCGATAGCTTCATGTTTTATCCGGTATGCTTGGGTGGAAAAAAGGGAGACCTTAGTCTCCCGCAACTTGGTAAGCTAGGGTATTAAGCGGAAGTGGTACTACCGCCAGTTAGCTTGCCGCAAAGTCCTTTTGGTACCACAACAAAGGCATCTTTCTGATTATCTTCTTTTGATGTACCCGCACATGAACTGGTTTTAGTAGCGCAGTCATTCTTACCAGCTTTTGATACGCCATAGCATTTCTCTTTGTCAGCGGCGACTGCTGGTGCTGCTGTTAGCATGGTGCCACCTAAAGCTAAAAGACCAGTAACTGCTGCTGTAACTGCAAGGTTAGACTTTTTCATGGTTCGATCCTCTGTTTTATTCCTTGTTCAATTTCGCAATCACTAGGGAATGTTAATAACTTGTTGCGATTGCTTATTGAATAGGAGATGAATTGAGCGAGAAATCTTTCAAAAAAAGCCTAGAAATAATCCATATCGCGATAACTATATGATTAATATGAGATTAAATTTTGAACAATTTAATCGGTGAAGCATTAGTGATACTGGTTTGAAACAGGTATACTTCCAATTAATGTATAAATGATCAGTAGCGAGTTGGATAGAAAAGATGGACGCATCACTGTTAGTAGATGGTTTAAATGACAAGCAGAGGGAGGCAGTTGCCGCTCCTTTGAGTAACCTCTTAGTACTTGCTGGTGCTGGCAGTGGTAAAACTCGAGTCTTGGTTCATCGTATTGCTTGGCTACTTGCAGTTGAACAAGCCTCACCATTTTCGATCATGTCAGTGACCTTTACTAACAAGGCTGCCGCCGAGATGCGTGGTCGTATTGAAGACTTAATGCAAGGCTCTGCTTCTGGTATGTGGAATGGTACCTTTCACGGTATTTGCCATCGTATTCTTCGCGCTCACCACCTAGATGCGAACCTTCCTGAAGACTTTCAGATCATAGATTCTGATGATCAGATCCGCCTACTTAGACGCCTTATCAAGGCGCAGAATCTTGATGAGAAGCAGTGGCCCGCCAAGCAGGCTGCATGGTGGATCAATGGCAAGAAGGACGAAGGCCTTCGTCCATCACATATAGATAGTTACCATGATCCTGTGACCCAGACTTGGCTTCGTATCTACTCGGTGTATCAAGAGGCGTGTGATAGAGCAGGTCTGGTAGACTTTGCTGAGATTCTACTTCGTTGTCATGAGTTACTTCGAGACAAGCATCATATCCGTGAACACTATCAAGCGCGCTTTAAGCACATCTTGGTGGACGAATTCCAGGACACTAACAATATTCAATACGCTTGGCTGCGCATGATGACGGGCAGTGAATGTCGCGTGATGATCGTGGGTGATGATGACCAGTCTATCTATGGTTGGCGCGGTGCGAAGATAGAGAATATCCAGCGATTCCTAAACGAGTTTGCGGGAGCATCAACCATACGCCTTGAGCAAAACTATCGCTCTACCAAGAACATCCTAACGGCTGCTAATCACCTTATCTCAAATAACCTTGAGCGTATGGGTAAAGAGCTGTGGACGGATGGAAAAGAGGGTGATCATATCTCAGTCTATTCAGCCTATAACGAGCTGGATGAAGCGCGATTTACGGTAAATAAGATCAAAGAGTGGCAGGAAGGTGGCGGTGCGCTAACAGATTCGGCCATACTGTATCGAAACAACGCCCAGTCTCGCGTGGTTGAAGAAGCTTTACTTCAGGCTGGTCTTCCTTATCGAATCTATGGTGGTATGCGATTCTTCGATCGCCAAGAAGTTAAAGATGCATTGGGTTACCTGCGCTTGATGTCTAACCGTAACGATGATGCCGCCTTTGAACGTATCGTGAATACGCCAACTCGTGGTTTGGGTGAAAAGACTCTAGAAACCATACGTTTTGCAGCGCGAGATCGTGGTGCAACTCTATGGCAAACCAGTATCCAGTTGCTTGAAGAAAAGGTGTTTGCTGGTCGTGCGGCGGGAGCGTTAGGTCGTTTTGTTGAACTTATCGATGCCCTTGAGGACGATACTGACTCAATGGAACTACACAAGCAAACTGACCATGTAATCAAGGCATCAGGTTTGTTTGCTATGTATCAGCAAGAAAAGGGTGAAAAGGCTCAGGCGCGTATAGAAAACTTGGAGGAACTGGTGACCGCGACTCGCCAGTTCGAAAAGCCAGAAGATGCGGATGAAATGAGTGACCTGGTTGCCTTCTTAACCCATGCTGCTCTTGAATCTGGTGAAGGGCAAGCGGATGAGTTTGACGACGCAGTGCAGCTTATGACCTTGCACAGTGCAAAAGGTCTAGAGTTCCCACTGGTATTCATGGTCGGTGTTGAAGAGGGGATGTTCCCAAGTCAGATGTCGGTTGAGGATGCAGGCCGCTTAGAGGAAGAGCGTCGCCTCTGTTACGTAGGTATGACCCGTGCAATGCAAAAGCTCTATATGACCTATGCAGAGATGCGTCGTCTATATGGCCAAGACAAGTATCACAAGCCTTCGCGCTTTATAAAGGAATTACCAACGGACTGCGTGCAAGAGGTGCGCATGAAGGCTCAAGTAAGTCGCTCTATGAGTAGCGGTCGCTTTAGTCAGGCGGTGAAGAAAGAGAACTTTAACGAGACTGGTTATACCCTAGGGCAACGCGTAAAACATCCTAAGTTTGGTGAAGGCACCATTATCAACTTTGAGGGCAGTGGCGCGCAGAGTCGAGTTCAGGTTGCCTTTAACGGTGAAGGTATTAAGTGGTTAATCACTCAATACGCGAAGTTAGAGACCCTTTAAGAGATATAGAAGTCTCTAATCCCCAAAAGCAGATTGTTTACTGCTACAGCGGCAAGAATCAGTCCCATTACTCGACTTATGATTGCCGCTCCTACATTCCCAATCACTTTCTGAATCTTGGTTGCTCCCAACAAGAGTAATAGGGTTATCAGCAGCACAGCCATCATGGTACCGGCGGTAATAGCCTGATCCATAATCGAATGACGGTTATTATCGGTAAGCATCACGATAGCCATCATAGCGCCTGGAGAGGCGATTGACGGGATAGCAAGTGGGTAGACGGCAAGGTCTGCCAGTTGGCTGTGACTAGAGTCCCCAGAGATCTTACTTTCGGATTCAGGTTTGCTCTCACCGAAGATCATGGTCAATGCGAACAGCAGCAGTACTAAACCACCGGCAGCTTGGAAGGCCGGGAGGGGAATCTGCATTGCTTCTAGTAGTATTTGTCCCGCAACCAAAAAGAATAGCAAAACACCGGTGGAAATAGCGATCGCTTTGAGCGCAACTAAGCGGCGTTGAGCCTTGTCTAGGTGATTGGTTTGAGAAAGGTAGACAGGGACAGTGCCGATTGGATCAATAACGGCCCATAATACGACAAATTGAGTGATGACTATTCCGAGCAAACTGACCTCCTGTAAACATGGCTCACAAGGTCAAGTATACCTGCTGAATCAGTAACGTAGACAAGAAGATACAGATTGTTTCTAAAAAAGAACAACCCCGAGAGCGTGAGCTCATCGGGGTTATAGTCTTACTCGCAGCAATCCGGCTACTAATAAGTGCTCCCTGCATCAAATCCTTGATAGTGTGCTGTAATCCTTCAGCTTATTCCTTTGCTCGCCTTCCTAGCGGTGTCCTTGACCTTATCCTGGTCTGCCAACAATCCTCGTTAGCGCGCTTCACTTGTTCCTTGAGCGGTGTCCTTTACATCTTCCTGATGTTCAGTCCCTGCCTCGTCCTGAGGTGTCCATTGTCTTCCTTGTTAGTAACCATCCTAGTTACTATCGATTCCGTTCAATGTCCTATTCGCTTTCCATGCCGATCGTTCATCCTAAACAACCGATTCTTCATCCTGAAGATTACCAAATCCTTGGTAGATTCCTTTTCCTTGTCAGTTCCCTTCTGACAGGATTAATAATACGACTTTCAGGCTAAGAAACAATTGAGTGATAAAGTATAAAAATTTAATATAGTACGACGTATTATTTAAATATGTTATAAATCAACGGTTTAACAAAGCCTGTCTTATGATAAGTGTGATTTTGGCTCTGTTAGCCTACACACGTGTAAGAGATCTCTCACAAGCCCCCGTGAAATTGGCTATTTCGCCTGATATTGCTCGTCACCTATGGCCGCGCCTTCACGACGAGGATCGGCTGCTCCCGTTAGCCTTTGTTCTATCTTAATCGCGTGTATGCCAGAGTTTAGAGCCTTACTTTTGGTCTCATAGCCCCATTTATTGAATTGCTCAGCAAACTTGGTTGCTGAGGTGTTCTCTTCTAAATCGAAAGAGCCAAATCGATTTGAGATGTTGGGTAATTGCAAAGCCTGATCCAGCTCCATTCCCCAGTTGAGGTGCGCAATCAGGGCTTGAGCTACATAGCCGATAATGTAACTACCGCCTGGAGAACCGATGGCTAGATAAGGTTTATCATTTTTTAAGACGATTGTTGGTGCCATAGAGGAGCGCGGACGCTTACCCGGAGCAATCGAATTTGCGACAAGATTACCGTTTTGATGATGTTGAAAAGAAAAGTCGGTTAACTGATTGTTTAGGAGAAAGCCGCGAACCATGATTCGTGAGCCAAATACGTTCTCGACGCTACTGGTCATACTGATGACGTTGCCATCACTGTCGACTATGTTGAAGTGAGTCGTGGAAGGCAATTCCAATGATTGGTCTTTAGCATAAGCTATTGGGCTTGCCCAAGGCGGATCGCCCGCTGTGACCTGCTTAAGTCTTTGATCTGGAGAGATCAATTTAGATCTCTCATTTAAATACCGATCACTTAAAAGGCCAGCGGTAGGCACTGCAACAAAATCTGCATCGGCCACGTATTTGCCCCGGTCAGCAAAGGTTAGGCGAGTAGCATCAGCAATAATTTGATAGCTGGTGGCACTGTAAGGCCCTGTTTTATCGAGAGAATGAGGTTCTGTCAGTTTGAGTATCTGAGCAACAGCGATTCCTCCCGAGCTGGGTGGTGCCATGCCACATACGTCATAATCAAGATAGTCCACACATACTGGATTGCGCTCTATCACACGATAGCGAGCGAGATCTTGAGTAGATAAGTTTCCCGGCTTGATCGGGTGATTGGTCACGGCTTTTACTATGTCATTGGCGATGTCACCCTGATAAAAAGCATTTGCACCATAGGTAGCCAAAAGCCTAAGAGTCTCTGCATATTCGGTATTTACTAAGGTTTCTCCCTGCTGTTTAGCTGAGCCATCGGGATTGAGAAAGTAGGCTTTGGTGGCTGGATAGGTCGCGAGGCGGGCTTTATCGCGCTCTATTAGCATCGCCAATCTTGGGCTGATTTCAAAGCCGGACTCCGCTAGCTCAATAACAGGCTCAATCAAGCGTGGCCATTTCAGTTTGCCGTGTTGTTGTTGGAAATCCCAAAGCAATTTAACAGCGCCTGGCGTGCCTACCGACATACCGCTGACCACGGCGTCAAAGAAGGGTAGAGGCTCCCCATTTTTGTCGATAAAGTGCTCTGGCTTGATGGCTAAAGGCGCGGTTTCTCTCGCATCGAAGCTGGTCAGCTTCTTGGTTTTATTGTCCCAATACAGCATGAAACCACCACCACCTATCCCAGAGGATTGGGGCTCTACCAAACTGAGTACCAACTGAGTAACTACTAATGCATCAGCGGCGTTGCCACCTTGAGCGAGAACGTCGGCAACATATTGGGTCGCAATAGGGTTGGCCGCAGTAACCATCCACTTGGAGCTACTGACCTGAGGCTTTGTATTCCAACCGGTCGCTGACTCGGGGGCTAAAACATCGCTAGCCTGATTGGCATTAACGGAAACGGAGAGTAGAAGAGAGCTGGAGAGAGTGAGAAATTGTTTGAACATTGAAGTGCCACACCAGTTTCATAGGATGAAAGAAGCGTGGCACTTTATGTAGAAAAATCAAATACCTTAGGCGATTGCTGAGAGCTCTGTGATGGCTTGCCATAGGATGGCACCACCGACTAAGGTCAGCAGTGCACAGCATAGTGAATCGATATAGATACTGGCATTGATGATCTTTTGCTGCACTCGCTTAGTGGAAAGCGCCCAAGCAAGAAGCGAAAACCAAAACAGGGACAGGCTCCAAAGGATAAACAGGGCTGCCAGTTTACCGCTGACTGACATAGTGGCAGGTACTAGGCTAGACATTAGACTAACAAAGAAGACCAAAGCCTTTGGGTTCAAGAGGTTGGTTGTCATGCCGCGAGTAAAAGCCTGTTTTTTGCCACTTAGAGTTAGATCCTTGGTTGGTGATTTCGCATCGCTTGGATCCTTAAAACTAGAGTAGATCCCCTTAATCCCAGAGATGCCGATATAAGTTAGGTAGCTGCCACCGAGTATTTGCAGCACAAAGAATAAGGTAGGGCTGGAATGTACTAAGTAGCTGATACCGGTCAAGCTCAAAATAGAGTGGATCAGTATGCCTACCGATAGGCCTAGCGCTATCGCAAGCCCTGTTTGTCTGCCATATCTTGTGGAGTTTTGTACTACCAGAGCAAAGTCAGGGCCTGGGCTCATCAGCGCAATAAAGTGTACCGTGGCCAATGTGATTAGAACCGTTGCTTCATTCATTTCTTATTGCTCTTTGAATACTTAATACCGTCGAAGCTAAATACGACTAGAGCTGCCCAGATAAATATGAAGGTGCTGGCTTTGTTCATACTTAGGTGCTCACCATATAGAGTGATAGCCAAGATAAACATCAGGCTAGGGCCTATGTATTGGAAGAAGCCTAGGGTGGACAACTTGAGTCGTGTTGCCGCACCGGTGAAGCAAAGCAAAGGAGCGGTAGTCACCACGCCGGCCAACATCAACAAAGTGTTTAGATCCCAGCTGTTATTAAACAGATTCGAGGTGTCACTCTGTGCCCAGAAAGCCCAGTAGATAAGGGCAACAGGTAGTAGCACTAGGGTTTCGACAAATAGGCCGGTTTGAGCGTCAAGGTTAACCTTTTTACGCAATAGGCCATACCCGCCAAAGCTACAAGCCAGAGCGAAAGAGATATATGGAATGGAGCCAAAGGCAATTAGCTCGATAGCTACGCCGATAAACGCAAGAGCAACGGCTAGCCATTGTATTGGGCGTAGACGTTCGCTGAGAAACGCCATACCGAGTATGACGTTAATGATCGGGTTGATGTAATAACCTAAGCTCGCTTCTAGCATATGGTTGGCGTTAACCGCCCAGATGAAGAGCAGCCAGTTGCCACCGATGAGTACTGAAGAAGCCAGTAAGTACAGCATCTTGGTCTTATTCTTCATTACTTCTCTAAAGCTATGCCAGCCTTGTCCGAAATGAATCAGTCCCGCCAATAGAAAGAAGGACCAGACAATACGATGGATAAGAATCTCTACCGGAGGAACCTCGGCTAGAGATTTAAAATAGATTGGCGCGATACCCCACATGGTGTAGGCGGCAAGGGCAAAGATTACCCCTTGCTTGGCGCGATTTTGGGTTTGATTATCCATTCTGGTGTATTTCTAGAAACAAAAAAGCGAGTATAAAGAGGGCGTTGCATTTGAGCTAGTAAAATGAGTTTTCAACACTGAGTAAGCCCTTTACAATGTTCGGCTGATTCGTCCTTTAGGTACCTCGATGACATCTCAAGCCCTTGAACTCGCCAATGCCCTTACTCCTCAGTCGATACTTGAGGATGTATTTGGCTACGAGTCGTTCAGAGATGGGCAGAGTGAGGTTATTGAAGCCTCCCTTGCTGGGCAAGATAGCTTAGTTATCATGCCAACGGGTGGTGGTAAGTCCCTGTGTTATCAAGTACCTATGCTGACAGCTCCCGGTGTTGGAGTTGTGATTTCACCCTTGATCTCTCTAATGAAGGATCAGGTGGACCAGCTTAAAGCGAATGGTGTTGCCGCTGAGTGTGTTAACTCAAGCATGACTCGAGAAGAACTGATTTCTGTCTATAACCGCTTACACAGTGGTGATATTAAGATTATCTATGTTTCTCCTGAGCGCGTGTTGATGAATGATTTTATCGAACGCTTGCAGCACCTAGATATCAGTTTGATTGCTATCGATGAAGCGCACTGTATCTCACAGTGGGGGCATGATTTTAGACCTGAATACTCAGCACTGGGTAGGCTAAAGCAGGCATTCATCAACGTGCCCTTTATGGCATTGACCGCCACTGCTGACGACACTACTCGTCAAGATATAGTTGGTCGTTTGCAACTGTCTGAGCCACTTGAGTTCGTAGGGAGCTTCGACCGCCCCAATATCCGTTATACCTTGGTAGAAAAAGCCAAGCCGGTTTCTCAGATCATCCGATACCTAGCCACCCAGAACGGCCAGTGCGGCATCATCTATTGTGGCAGTCGCAAGAAGGTGGAGATGGTTACCGAGAAGCTGTGTGGCGCTGGTTACCGTGCCATGGGTTATCACGCGGGCATGGAAACCGACGAGCGTGCCTTTGTTCAAGAGGCATTCCAGAAAGACGATATTCAGGTCGTAGTGGCTACCGTTGCGTTCGGTATGGGTATTAACAAGCCTAACGTTCGCTTTGTGGTCCACTTTGATATCCCGCGTAATATCGAGTCTTACTATCAGGAGACAGGTAGAGCAGGGCGTGACGGTCTTCCTGCCGAAGCGATGACGCTGTACGATCCTTCGGACATCAACTGGCTACGCCGTATGTTGGATGAGAAAGAGGACGAGCATCAGCGACAGGTTGAGATGCACAAGCTCAACGCCATGAGTAACTTTGCACAGGCACAAACCTGTCGACGTCAGGTATTACTGCATTACTTCGGTGAGTATCGCGAGAAAGAGTGTGGCAACTGCGATGTGTGTATCGACCCACCCAAGAGTTTCAATGGTACTGAAGCGGCGCAAAAGGCGTTGTCGTGTGTCTATCGCGTGAATCAAAGCTTTGGTATCGGCTATGTGACCGAGGTTCTGCGCGGTATGCAGAATATTCGCATTCGAGAGAATGGACACGATAAGTTGTCTACCTATGGTATTGGTCGCGAGCACAGCCATGACTATTGGGTCAGCATTATGCGCCAGCTAGTGCACAAAGGCCTACTCACCCAAAATATTACTCGCAATAGCACACTGCAGCTAACTCCTGAGGCAAGGCCCATCTTACGTGGTGAGGTTGAGTTGGAGTTGGCGGTGCCACGCCTAGATGCGGTTGTTGCTAAGCCTGATAAGGTGTTTACCAAGAATTACGACAAGAAGCTGTTTGCGAAACTGCGCAACTTGCGCAAGAAGTTGGCGGATGAAGCAGGACTGCCACCCTATGTGGTGTTTAGTGATGCAACCCTTATCGACATGGCGGATATCTTACCTACTTCATACGGTGAGATGTTGGCGGTAAACGGTGTTGGTCAGCGCAAGCTAGATAAGTACGCAGATGTCTTCTTAGACCTGATTCAGGAGCATATTACCGGCCATGCCTAAATTCTTAGCCAATCATTACATTGCTGACGAGGTAAAGCTCATCGTTACCTTTCCTCCGTTTGATCACGACTCCTACCCACAACTAGCTGAAGAGTTCGTCGCGCTTCTGTCTGCTAAGGTTGTGGAGAAGCAACAAGATGCTGACTTGCACACTTGGTTGATCGATTTCGAAGGTTGCCGCTTGATGCTCCGAGGCGAGCACTACAGTGAGAGCGTATGGTTAGAATCACTGAGTGTAGAGGAAGGTCGCGAAGAGCTGGAATTTATCGCTAGTTTGCTCAGTAAGTAGGGTTTCACATGAAACCTTGGAAGAGCTTTGTTCAAACAATGAACTATTGCACTCTATAATTGCTTATGTATAATTCCGAGCCCGCTCTGTCAGCGGGCTTTATTTTTGTTTAAGGCAATGTATTGCCGAATGGGTTCCCTCGCCCCCATCTACTAAAAAGGTACAAGATGACTCAATTTACCTCCGCGCAGCTGCGCAAAGCCCTTTTTATCCTTGCTTCATTCCATCTATTGGTGATTGCATCCAGTAACTATCTGGTTCAACTGCCATTTACCGTGTTTGGATTCCATACCACCTGGGGTGCGTTTACCTTTCCATTTATCTTCCTAGCGACAGACCTAACAGTGCGTATCTTTGGAGCTCAACTGGCAAGACGTATTATCTTCTTGGTTATGTTGCCATCGCTGTTGGTCTCTTATCTACTTTCGGTAGTCTTCTATCAAGGTAGCTTCCAAGGGTTTGCTCCACTTACCGAGTTCAATCTGTTCGTGGCTCGCATTGCTATCGCTTCTTTTATGGCTTACCTGCTTGGCCAGATCTTGGATGTGCATGTATTTAACCGCTTGCGTAAGACCAAGAAATGGTGGGTAGCACCAACTTGTTCGACACTGTTTGGTAATGCTCTGGATACGTTGGCGTTCTTCTCTATTGCGTTTTATAACAGCCCAGATGCCTTCATGGCACAACATTGGCAAGAGATTGCGCTGGTGGATTATGGCTTTAAGCTAGTGATCAGTCTTGGCTTGTTTGTCCCTATGTATGGGGTACTACTGAACTATCTTATCTCTAAACTGACTTCAATCAGTGATAATTCAGATGAGCTAGTCGCTAAGGCGTAGAAATGAAAAAGGCCAACTTAATGTTGGCCTTTTCTATATCTGACTACCGCTAAGAACAGTACTCGCTCCATAAACGATACGCTTCTTGATCGGCTGTGTGCTTGTCCTTGAGTTTGCTGAACAGTACCGCTGATAGGGAAGCCACCACATGGTTTGCCATCAGCACCATATCATCCTCCGGGGTCCCAAGAGGGCATTTCTTTGGTGTGACAATGCTAGGGTTAAAACTCTCAACCCAGTAGTGAGAGCGAAGGCCATGCTCATCATGGGTCCATACTGTTTGGCTTACCTTAGGGTTGTATTCGGACTCACCTGATACTCCCTTGAAGGAAACCACAGAGCACTTGTCGGTGCCTATCTTCTCTTCTATATGAGCGTGAAGCTCTTGGAATCCTGGGTGAAAGCTACCTCGAACGCCAAAGGGTGCGCGTCCGGGGTTTAATCCGCGTACCACGGTATTAATTGGCGTGCGAAGACCATAGCGCTTCTTCCAATCCAACATCTTTTCCGCCATAGGGGCAAAGTTAGATAGGGGTAGGTAGGCAATGCCGTCTTGATCCAGAATCTCACTCGCTTGTTCAGCACTTTCTGCCGTTTGGATACCTAGGTGATTCAGATAATCTCGAGTATGGATTCGTGGTGAGCCGATATCTAGATGACCATGGATAAGAACCCTGTGTCCTTGCTTTGCCAAAATCCAAGCGGCCAGCAGTGACCAAGGCAGGTTTTGCTCTTGGTCTTTACCGTTTAGCTTGCTCTTTTTACCGGCATAAACCGGCCAGTCGACATCTGCTTTTAGGGTTGGGATTTTGTTGCGCAGAGCCGTTGTGAAGCCTGCAATCTCGGCAGGGGTTTCGTTATTCACACGAATTAACATCAGTAGCATTGCCATCTGATCGTCATCGATCTCGCCTTCAAGGAACTGATCCATAACGGTAAAGGCTTGGTCATAGTCGAGAGGCCTTCGGCCTCGCTCGCCACGGCCTACGCAGCGAATACATTCTAATATAATGCTCATAGTTAACGTCCTTGTAGACTAAAAAAACCCAGTGCAGACTGGGTTTAGTATCAATTATTTATATTGGATGGACAGTGGCCAGCCCACATCACTTTGGCGGTTCGCCTCTATCTCAAGCTCGGCAGTGGTGAGGGGATTCTGTTCTCCCCATGCCTTGTCTAGGGTCAGCACAAGGGCTTTACCCTCGCACTCTACCGAGATATTTGGTTGCAGACTGCTATCACGACGATGGGTAATAAGCACTGCGAGTCTCAAGAGCCTTAAGATATTCTCCGCACTTTGACGGCTTACCGCATACTGCTCAGGTAGAGGAGTTAGGGCCTCTTTATAGCGCAGAGTTACCTCTGCTAGCAGGTTCTTTTGTGCTCGTGTAAACCCAGGCAAATCCAGACTGCGAATCAAATAGGCGTTGTGAGTGCCTGCTTTCTTGTAGTCTATGGTCAAACCGAGCTCGTGAAGTTCTGCGGCTGTCTGAAGCAGGATAATTGCGGTAGGTTCAGAGATAAAATCGTCACCACACTGCTTTGCAAGAGAAGTCGCTGTCTCTGAGACCTGATCCGCATAGTTCTTATCCAGCTGGAATCGCTGCTGCAGGCTATCGACAGTGCGCGCACGAATATCTTCTTGGTGCAGTTCACTGATCATTTGATAGGCCATGCCTTCACGCAAAGCACCACCGGCAAGCGTCATCTCATCAATTTCTAGAAGCTCAAAGATAGCGAGAAGGATAGATAAACCACTAGGGAAGACTAGGGCACGCTCTAGGGTTAAACCTTCAATCTCTAGCTCTTCTAGAACATGAGTACGCATGGCTTGTTTCTGCAGGCGCTTAAGTTTGGAGTGAGTAATTACTTCGTCCATACCTTGCGCTAGCATTATCTCTTGTAGAGCCTGAACCGTTCCGCTGGCACCGACACACATGTCCCAGCCGAGGTCTTGGTACTGTTTCAAAACAGGAGATAATACTTGCTTAGCCGCTTCGATCGCTTGCTCAAAGTTTTCTGGTGTTAACTGGCGGTCGGCAAAGTGTCGCTCTAGCCAGGTAACACAACCCATAGATAGGCTATTAAGCACCTTAGCATCGAAGCCTTGGCCTATGATGAGTTCGGTGCTAGCGCCACCGATATCCACTACAAGGCGCTTACCTTTACCACCCGAGGTGTGTGCGACACCACGGTAGATAGTAGCGGCTTCTTCTTCACCAGAGATGACCTGGATGTCTTTGCCCAGTATCTGGTTCGCCTGTGCCAAAAATACATCGATGTTGGTAGCAACTCTCAAGGTCGCAGTACCAACAATACGAATATTTTCAGCGGGAATATCTTGTAAGCGTTCGGCAAACAAGGCGAGACAATCCCATCCCCTTTGCATCGCTTCCATGCTTAATGCGTTGTTGTTATCCAAACCAGCCGCTAAACGCACCTTGCGCTTAATCTTAGCCATGGTTCGGATGCTTCCATGCACATGCTTAACGACCAACATGTGAAAGCTATTAGAGCCTAGGTCGATCGCCGCATACAAAGGAGATGAATCACTCATACTAGAACTAGCTATTTCCTTGTTGGTGACGAGGTCGATTGGTGCGACGACGCTTATTTGGTCCTGAATTGTTGCGACCACCTTGCGGCCCAGAAGAAGGGCGGCGTGTGCTGCTCTTCAGGCGCAATGGTTTAGGAAGCTCAAGTAGGGCCTCTGTGTCGTATTCTGAAGTCGGAATAGCGTGACCAATATACTCTTCGATCGAAGGCAGGTTGATCGCATAGTCTTCGCAAGCAAAGCTGATCGAATGACCACTTGCACCAGCACGACCGGTACGACCAATGCGGTGTACATAGTCTTCTCTGTCGTCCGGAAGGTCGTAGTTAAATACGTGAGTTACCTGCGGGATGTGCAGACCACGAGCGGCAACGTCGGTAGCAACCAAGATATCAAGGTCACCCTTAGTGAATTGCTCCAAGATACGCTCACGCTTCTTCTGAGGAATATCACCAGTAAGCAGACCAACACGGTGACCGTCTGCAGCTAGGTGACCCCAAACAGACTCACATTTGTATTTGGTGTTAGCAAAGATGATGGCTTTGTCTGGCCACTCTTCTTCAATAAGGGTCAATAGAAGTGCCATCTTGTCTTCGTTCGAAGGGTGGAATAGCTCTTCTTGGATACGCTGACCGGTTTTTTGTTCCGGCTCTACTACCACGTGCTCAGGAGTGCTCATATGCTCGAATGCTAGTTCTTGAACTCGATAAGAAAGAGTTGCAGAGAACAGCATGTTCAGACGATCACTAGGCTCTGGCATACGACGGAACAAGAAGCGGATGTCTTTGATAAAGCCAAGGTCGAACATGCGGTCGGCTTCATCCAAAACGACTGCTTGGATGTAGTGAAGGTTAAATACGCGTTGCTTATAGAAATCTATGATACGGCCTGTGGTACCGATCAGTACGTCCACACCGTTTTGGATCTCAGCAAGCTGCTTGTCATAGCTCTCACCACCATAAGCAAGGGCCGCTTTCAGGCCAGTAGAAGCAATTAATGATTCGGCATCGCGATGAATTTGGATAGCTAGCTCACGAGTTGGCGCCATGATAATGGCACGCGGCTGGTTAGGCTTACGGCCTTCATCAGCAGGGTTTTTCATGAGGTAGTCAAAGGTCGCAGTCAGGAAGGCTAGTGTCTTGCCTGTGCCCGTTTGGGCTTGTCCTGCGATATCTTGGCCAGTGAGCACAACTGGCAACGCCAACGCTTGAATCGGAGTACAATACTCAAATCCTTTTGCATCTAATCCTGCAATCACCTGAGGGTGCAGGTCAAAGTCGGCGAACTTTTGCTCTGTGATGTGTGTCTTTTTCATGAGCATAGAATATCAGCTTAGGCTTGCATTAAGAAAGTAAATCAAGTCCAATAAGCAATCTTATTGCTGATTATCATCGAATCAGCGACAGAAAATTAATTGGAGCTAATGATGAGCGATACGATTTTGCAACTTTCTGACGATGGTTTTGAAAGTGATGTAATCAAAGCTACGGGCCCGGTTCTTGTGGACTTTTGGGCAGAATGGTGTGGTCCTTGTAAGATGATTGCGCCAATCCTAGATGAGATTGCCGGCGAATATGAAGGCAAGTTGACTATCGGTAAGTTGAATATCGACCACAACCCAGCGACACCACCAAAATTTGGTATCCGTGGTATCCCGACTTTGCTGTTGTTCAAAAATGGTGAAGTTGCGGCAACGAAAGTTGGTGCTCTTTCCAAGACTCAACTAAAAGAGTTTCTAGACGCAAATCTTTAATAGCGTTCTTATAACAACCGTGTATTTTTTAATACACGGTTTTGTTTTTTGTTCAAGCTAGACTAGGCTTGTTTTTAGTGCTAGTTTATTGCACGTAATTCATACAGTTTCTTTTCTTGGTCAATCCTGAGACTAAACCCTCTTCTAACCAACACAAATAGATCTTATTTTGACTACTAAATCTAATACATCGACTACGACGGACTCGGCGATCGATAAGTCGACCGCAGAGACGACCCCTGCATCTGAAAAGCCAACCTCTACTACTCGCAAGACCACAACCAGAACACCTCGTGCGTCAACTCGAACCAGAGCATCGGCATCTTCAGCAGCAGCTAAACCTATAGCAGTTAAACCAGCGACTGACAAAGCCGCGGCAGATGAGCCAGCGGAAAAGCCAGCAGCTGAAAAACCGCTAGCGGCTCCTCGTGCTCGTAGAGCAAGTGGTACTAAATCAACAACAATGAATCTAACTGAGCTTAAAAATAAGCCAGTATCTGAGTTGGTTAAGCTGGGTGAAAGCCTTGGCCTTGAAAACCTTGCTCGTTTAAGAAAGCAAGACATCATCTTCGCAACACTTAAAGCCCACGCTAAAAGTGGTGAAGATATCTTTGGTGATGGTGTCCTTGAAATCCTACAAGATGGTTTCGGATTCCTTCGCTCTGCAGACAGTTCTTATCTTGCTGGCCCAGATGATATCTATGTATCTCCAAGCCAAATCCGTCGCTTTAACCTGCGCACGGGTGACAGCATTGCTGGCAAGATCCGCCCACCTAAAGACGGTGAGCGCTACTTTGCGCTATTGAAGGTAAACACGGTTAACGCCGACAAGCCTGATAACGCACGTAACAAGATCCTATTTGAAAACCTGACTCCGCTGCACGCTAACGAGCGTATGGTTATGGAAGTAGGTAATGGTTCTACTGAAGACATTACAGCACGTGTACTAGACCTAGCATCGCCAATTGGTAAAGGTCAGCGTGGCCTAATCGTTGCTCCGCCAAAAGCGGGTAAGACAATGCTTCTACAGAACATTGCTCAAAGCATCACTAAAAACCACCCTGAATGTGAATTGATGGTTCTACTTATCGATGAACGTCCGGAAGAGGTTACTGAGATGCAGCGCCTAGTAAATGGTGAAGTTGTAGCGTCGACCTTTGACGAACCAGCATCTCGTCACGTTCAGGTTGCTGAGATGGTTATCGAAAAGGCGAAGCGTCTTGTTGAACACAAGAAAGACGTGATTATCCTGCTTGATTCTATTACTCGTCTGGCGCGTGCCTACAACACAGTAATCCCATCTTCAGGTAAAGTTCTTACTGGTGGTGTGGATGCGAACGCATTGCATCGTCCGAAGCGCTTCTTCGGTGCAGCACGTAACGTAGAAGAAGGCGGTAGCCTGACCATCCTAGCAACAGCACTTGTAGATACTGGTTCTAAGATGGACGAAGTAATTTACGAAGAGTTCAAGGGTACAGGTAACATGGAAATCCACCTGAATCGCAAGATTGCGGAGAAGCGTGTATTCCCAGCTATCGACTTCAACCGTTCTGGCACTCGTCGCGAAGAGCTACTTACCAAGGCAGATGAGCTTCAGAAGATGTGGATTCTACGCAAGATTGTTCACCCTATGAGTGAGATCGACGCGATGGAGTTCCTTATCGACAAGCTAGCAATGACTAAAACTAACAACGAATTCTTCGACGCGATGCGTCGCCAATAAGCAAACGTTGTTAAAATCTGCGACCTATGTAGAATGCGCCACCATTAAGGTGGCGTTTTTTTATGCGTTCGGGTAAGGTGCTGGGAAGCCAATGCTAAAAGGAGTTTAGCTGTGCGACATGGATTATTAGTTGCAGTGCTGTCGGCATTATTATGCGGGCCGCTAACCGCCCATGCGGTTGAAGTCAGTGCGCAGGAGCGCCAACAATTGCTCGATGACGCTCATGTAAAGAGCGCTGCTGAGAACATTTCATCTTTGGTTTTGTCTGGTCAATCAGATAAGGCCCAGTTCCAATTACAACGCATCAAGTTCCCACAACAAGAAGCGGTGCGCTTTCTTACACTTAAAAATATTGCAGCTCTAGAGCCAGTTTATATCTCTGACTTAGCTGTGTTCTTGGACCAGCAAAAGAAGGTTGCTCCGACCCTGACCTATGTAGAAAAGGGCGAAGGCTTTCAGTTTTCCGCACCAGCTTATAGCTATCAGATCATTGCTCAACGTATGTTGGATGAGTGGCATCTGAATGAGAAGGTGATGCACTTCTATGTTGGGGTCGAAACTGAAGAGCTAGAACTACGAAGCTGGTTATCGGGTGATGCTGCAGTTGTGGCGCAGAGAGAGCGTCTTCTTATTGAAAGTGTTCACTCACTTTCAAGTGATGGTTTGCAGTTTCTCATCAATCAAATCACGGCTCCAAAAATCACGTCATGGCTCCCGAGCACTAATGTTATGGTGGCATTAGCCTCTGTTTCTAAAGACCAAGAGTTGTACGCGCTTTTATGGAAGATGAAAGCCGATGGCAATATCAATAGTGAACTAGATAGATTAGGTCATCAAGACAGTGAGTTCGCTCATCAGCAGTTAATGGTTGCTAGTGATAATCCATCACTTTCGCAGCGCAGTTTACATCTACTGTCGCGCTATGCGACGACTTCACCACAGGTGGAAGAGTTCTTGGTGGGAAAGATGCGCAATCAGCAACAGGCAAAGCTGATCAGTGATAGCCTCAGGTTCTATGGTCATAACAATTGGCTGCAACAGCTGATGCAGGACAACCCAAGTATTACACTTCCTTAAAGTTACCAACTTGTTGCAGCACGTGTATCAGTGCATATTGGCCTTTGTTATACTGCGCTAAACCAAAGCACAATGGAAATGTATGAGCTGTAGAGACCTGCGCGACTTTATCTCGCAACTTGAAGATAAAGGGCTTCTAAAAAGAATTTCCCATCCGATCGATCCTGATTATGAGATGACAGAGATTAGCGACCGCACCTTAAGGGCTGGTGGTCCTGCTCTGCTATTCGAAAATCCCGTTGGCTATGACATGCCCGTCCTCACTAATCTATTTGGTACTGCGGAGCGCGTGGCTCTCGGTATGGGGAGAACTCAGGTAAAAGAGCTCCGTGAAGTGGGTAAGCTGTTAGCTTATTTGAAAGAGCCTGAGCCACCTAAAGGCTTCAAGGATGCACTGGATAAGCTCCCAGTGTTCCGCCAGGTACTAAATATGCCAGTGAAAAGGCTACGTAAGGCACCTTGCCAAGAGATCATATGGCAGGGTGACGAGGTGGACTTGGACAAGGTTCCTGTAATGAGTTGCTGGCCTGAGGATGTCGCGCCTCTACTGACTTGGGGCTTGACCATCACCAAGGGACCAAACCAGAAGCGTCAAAACCTAGGCATCTATCGTCAACAAAAGCTAGGTAAGAACAAGGTCATCATGCGTTGGCTCGCTCACCGTGGTGGCGCTCTAGACCTACGCGATTGGACCGAGAAGAACCCAGGAAAACCATTTCCAGTGTCTGTTGCATTCGGTGCAGACCCGGCAACCATCTTAGGTGCTGTAACACCAGTGCCAGATACCCTATCTGAGTATGCGTTTGCAGGCTTGCTTCGAGGCAAGAAAACTGAAGTTGTGCGCTCTGTTAGTAATGACCTCGATGTTCCTGCTGGAGCAGAGATAGTGCTTGAGGGTTATATTGACCCGAATGAGTTTGCAGACGAAGGGCCTTATGGCGACCATACCGGTTATTACAATGAGGTCGAGAGTCACAATGTGTTTACGGTTACCCATGTGACTATGCGTAACAACCCTATCTATCACAGTACCTACACTGGTCGTCCCCCTGATGAGCCTGCTGTACTCGGCGTGGCTTTGAACGAAGTATTCGTTCCTATCCTGCAAAAGCAATTTCCAGAGATAACGGATTTTTATCTGCCACCTGAAGGCTGTTCGTATCGCTTTGCGGTAGTAACTATGAAGAAGCAGTATCCGGGGCACGCTAAGCGGGTGATGATGGGAGTTTGGTCCTTCCTTCGTCAGTTTATGTACACCAAGTTTGTATTGGTGTGTGACGAATCTGTAGATGGCCGTGATTGGGGAGAAGTAGTTGCCGCTATGGGTGAGTATTTCGAGCCACAGCGCGATCTAGTGATGATAGAAAATACTCCTATCGACTCTCTAGACTTTGCCTCTCCAGTGGTGGGCTTAGGTTCTAAGATGGGTTTGGATGTCACTAAAAAGTGGGATGCGGAACTGGCTACGGATAAAGAGCTAAACGGATATACAAAACCTGAAATAACAGACTCAGAGCTGGAGCAGACTATTCAGGCCTTTAAACAGATGTATCCAGAGGTTTTGGATCTCCATGTTCCTAAAGCTCAGTCGGGTACAATAATCGTCTCTATAGATAAGACGCGAGCGGGTCAGGTAGATGAGTTGCTTGAGGTAATCAAGCAGACCTTTGTCGGTAAGCTGCACCTTAAGATGGTGATTGCTTGTGATGATGATGTGGTCGTAAGTGACTGGAATGATGTTATCTGGGCTATCACAACCCGTATGGATCCATCTCGCGATACGCACTTTATTCAAACTGAACAGCAAATCCCTCAGTTTATCCTGATGGATGCCACCAACAAACTTGAAGGGGAAACCCAAAGAGAGTGGGGTCATCCAATCAAGAAAGACCCGCAGCTCGTCGCTAAAATTGACCAAATTTGGGATGAGCTCAATATTCTATGACGTACCGGGTTGAACTTTTACCCAGTGGTGTACAATTCACCGTTGCTGAACAACAAACAATATTGGATGCAGCCATAGAGCAAGACATCCTATTCCCTAACCGTTGCCAAGTGGGTGCATGTGGTATGTGTCTCTGCCGATTAGTAAAAGGCGAAGTCTCATATCAACTTGAGCCTATGCTCACAGAGAAAGAGCAAGCAGAAGGTTGGGTCTTTGCATGCCAAGCATGCGCAACTACTGATTTAGTCCTTACCTTTGATGAGTAAGATGTAGAGGAAACAATGACCATTTCATGTACAGTAAAATCTATTGAACCCCTAGCGAGTAACACCTTTCGAGTGCTACTGCACCCAGAAACACCAGTAGACTTTAAAGCGGGTCAATACCTAATGGTCGTAATGGGTGAGAAGGACCGCCGTCCATTCTCGATTGCTAGTAGTCCATGCCGTCATCAAGGTGAGCTTGAACTGCACATTGGCGCTGCCGAAGAAAACCTTTATGCCCTTGAGGTAGTTCAGCGTATGCAAAAGGCGTTAGCTGAAGATGGCACTATTGATATTGATGCACCACATGGTGACGCTTTTCTTAAAGAAGGCGAGCGCTCAATTCTACTGATTGCTGGTGGCACTGGCTTTAGCTATGTGCGCTCTATTCTGGATCACTGCATCAGCCAAAATCTGAATAACGACATCTATCTATATTGGGGTGCACGTAATAAAGGGCAGCTTTATGCATTTGCTGAATTAGAGCAACTTCAAGCTGAGCACAGCAACATCCATTTTGTTCCGGTAGTAGAAGATGATGAAGGCGTTTGGACTGGCAAGACTGGTAATGTTATCCAAGCAGTAATGGGTGACTTCGAAGACCTTTCTAATTATGACGTCTATATAGCAGGCCGCTTTGAGATGGCGGGCAGCGCAAGAGAGCAGTTTATCTATAATAAAAAGGCTCGTGTTGAGCAGATCTATTCAGATGCCTTTGCTTTTATCTAAATAGAAGCAAAAACAGACGAAAACAGCCCGCCATTTGTGCGGGTTGTTTGTTTTCTGAGCGAGCAAAAATAAAATGCGAAAAACTTCAAAAAAACGCTTGCCAGTGTGACGGAAGTCTCTATAATGCCGCCTCACTGACACGGCAGAGCGCACAACGCTTCAGCGGTGGTCAGAGGCCAAAAGCCTTGAATCATTTGCTTCAACTTGATGAGAAAAGACTTCTCAAAATAAAAAGCAAAAAAGTGTTTGACACTGAGATTCAAATCGCTAGAATGGCCGTCCGCTTTGAGAGGTAAGTCTCGAAAAAGCAAGCTCTTTAACAATTTAAACCTATCAATCTGTGTGGGCACTCGTTGATGATAATCCAAAAAGATTTATCAATGAACTGAGTGACCAAACGAGTCGAAAGACTTGGCACAGTCAATTCATTATCGTTCTGTTGGAACGATAATAGCTTTAAAATTACTTAGTGATTTTGAAGTCAGTATTCATTGAGCCGTTCTTCGGAACAACAAAACTTTAATTGAAGAGTTTGATCATGGCTCAGATTGAACGCTGGCGGCAGGCCTAACACATGCAAGTCGAGCGGAAACGACTTAACTGAACCTTCGGGGAACGTTAAGGGCGTCGAGCGGCGGACGGGTGAGTAATGCCTGGGAATATGCCTTGATGTGGGGGATAACCATTGGAAACGATGGCTAATACCGCATAATCTCTTCGGAGCAAAGAGGGGGACCTTCGGGCCTCTCGCGTCAAGATTAGCCCAGGTGGGATTAGCTAGTTGGTGAGGTAATGGCTCACCAAGGCGACGATCCCTAGCTGGTCTGAGAGGATGATCAGCCACACTGGAACTGAGACACGGTCCAGACTCCTACGGGAGGCAGCAGTGGGGAATATTGCACAATGGGCGCAAGCCTGATGCAGCCATGCCGCGTGTGTGAAGAAGGCCTTCGGGTTGTAAAGCACTTTCAGTCGTGAGGAAGGTAGTGTAGTTAATAGCTGCATTATTTGACGTTAGCGACAGAAGAAGCACCGGCTAACTCCGTGCCAGCAGCCGCGGTAATACGGAGGGTGCGAGCGTTAATCGGAATTACTGGGCGTAAAGCGCATGCAGGTGGTTTGTTAAGTCAGATGTGAAAGCCCGGGGCTCAACCTCGGAACCGCATTTGAAACTGGCAGGCTAGAGTACTGTAGAGGGGGGTAGAATTTCAGGTGTAGCGGTGAAATGCGTAGAGATCTGAAGGAATACCGGTGGCGAAGGCGGCCCCCTGGACAGATACTGACACTCAGATGCGAAAGCGTGGGGAGCAAACAGGATTAGATACCCTGGTAGTCCACGCCGTAAACGATGTCTACTTGGAGGTTGTGGCCTTGAGCCGTGGCTTTCGGAGCTAACGCGTTAAGTAGACCGCCTGGGGAGTACGGTCGCAAGATTAAAACTCAAATGAATTGACGGGGGCCCGCACAAGCGGTGGAGCATGTGGTTTAATTCGATGCAACGCGAAGAACCTTACCTACTCTTGACATCCAGAGAACTTTTCAGAGATGAATTGGTGCCTTCGGGAACTCTGAGACAGGTGCTGCATGGCTGTCGTCAGCTCGTGTTGTGAAATGTTGGGTTAAGTCCCGCAACGAGCGCAACCCTTATCCTTGTTTGCCAGCACGTAATGGTGGGAACTCCAGGGAGACTGCCGGTGATAAACCGGAGGAAGGTGGGGACGACGTCAAGTCATCATGGCCCTTACGAGTAGGGCTACACACGTGCTACAATGGCGCATACAGAGGGCGGCCAACTCGCGAGAGTGAGCGAATCCCAAAAAGTGCGTCGTAGTCCGGATTGGAGTCTGCAACTCGACTCCATGAAGTCGGAATCGCTAGTAATCGTAGATCAGAATGCTACGGTGAATACGTTCCCGGGCCTTGTACACACCGCCCGTCACACCATGGGAGTGGGCTGCAAAAGAAGTGGGTAGTTTAACCTTCGGGAGGACGCTCACCACTTTGTGGTTCATGACTGGGGTGAAGTCGTAACAAGGTAGCCCTAGGGGAACCTGGGGCTGGATCACCTCCTTATACGATGATTATTCACGATGAGTGTCCACACAGATTGATATGGTTTAATAGAGCAAACTAGTGTCCCGTTCGTCTAGAGGCCTAGGACACCGCCCTTTCACGGCGGTAACAGGGGTTCGACTCCCCTACGGGATACCATCTTTAAGCATTCTTTGGAGTGTGTTTAAAAATGGTTCATTAGTTTGAATCAAGCTCTTTAACAATTTGGAAAGCTGACGAATATTGTTTGATTAACAATATTCAATTAAAAGTTCTCAAATCCTAAATCTTTATGATTTAGGTACCAACACACAATCAAGTGTTCTTGGATTTTTGCTTCTGCTTTTATTAAAAAGCGGAGACAAATACTTGAGTCCGGCAAAATCGAGTCTGCATCATGTTTAAATAATTGCAGACAACTTTGGTGATTTGATTCATCAACCTTAAGAAACTTCTTTGGGTTGTATGGTTAAGTGACTAAGCGTACACGGTGGATGCCTTGGCAGTCAGAGGCGATGAAAGACGTATTAACTTGCGATAAGCCCAGATTAGGTAGTAAAAACCATTTGAGTCTGGGATTTCTGAATGGGGAAACCCACTAGCATAAGCTAGTATCTTGCACTGAATACATAGGTGTAAGAGGCGAACCGGGGGAACTGAAACATCTAAGTACCCCGAGGAAAAGAAATCAACCGAGATTCCGAAAGTAGCGGCGAGCGAAATTGGATTAGCCCTTAAGCTTTTAATGCGTTAGACGAATGTTCTGGAAAGTTCAACGATACAGGGTGATAGTCCCGTAGTTGTCGACGCATCATCAGTGAAATCGAGTAGGGCGGGACACGTGATATCCTGTCTGAATATGGGGGGACCATCCTCCAAGGCTAAATACTACTGACTGACCGATAGTGAACCAGTACCGTGAGGGAAAGGCGAAAAGAACCCCTGTGAGGGGAGTGAAATAGAACCTGAAACCGTGTACGTACAAGCAGTAGGAGCACCTTCGTGGTGTGACTGCGTACCTTTTGTATAATGGGTCAGCGACTTATATTCAGTGGCAAGGTTAACCATCTAGGGGAGCCGTAGGGAAACCGAGTCTTAACTGGGCGTTCAGTCTCTGGATATAGACCCGAAACCAGGTGATCTAGCCATGGGCAGGTTGAAGGTTGAGTAACATCAACTGGAGGACCGAACCGACTAATGTTGAAAAATTAGCGGATGACTTGTGGCTAGGGGTGAAAGGCCAATCAAACCTGGAGATAGCTGGTTCTCCCCGAAATCTATTTAGGTAGAGCCTCGGACGAATACCAATGGGGGTAGAGCACTGTTAAGGCTAGGGGGTCATCCCGACTTACCAACCCTTTGCAAACTCCGAATAC
Organism: Vibrio ishigakensis; assembly: GCF_024347675.1. Lineage (NCBI taxonomy): Bacteria > Pseudomonadati > Pseudomonadota > Gammaproteobacteria > Vibrionales > Vibrionaceae > Vibrio > Vibrio ishigakensis. The sequence continues at coordinate 2,874,459 of NZ_AP024881.1, read as the reverse complement.
CATTGAGTACTATCCGGGAGACACACGGCGGGTGCTAACGTCCGTCGTGGAGAGGGAAACAACCCAGACCGCCAGCTAAGGTCCCAAAGTATAGCTAAGTGGGAAACGATGTGGGAAGGCTTAGACAGCCAGGATGTTGGCTTAGAAGCAGCCATCATTTAAAGAAAGCGTAATAGCTCACTGGTCGAGTCGGCCTGCGCGGAAGATGTAACGGGGCTAAGCTATACACCGAAGCTGCGGCTGCTAATTTTATTAGCGGGGTAGGGGAGCGTTCTGTAAGCCGTTGAAGGTGGTCTGTAAGGGCTGCTGGAGGTATCAGAAGTGCGAATGCTGACATGAGTAACGATAAAGGGGGTGAAAAACCTCCTCGCCGGAAGACCAAGGGTTCCTGTCCAACGTTAATCGGGGCAGGGTAAGTCGACCCCTAAGGCGAGGCCGAAAGGCGTAGTCGATGGGAAACGGGTTAATATTCCCGTACTTCTTATAATTGCGATGGGGGGACGGAGAAGGCTAGGTGGGCCTGGCGACGGTCGTCCAGGTTCAAGTATGTAGGCGGAAGGTTTAGGTAAATCCGGACTTTCTTAACGCTGAGATACGATGTCGAGCCGCTACGTGCGGTGAAGTCATTGATGCCATGCTTCCAGGAAAAGCCTCTAAGCTTCAGATTATAAGGAATCGTACCCCAAACCGACACAGGTGGTCGGGTAGAGAATACCAAGGCGCTTGAGAGAACTCGGGTGAAGGAACTAGGCAAAATGGTACCGTAACTTCGGGAGAAGGTACGCTCTCGACGGTGAAGTCCCTTGCGGATGGAGCTATTGGGAGTCGCAGATACCAGGTGGCTGCAACTGTTTATTAAAAACACAGCACTGTGCAAAATCGTAAGATGACGTATACGGTGTGACGCCTGCCCGGTGCCGGAAGGTTAATTGATGGGGTTAGACGTAAGTCGAAGCTCTTGATCGAAGCCCCGGTAAACGGCGGCCGTAACTATAACGGTCCTAAGGTAGCGAAATTCCTTGTCGGGTAAGTTCCGACCTGCACGAATGGCGTAATGATGGCCACGCTGTCTCCACCCGAGACTCAGTGAAATTGAAATCGCTGTGAAGATGCAGTGTACCCGCGGCTAGACGGAAAGACCCCGTGAACCTTTACTACAGCTTGGCACTGAACATTGAGCCTACATGTGTAGGATAGGTGGGAGGCTTTGAAACCAGTACGCCAGTATTGGTGGAGCCATCCTTGAAATACCACCCTTGTATGTTTGATGTTCTAACTTAGCCCCATTATCTGGGGTGAGGACAGTGCCTGGTGGGTAGTTTGACTGGGGCGGTCTCCTCCCAAAGAGTAACGGAGGAGCACGAAGGTGGGCTAATCACGGTTGGACATCGTGAGGTTAGTGCAATGGCATAAGCCCGCTTGACTGCGAGAATGACAATTCGAGCAGGTGCGAAAGCAGGTCATAGTGATCCGGTGGTTCTGAATGGAAGGGCCATCGCTCAACGGATAAAAGGTACTCCGGGGATAACAGGCTGATACCGCCCAAGAGTTCATATCGACGGCGGTGTTTGGCACCTCGATGTCGGCTCATCACATCCTGGGGCTGAAGTCGGTCCCAAGGGTATGGCTGTTCGCCATTTAAAGTGGTACGCGAGCTGGGTTTAGAACGTCGTGAGACAGTTCGGTCCCTATCTGCCGTGGGCGTTGGAAGATTGAAGGGGGCTGCTCCTAGTACGAGAGGACCGGAGTGGACGAACCTCTGGTGTTCGGGTTGTCATGCCAATGGCATTGCCCGGTAGCTAAGTTCGGAATCGATAACCGCTGAAAGCATCTAAGCGGGAAGCGAGCCCTGAGATGAGTCTTCCCTGGCACTTTAAGTGTCCTGAAGGGTTGTTCGAGACTAGAACGTTGATAGGCAGGGTGTGTAAGCGTTGTGAGGCGTTGAGCTAACCTGTACTAATTGCCCGTGAGGCTTAACCATACAACACCTAAGAGGTTTTGAGTTGGACTCAAAGATAGAACGTTGATTGTGTGATGAACTTTTAGATAGCTTTCCGAATTTTAAGAATTTGCTTGGCGACCATAGCGTTGTGGACCCACCTGATTCCATGCCGAACTCAGAAGTGAAACGCAATAGCGCCGATGGTAGTGTGGGGCTTCCCCATGTGAGAGTAGGACATCGCCAGGCTTTAAATTAAACGAGAACCCGCTAGAAGCGGGTTTTTGTGTCTCTCGAGACTAAAACTTTGCTGGTATAGCTCAGTTGGTAGAGCGCACCCTTGGTAAGGGTGAGGTCCCCAGTTCAAATCTGGGTACTAGCACCACTATTCTTGCTGTCAGATGATGAAGATTCTGAAGCAAAACAAGATTTTCTTGGCGACCATAGCATTGTGGACCCACCTGATTCCATGCCGAACTCAGAAGTGAAACGCAATAGCGCCGATGGTAGTGTGGGGCTTCCCCATGTGAGAGTAGGACATCGCCAGGTTAGTATTCTAAAGCCTCGTCTTTGACGAGGCTTTTTCGTATCCAAAGACCCGCTTTTACGCGGGTTTTCTCGTTTCTGAATATATGAAAAATTCTAGCTAGAGATATAGTTAGCCTCAGCCACACTCCATAGTGCTTTTATCAGTGGGTTATTGAGCTGAGATCGTTTACAGCAGACACCTAGTTTAAAAGGCTTTACAGGTGCAACGTCCAACTTCTGGATATGGTCTTTAACCGGACTATTATTAATAACCACATCAGGTGCAATACCCACACCACAACCAAGGGCCACCATACTCACAATCGCCTCATGGCCTGCTACTTGGGCGTAGATATTTGGTTTGATTCGGTTTTGTTTGAACCAGGTATTACACCTATCCCTTGCGGTACCTTCTTCAGGCACAATGAAGGGGATAGCATCCCAGTCGATAGGATCGGCCAACAGACTCTCTAGGTTGGCGACACCTCTTGGTGCAATGACCGATAGAGAGATATCACTAATATTCTCGAATTCTACTCTCGAGGGTAGGTTATCTGCTTCAGCTGATATTGCGATATCCGCTTCATCATTCAGCACCTTTTCTATCGCCTGTGCCGGGTCTCCGGTGCTGAGCTTGTATTCAATAAAAGGGTGCAATAGTCGGAATTCAGATAACAACTGAGGCAAGTGACTGTAGCTAGCAGTCACTGAACAAAACAGGCGTATCTCTCCTTTCAACACATCCTGCTGGTCAGAGAAATTACTGGTAAAGGTTTGCCACTGGTTAGTGATGTTATGCGCCACAGGCAGCAACTCTCTACCTGCTGTAGTTAGCTCTACACTGCGGTTATCTCGGATGAAGAGTACTTGCTGTGCTTCCTCTTCTAAACGTTTGATTTGTCTACTTAAAGCCGAAGGGCTGATGTGCATCGCACAAGCGGTTTTTGTGAAGCTTTTACTCTCGCAAAGGTGCAGAAAAATCTGTAGGCTTTTTATGTTCATGTGAATCACTTGTATGTTGCATGTTTTGCAATGATTACTTGTGAATATATCACTTTAAGCAACCTTTAGTCTGAATTAGTATGAAACCAATCGACAAGAAATGTCGAACTACGGAAAGAATTTTTTAAGGAGAGCCCAGCATGGCTAACTATTTCAATACACTTAACCTGCGTGAGCAGTTGGATCAACTAGGTCGTTGTCGCTTCATGGATCGTGGCGAGTTTGCAACAGGCGCAGACTTCCTGAAAGGCAAGAAAGTTGTAATCGTAGGTTGTGGTGCTCAAGGCCTAAACCAAGGCTTGAACATGCGTGACTCTGGTCTAGACGTTGCTTACGCACTACGTCAGGCAGCTATCGATGAACAACGTCAGTCGTTCAAGAACGCTAAAGAGAACGGTTTTGAAGTAGGCAGCTACGAGACTCTTATCCCACAAGCGGACCTAGTAGTTAACCTTACTCCAGATAAGCAACACTCAAACGTTGTTGAGACTGTAATGCCTCTAATGAAAGAAGGCGCTGCACTAGGTTACTCACACGGCTTCAATATCGTTGAAGAAGGTATGCAAGTTCGTAAAGACCTAACAGTAGTTATGGTTGCACCTAAGTGCCCAGGTACTGAGGTTCGTGAAGAATACAAGCGTGGTTTCGGTGTTCCTACACTAATCGCGGTTCACCCAGAGAATGACCCTAAGGGTGAAGGCTGGGATATCGCGAAAGCATGGGCTGCGGCAACTGGTGGCGATCGCGCTGGCTGTCTTGAGTCTTCTTTCGTTGCAGAGGTTAAGTCTGACCTAATGGGTGAGCAAACTATCCTATGCGGCATGCTACAAGCTGGCTCTATCGTATGTTACGAGAAGATGATCGCTGACGGTATCGAACCAGGTTATGCAGGTAAGCTTCTTCAGTACGGTTGGGAAACCATCACAGAAGCACTGAAATTCGGTGGTATCACGCACATGATGGATCGTCTATCTAACCCAGCTAAGGTTAAAGCGTTTGAGCTTTCTGAAGAGCTAAAAGACCTAATGCGTCCGCTTTACAACAAGCACATGGATGACATCATCACAGGTCACTTCTCTAGCACTATGATGGCTGACTGGGCAAACGATGACGTGAACCTACTAGGCTGGCGTGCCGAGACTGGCGAAACAGCTTTCGAAAACTACCCAGAGAGCAATGTTGAGATCTCTGAGCAAGAGTACTTCGACAACGGTATCCTAATGGTTGCTATGGTTCGTGCGGGTGTTGAGCTAGCGTTCGAAGCTATGACTGCATCTGGCATCATCGATGAGTCTGCTTACTACGAGTCTCTACACGAGCTACCGCTTATCGCGAACACTATCGCACGTAAGCGTCTATACGAAATGAACGTAGTTATCTCTGATACTGCAGAATACGGTAACTACCTATTCGCTAACGTTGCGACTCCGCTGCTACGTGAGAAGTTCATGCCTTCAGTATCTACTGACGTGATTGGTAAGGGTCTACAAGAGGAATCAAACCAAGTAGACAATGCGACTCTAATCGAGATCAACCAAGTTATCCGTAACCACCCAGTTGAGTACATCGGTGAAGAGCTACGTGGCTACATGACTGATATGAAGCGCATCGCAGTAGGCGGTTAATCTCCGAAAAGCTAAACAATTCAAAGCCCTCGAGAAATCGGGGGCTTTTTCGTATCTAGCGGGCACAAAAAAGCCCAAGCTAGGCTCGGGCTTTTGTTCTATTCAGTGCAGTTTATTCCTGCTTGTCACCTAGCTTCTTTTCTAGCTCAGCGATCTTCTGTTCCATTTCGTTTAGCTTTTGACGAGTACGAAGCAGAACCTGAGTTTGTACTTCAAACTCTTCACGGCTGATAACGTCTAGCTTATTTAGTTGGCCTTGGATAACCTGACGAACCTTCTGGTCTACATCCGCACCTAGGTCTTTAACTGGTTGAGGCATAGATTCGTGGATCTGCTTAGCAACCTGTTCAAGCTTTTTAGGGTCAAACATTGATAATACTCCTTAATCTTTTCACCTATTCTAAGCAATCATGGGCAAGTTGTCGCAGGTAAAATTGACCGCTTGCTTCACAAAAAAGGGCTCGATAACGAGCCCTTGTTGATTACGCTTGCTTTTCTTCAAACTCAGGCAGAGGTTTATGCTCTGAGGCGATAAAGCTATAGATAACCGGCAGTACGAATAGGGTAAACAGAGTACCAATCGCAAGACCTGCAACGATAACAATACCGATACTGAATCTTTGCTGAGCACCCGCACCAGATGCGTACATCAGTGGGATAAGACCTGCAATCATAGCCGCTGTGGTCATCAGGATAGGACGCAGACGAACCTTAGCTGCTTCCATTACCGCATCGATACGGCTCTTCTGATGATGTAACTGCTCTTCTTTCGCTACCTCACAGATCAAGATACCGTGTTTGGTGATCAGACCGACCAAGGTGATCAAACCAACCTGAGAGTAGATGTTCATGGAGGAGAGACCCCATGCCAGCGCTACAAGTGCACCACTAATCGCAAGAGGTACAGACACCATGATTACCAGTGGGTCACGCACTGATTCGAACTGGATTGCCAGTACCAAGAAGATGATAGCAATTGCCAGTAGGAAGGTGGTATATAGTGCGCTACCTTCGGTTACGAACTGACGAGCCTCACCCATATAGTCATGGTTGTAGCCTGCTGGCAGGTTATCTTGAGCGGTTTGCTCAAACCAGTTGATCGCATCACCCATTGCAACACCCGGAGCTGGTACTACACCAATAGTGGCAGAGTTCAGCTGGTTAAAGTGTGGCAGAGAGCGAGGCTCAGGCACTACATCGATAGTGATCAAGCTACCCAGTGGCACAGCATGGCCATCAGATGAACGCACATAATAGTTGTTCATCGACTCTGGGTTTAGACGGAACTTACGTTCTACCTGAGGGATTACCTCATAAGAACGACCATATAGGTCGATGCGGTTTACATAACCATCCGCCATCATGGTACTTAGGGTTGTACCTATGTCTTGCATGGTTACGCCGTAGGCACCAGCCTTGTCCTTGTCGATCTGAATCTTCATCGTTGCCGAGTCGTAGTTCAGGTCAAGATCCGAATAGACAAACATTGGCGAGCTGTTTACTGCCGTCAGAGCGTTGGTCGCGATCTGGAATAGGCTCTCAAAGCTGTTTGGTGTAGTGATAACAAACTGGATCGGCAGGCCTGAACCAGCACCCGGTAGTTCTGGCATCTGGAATGCAGTGATTGCCATTCCTGGGATGCTAGATACAAGACCAGATACGCGGTTGGTTACCTCTGCTTGGCTCGCTTCACGCTGACTCCAAGGTTTTAGAGAAGCGATACCAAATGCTTGGTTTGAATTTGGAACACCGGTAAACACCTGAGCGAATTGCACCTCTGGCTGGTCACTCAAGATCTTGTTTACATCGTTCATGGTGTTTTGCAGATAGTCTAGGTTCGCATTCGACGGACCTGTACCCATCAACATAACCACACCTTTATCCTCTGAAGGCGCAAGCTCACTCGGGATGAACTTGAACAGTAGTGGCAAACTACCGAACACGATCACGGCAAAGGCAATTACCACACTACGGTGCTTCATTACTGAACCTAGAGCACGCGAGTAGGACTCACTCAATGCATCTAGCTTGGTATGAACAAACTTCTCGAAGCGGTTAGGCTCTTCGTTTTCACGCAAGATGGTAGAGCACATCATAGGGCTCAAGGTCAGTGCGATGATTCCGGATACGAATACCGCACCGGCGAGGGTGAGAGCAAACTCTTTAAACAAGGAGCCTGTGATACCACCCATTAGCGCGATCGGCGCATATACCGCACCTAGCGTTAGCGTCATTGCGATTACAGGAACAGCGATCTCACGCGTACCTATGATGGCAGCCCTAAACGGGGTCTCCCCAAGCTTGATATGCCGGTCTACGTTCTCCAATACAACGATCGCATCATCTACCACCAGACCGATGGCGAGAACCATAGCCAGTAGCGTCATCAGGTTCCAAGAGAATCCCAATGCCTGCATAAACATAGCCACACCAATCAAGGAGAGTGGAATGGTTACGATAGGGATAAGTACCGCGCGGTATGAACCTAGGAACAGGGTAATAACTACCAGTACGATCAGTGCCGCTTCGATGATGGTCTTAGCTACTTCGTAGATGGACTCATTGATAGCAACAGTAGAGTCATACATTACCTGCATCTTGATGTTGCTTGGCAGGTTCTTCTCTAGCTGTGGCAGTAGCTCAAGGATGTCAGCCGCAACGTTGATTGGGTTTGCACTTGGTGCACCGTTTACCGCTGCTACAACCGCTTCTTGACCATTGGCACTTGCACGATAGATATCGTGGCTCTTCGCACGGGTTACCTTAGCAATATCGCTTAGACGGATTACCTCACCCTTGTCCTGACGAACTACTAGGTTTTCTAGCTCATGTACGCTAGCCACTTGCGTGTTAGCGCTGCCGTTATACAGAACGAACAGACCCGTTGCTTGACCAGTCGCTGATTGGAAGTTGTTCGCACTCAGCACACCCATTACATCGGTAGAGGTAAGCTGTAGAGCAGCCATCTTTTGTGGATCCAGCCAGATACGCAGCGCGTACTTCATACCACCGTATAGGTCGACCTTAGATACACCGTTAACCGTGAATAGCTGAGGGTTTACAACACGCTCAAGGTAGTCAGTGATCTGACTCGACTCTAGCTCATCACTGGTAAAGCCGATGTACATGATCGCAGTTGTGGAGCCTGTCGACATGGTTACCGTCGGGTCTTCCGCTTCTTTAGGAAGTTGCGAACGAACCGAGTTGGTTTTTGCCAGTATGTCAGCCAGTGCGCCGTTTGGATCGGTATTTAGCTTCATGTTTACCGTGATGGTAGAGCTACCAAGCACAGATTGAGAAGTCATATAGTCGATGTTATCGGCCTGAGCGATAGCCTGCTCCAATGGCTGAGTAATGAAGCCCTGGATAAGGTCCGCACTTGCACCATAGTAGCTGGTCGTTACGGTTACTACCGTATTGGTCATCTCTGGGTATTCGCGCACTTGCATCTTGAATACCGCTTGCAGACCAAGCAGAGCGATCAAAAAGCTAATAGATATAGCTAAGACCGGTCGCTTTATAAATATGTCTGTAAATCGCATCATTGTGTCCTTACAGCATTGGAATTTCAGCTGGCGGAGTAGTTGCGTCGCTGGTTACGATCTTAACCTTAGCTTCGTTACTTAGACGAACTTGACCAGAGGTTACGATTGTTTCACCTGCTTTAATGCCATCTAGGATAAGCACTTTATCTAGCTTGCGTTCGCCCACTTTAACCACGCGCTGATCAACCCGGTTGGTTTCTGAGTTCAGAACATAAACGCTGTCACCGTATAGGGTGTAGGTGATTGCGGTCTGCGGAAGCACTACCTGATCATGAAGCGTTGGCAGAACCACCTGAGCGCGTGCAAACATACCACTACGTAGCTTACCTTGTGTGTTCGGGATGTCTGCTTGAACCTGAATCAGACCACTCTGATAGTTAACCGCAGGCTCGATAGCAGAGATAGTGCCCTCGAATACTTCGCCAGGGAATGAGTCCACTTGGATATGTACATCTTGGTCAACGTGGATGCGAGAGATATCAGTTTGAGAAACTGTGAAACGAAGACGCATAACGCTGATGTCTTCAAGACGTGCGATACGGCTGCCACCTTGTAGGTATTCACCAAGGTTTACGCCACGGATACCGATAACGCCTGCAAAAGGTGCGCGAATTTCACGACGATCAATAGTCGCCTTTAGGCTCTCGATGTCTGCTTGCAAAGAGAAGTAAGCAGCAGTCGCTTCATCAAAGTCCGCTTGAGATACAGCGCCTTTCTTGAATAGGCCGTTGTAACGCTTATATTTTGCTTCAGCCGCTGGATAGCGAGCTTGTGCACTCTTTAAGTTCGCGCGCTCAACGTCAGAATCCAAAGCTACAAGCAGTTGGTCTTCAGTAACGGTAGCGCCAGACTTAAAACCAATACGTTGAATAACACCGCTGGTCTCAGAGGTTAGGGTTACGCCTTGAAGGGGTTCGATGAAACCGATGGCCTCAATGTTTGGCGTCCAATCCTCAGCATTCGCTGTCATAACGGTAACCGGATACTCAGGTTCCGGTCGGTTCGCCATATATTCAGCTATTTTCTGCTGCTTGAATAGATTAAAGCCGATCACACTGCCAAATAGGGCGATTGCGATCAGCAACATAATTACAGTCCACTTTTTCATGGAACCTTACTCCAAATTATCTATTTTGAATCGCTTTCCAACTAGCTTGGATGGCCAGTTCGAAAGTGTTGGCGTCTATTTCTTCAATCTGTTGAAAGTGTTTACGTGTCAGCGCTACACATGATTCCAGACTTAGAGAAAATAAAACGGTAGTTGGTAAATCTAAAAATTCACCGCTGCTTCGGCCTTTCTTAAACATCTCATCTACTTTGTAGAAATAGCTTCTTTCTGTATTCGTGATCTCTTTATCCAACGGAGTAGGTAGAGATTCATATTGAATACGAGTTTTAAGTAAACCTAGACCCGAGCCGCCAATACTCCAAATATTGTGGCACATGGTTTCGTACTGCTTCTTTAAAGGCTGTGAGTCATCGACATCTTTCTGAATAGCATCAGCAATCTGCTTTGCTAGCCAAAGCCTTACTTCTGCAATCACGCTATCTTTATCTTTGAAATAGAGATAAACCGTGCCCGCAGCCATCTTGGCTTCTTTGGCTAACTTCTGGATCGATAGGCCGTTAAAGCCGTCTCTAGCCAGGATTGCTGTCGCGGCATCTAGGATGTCTTGACGCTTATTATTAGTAGCCATACATATCAACCTTAGTGAAATGAATGAACGTTCATTCATTTTATAGTTATAACCGTTATAAATGCAACAACTTGTAACTATAAGTAAGCAAATTGATTCATATAAATTCAAGTGGCGTTCAAAACGGGTGACAAGTATGATTATCGCCCACTCGAGATTAAGGTGATCCAATGCGACTCAATCCCCAACAAGACCAAGCCGTTAAATATGTATCAGGCCCATGCCTAGTGCTGGCAGGGGCGGGTTCGGGTAAGACTCGTGTTATCACCAATAAGATTGCTTATCTGGTTCAGCAGTGCGGTTACAAGGCACGCAATATCGCGGCAGTAACCTTTACCAATAAAGCTGCGCGTGAGATGAAAGAGCGTGTGGGTCAAACCTTGGGTAAGCAAGAGTCCAAGGGTTTGATGGTGTCTACCTTCCATACATTGGGTCTGAATATTATTCGTCGTGAATATAAGGCGCTGGGTCTGAAGGCTGGTTTTTCTCTATTCGATGACCAAGATCAGCTCGCTATGCTCAAGGAGCTCACCGAAGAGTTGCTTGAAGGCGACAAAGACCTACTACGTCAGCTCCTCAGCACTATCTCCAATTGGAAGAACGATATGCTGAGCCCAGCACAAGCCGCGGCAACGGCGCAAGGGGAACAGTACAAGCTGTTTGCCCATTGCTTCGAGCTCTATCAACGCCAGATGACGGCCTACAATGCCCTCGACTTTGATGACCTGATTTTGATGCCGGTGCAGCTACTAAAGAGCAACCAAGAGGTTCGCGAACGCTGGCAATCTCGAATCCGCTATCTATTGGTGGATGAGTATCAAGATACCAACACCAGTCAGTATGAACTGGTGAAATTGCTGGTGGGTGAGCGTGGACGTCTAACCGTGGTAGGAGATGACGACCAATCTATCTATTCTTGGCGCGGTGCCAAACCACAAAACCTTGTTTTACTCGGTGAAGATTATCCGAGCCTGAAGCTTATTAAACTTGAACAGAACTATCGCTCAACCAGCCGTATTCTGCGCAGTGCCAATATACTGATTGCGAATAATCCGCACGTGTATGAGAAAAAACTCTTCTCTGAATTGCCTGATGGGGAAAAGCTAAAGGTATTGTTAGCCAAGAATGAAGAGCATGAAGCCGAGCGCATTACCGGTGAGATCATTGCGCACAAATTCTTGAATCGCAGCAACTATAAAGATTATTCCATCTTGTATCGTGGTAACCATCAGTCTCGCCTTATAGAGAAAGCTCTGATGCAAAACCGCATTCCTTACAAGATCTCAGGTGGCACTTCTTTCTTTGCTCGTACTGAGATCAAGGATGTGATGGCGTATCTGAGAGTCTTGGTAAACCCAGATGATGACAATGCGTTTCTGCGTATTGTGAATACTCCGCGTCGAGAGATAGGTCCAGTTACCCTAGAGAAGCTTGGTAGCTACGCCAATATGCGTGGTAAGAGCTTGTTTGAGTGCTCTTTTGAGTTAGGGCTTGAGCAGACTCTAAGTGGCAGAGGACTAGAGAACCTTCGTCGCTTTTCCGATTGGATAGTACGTGTATCCGATAATGCGGAGCGTGGTAATACGGTAGAAGCGGTGCGCAGTCTAGTGCGAGACATCAACTATGAAGATTGGTTGTACGAGACTTCTTCCAGCCCGAAAGCGGCTGAGATGCGTATGAAAAACGTCTCCGATCTCTACTCTTGGATCGTAGCCGACCTTGAGGGCGACAACTATGACAATGAAGAGAAGACGCTAAAAGAGGTAGTTCAGCGCTTAACCCTACGCGACATGATGGAGCGTGGTGAAGACGATGAAGATGCAGATCAGGTTCAGCTGATGACACTGCACGCATCCAAAGGTCTGGAGTTTCCTTATGTTTACCTGATGGGCACGGAAGAGGGTATCTTGCCGCACCAAACCAGCATAGATGAAGAGAACGTAGAGGAAGAGCGTCGCCTTATGTATGTAGGCATCACCCGAGCGCAAAAAGAGCTTACCTTTACAATGTGTAAAGAACGCCGACAGTTTGGTGAGCTTATTAAACCAACTCAGAGTCGCTTTCTAGAGGAACTGCCATTCGATGATGTTGAGTGGGAGAGTAAGAAAAAAGAGCAGACCAAAGAAGAGCGAATGCAAAAAGGGCAAGCACATATCGCCAACCTTCGGGCTATGTTCAAGAAATAAAAAAGGATGGCTTCGGCCATCCTTTCTTATAACGCGCAGTGGCTGTTATAAACCTGCAATCATATGGTCGATCGCAGCGACGATCTCATCATCTGAACAGTCCATACATGCACCTTTTGCTGGCATAGCGTTGAAGCCGTTGATTGCGTGGTCGACCATAACGTCTTTACCTTGTGCGATACGAGCTTCCCAATCGCCAGCGTCACCTAGTTTAGGTGCACCACCTACACCAGAGCCATGACAAGCGATACAGAAAGTACCATAAACAGTCGCGCCATCGCGTGGGCCAGCTGCTGCAGTTTGCTCTGGCTCTGCACCTGCTAGGTAAACATCGCCTACAGGCTTGATACGTTCCGCAATTGCGTCGTATTCATCTTGGCTAGTAGCAGCAAGGCTTGCGCCGGAAAATACTAGCGCAGCTGTAACGAGTGTGATTAGTTTACGAGGCATATCCATTAACTCTCTTTTAATTCCTGGGAAAGCGCCTAACAATTTGTACGAAATGTACGCCGATCAGATGAAAATAATTAAAATCGACTGTTAAGGTGTTGTAAATGTTGGGTGATTATATATCTTATGTTTGTTGCATTAAACCATCTCTTGTCAGGGGCGCGGGTTAAATCACATCTGCAAACTGACGATTATTTACTGGTTTCGTTGAAAAAAAGTGCAATCATAAAAAAAACTGCAAAAAGTACTAGACGCGAAAGTGTGATATCCGTATTATTCCACTCCGCCGATAGGGCATGCGCCCGTAGCTCAGCTGGATAGAGCGTTGGCCTCCGGAGCCAAAGGTCGAAGGTTCAAATCCTTTCGGGCGTGCCATTTCGGAGGCGAATTCGGTAAAAAATTATAGTGGTGGCTATAGCTCAGTTGGTAGAGCCCTGGATTGTGATTCCAGTTGTCGCGGGTTCAAATCCCGTTAGCCACCCCATTCTTTGGTAGCTTTGCTTCCAGTTTCGATTTAATCGGGACGAAACATAAGTCGGTGAATAGCGCAGCTTGGTAGCGCATCTGGTTTGGGACCAGAGGGTCGGGGGTTCGAATCCCTCTTCACCGACCACTATTTAGAATCACGCAGAAGCTTGATTCAACTACATGGCTAACATCAGCGATGTACAACAATTTGATGGTGGCTATAGCTCAGTTGGTAGAGCCCTGGATTGTGATTCCAGTTGTCGCGGGTTCAAATCCCGTTAGCCACCCCATTATTTCGGTGAATAGCGCAGCTTGGTAGCGCATCTGGTTTGGGACCAGAGGGTCGGGGGTTCGAATCCCTCTTCACCGACCACTATTAGAAAAGCTCATCAGTAATGATGAGCTTTTTCTTTATCTGAACAAAACAACTGTCGGGTGCGGAAGCCCGCCGCGTCGAATCTCTCTTCACCGACCACTACACAGAAGCCCTGCTCAAAGAGCAGGGCTTTTTTTTCTGAAAAATACTGCTCTACACAGACACAAAAAAGCCCCGATAAATCGAGGCTAATTTCTTTTACATCATGTACTTACGGCGAATGTCTAACAGGGCGAAGATACCGAAGATGAGTATTGACCATTTCTCCCAACTGGTGACTTTAATCTTGTCACCAAACGCACCGATAAAGATGGCAGCTTGAATGCCGTGCATGATCAGCAAGAATGCGGTCATGATATACAGAGCGATGGCGGCTTTGCCTGGAAACGGTTGGAAGATGTTGAAGATAAGTACAAACCAGACAAAAGCGATGGCCGCCTTAGCCAAGATCAGTAGGTATTTCATGGTGTTTGCCTCGTAAACAGTTGAAAACGCACCTGACCTGCGACTTTCTCGCGATGAAGATGCCAGTGCGATGGTAATTCTGGTAATTCGAGCTCTTTCTCTGCCTCTATATACACTAGCGCATCATCGGCTAACCAGTGATTGCTCTCCAGCAGATTCACAACATCGTCTAGTAACCCTTTGCGGAAGGGAGGATCGATGAAGACGAGGTCGTAAGGTTCGCCGTTATTCTTCAAAAATTCCAGGCTGTCCTTGTTTAGAACCTCAATATTGTCTGCTTTTAACGTTGAGACATTCTTCACTAGTTGTGCGTGGGCTTCTTTATTAAGCTCCAACATGGTGACTTTTTCTGCTTGTCTCGACGCTGCCTCAAAACCAAGGCCGCCAGAACCGGCAAAAAGATCTAAACACTTGGCTCGTGGTACATCCATGGCAATCCAATTGAATAGAGTTTCTTTTACTCTGTCAGTTGTGGGTCTTAACCCTTCGGCGTCGTGAACCGGCAGTTTTCGTCCTCTCCATAAGCCACTGATAATTCGAATAGAGCCTGAACCCGCTCGAGTTTTACCTGTGTTTTTGCCACTTGAGGAGCGTTGTTGTTTTCTCATGCTATTTTTGATGCTGTTTTAGCTTGAATATTTTAGAATTGTACTCTTAAACGCAATTTCTATCATGGTGAATTGGCACGAAGCGTTCGCTATGTCTCGCCCAGAAGTAAAAAACAGGATTTATTCCGATGACGGATAAGAAGAAACGCGGGTTGCTGTCGTGGCTTGGATTCGGTGACGAAGAACAAGCTCCAGCGGAACAGAAACAAACTCAAGAAGAGCAAGCCTCACAAGAGGAAGTGCTAGAACAACAAGCCTCTGAGGTTGAGCAAGAAACCGAAACTACTGAGCCGGTAGCTGAAACTGAACAAGTTACTGAAGAGGTTGTAGCCGAAGAAGAACCTGAAGAGTTACAAGCACCAGTTGTACAACCAGAGGTTCAAGAAAAGCCTACCGAGAGTTTCTTTGCTCGCCTTAAGCGCAGCCTGGCGCGCACCAAAGCCAACATAGGCGCCGGTTTCTTTGGCCTGTTTAAAGGCAAGAAGATCGATGATGACCTATTCGAAGAGCTAGAAGAACAGCTATTGATTGCCGATGTGGGCATGGAAACCACCATGAAGATCATCGACAACCTAACCGAAAAAGCCTCTCGCCAAGACCTAAAAGACGGTGAAGCTCTGTATGATCTGCTTAAGCAGGAGATGGCAGAGATCTTGACTCAGGTTGAGAAGCCGTTAGAGGTTGATGAGAAAAAGACCCCTTATGTCATCTTAATGGTTGGCGTAAACGGTGTCGGTAAGACAACTACTATCGGTAAGCTTGCCAAGCAATTCCAATCTCAAGGTAAGAAGGTGATGCTAGCCGCAGGTGATACTTTCCGTGCAGCCGCGGTTGAGCAGCTTCAGGTTTGGGGGCAGCGCAACGAAGTTCCAGTTATCGCTCAACACACAGGTGCTGACAGTGCTTCGGTTATCTTCGATGCTATCGAAGCAGCTAAAGCGCGTGGCTACGATGTGGTGATCGCAGATACAGCAGGTCGATTGCAGAATAAGAGCAATCTGATGGAAGAGCTTCGCAAGATTGTTCGCGTAATGAAGAAGATTGATGACAGCGCTCCCCATGAAATCATGCTTACCCTAGATGCAGGTACTGGCCAGAATGCTATCAGCCAAGCAAAACTGTTTAGCGATGTTGCTCCGGTTACTGGTATTACACTGACTAAACTCGACGGCACCGCTAAAGGTGGCGTTATCTTTGCTCTAGCAGACAAATTCAATATCCCAATCCGCTTTATCGGTGTGGGTGAGGGTATCGATGATCTACGTCCATTTGAGACCCAAGATTTCATCGAAGCTCTATTTAGTCGAGACGAATAAGTCCAAAGCGCAAGGATAGTTAAGTGATTAATTTTCAACAGGTAAGTAAGGCTTATCGCGGTGGTCATCAGGCCCTACAAAAGGTGGACTTTCACCTGCGAAAGGGTGAGATGGCATTTCTTGGTGGGCACTCAGGTGCAGGTAAGAGTACCTTACTCAAATTAATCTGCGCCATGGAAAGGCCAACAGACGGAAAGATCTTATTTAACGAGCACGATATCACCCGTATCAGCGATAAAGACATCCCGTTTTTGCGTCGTAATATCGGTATCGTGTTCCAAGACCACAGATTGTTGATGGATCGAAGTGTTTACGACAATGTGGCTTTACCGATGCGTATCGAGTCCTACGCTGAAAATGAAATCAAGCGTCGCGTAAACGCCGCTCTGGATAAAACAGGTCTTTTGGATAAAGCGCGTTGCCTGCCTTCTCAACTCTCTGGTGGTGAGCAACAGCGTGTGGGTATCGCAAGAGCGGTGGTTAACAGACCCACTCTGCTTTTGGCCGATGAGCCTACGGGTAACCTAGACCCTGAGCTATCGAATCGCATCTTTAGACTGTTTGAGGAGTTCAACCGAGCAGGCGTTTCCATCCTTATTGCGACCCACGATGTGGGCATGATGGAACAGCGTCGTCAGTATCGTCGCTTTGAACTTAACCAAGGATTTTTGAGTGAGGCTGCTGGCTATGGGCAATAAGGGACAGGTTGCGAAAGTCGGCTACTTCCGTTCGCATTTATTAGTGGCTAAGGGCGCACTGAGGGATCTTGTTCAAAGACCTCTCGGCAGTATGTTCACCCTTGCAGTTATTGCCATTATCTTAGCACTTCCAGCGAGCTTGTATGTAGTCGCAAAGAACGTAGTAATCGCTTCTGAGCAGGTGAATCAGCCTGCAGCTATCAGCGCCTATCTAAAAGAGGGCACCCCTGAAGCTCGCATTATGCTGCTAAAGGATGAGATAGAAAGTGATAGCGCGGTTGAAATGGTTGAGTATATCTCTTCCCAACAGGGCTTGGCAGATCTGAGTCAGGTATCTGGCTTTGAGAGTACTATGAGCCTTTTGGATGAGGATGCACTTCCTGCGCTATTGGTAATCCACCCTGCACAAGCCACCGAGTCAGCTCAGCGACACATTCTTCAGCTTGCTGAGCAACACAAGAGCGACTTTACCGATATTCGTCTGGATAAGGATTGGTTACAGCGATTCGATGCGGTAAAGACGTTGAGTAGCGCTCTAGCGGTCTCACTTGCAGTGATGATGCTCATTGCTGTGGTGCTTATCATTGGCAATACCATGCGCTTTAGTGTGCTTGCTCACAAGCAAGAGATTCAGGTCATGAAGTTCTTGGGTGCTACCAATAGCTATATTCTAAGACCATATCTTTATTCGGGTATGTGGTTGGGGCTACTAGGTGCCATACTGGCGTGGTTGGTGACCCTAGTTCTTTCTCTTGTGTTGGGCAGCTCAGTTGAGCTGGTGGCCAGCCTTTATGACAGTAGCTTTGGTTTTACTCGTCTAGATATCGATGAAACCTTAATTCTGTTCCTACTTGGTGGCTTCCTTGGTCTATTTGCTGCACAAGCTTCGGCACGTCGTCATCTTTCTGAAATTGAACCTACCTAAAATTTCTATGTCTTACCCTAGGGCAAGCTTTCAACTCTATGCATTGACTCACAGACTTGAACTTGCTCTAGACGAATTTCTGTGCATAATATTCAGTCCACCTTTTTTTAGCACTCGCTAAATTAACAGTGGATTAAGTAGTACGATTCAGTGAAAGAGGAATTGAATGACTAATAAAACGTTTGCAATGGCAGTGGTATCTCAAGATAGCCTAGACAGCTACATCAGCTCAGCCAACAGCTACCCAATGCTGACCGCTGAGAAAGAGAGAGAACTGGCCGAGCGTTTACATTACAAAGGTGAGATTGAGGCTGCGAAAGAGCTGATCCTATCTCATTTGCGTTTTGTTGTTCATGTCGCTCGAGGTTATTCTGGCTACGGTCTGCCACTGGCTGACTTAGTTCAAGAAGGTAACATCGGTCTAATGAAGGCAGTTAAGCGCTTCAACCCTGAAGTAGGGGTTCGCTTGGTATCTTTTGCCGTTCATTGGATTAAAGCCGAGATTCACGAGTATGTGTTGCGTAACTGGCGTATCGTTAAGGTTGCCACGACTAAGGCTCAGCGTAAATTGTTCTTCAATCTGAGAAAGAACAAGAAGCGTCTTGGTTGGTTTAACCAAGGTGAAGTTGAGACAGTAGCCAGCGAGCTAGGTGTGTCTCCTTCAGAGGTTCGCGAAATGGAATCTCGTCTTGCAGCTCAAGATGCGACCTTCGAGTTTACTGCCGATGATGATGACAATGCCTCAGCACCAACAGTTGCTCCAGCGCTGTATCTGGAAGATAAACATTCAGACGTTGCTGAAAGCTATGAAGCAGACAACTGGGAAAATCACACTAACGCGCGTCTAGCGAATGCACTGGCGACTTTGGATGAGCGAAGCCAACACATCGTGCGCTCTCGTTGGTTGGATGATCAGAAGTCGACCCTTCAAGAGCTTGCAGAAACCTACGGTGTATCTGCAGAGCGTATCCGTCAGCTAGAGAAAAACGCAATGAAAAAGCTGAAAGGCGCCGTTGGCGATCTTTAATTAGCTCAGCACTTCGAGAAAGGCCAAGATTTATGATCTTGGCCTTTTTTATTGGATCTAAAATAGAATTGCTCTTCTGTGGATAACTCTGTGGGATAAATTTATATAGCATGTCTTTAACTGCCGTATATCAAGGGTTATCATGCTATTTGGGTTTGGGGATTAATAAAAACGATCCAACACTTTATCCAAGATCAATACTACATATTGTGGATCAATTTATTCGAAACCACTTTATCAACTTAATCCACAGATTTACCCACAAGTGATGGCAATTTGATCATTCTTGTATCAAAGCTCGGTATATTAAATTATGCTCGCCTTGGATAGGATTTTTGAAAGAGAACAAAACAGATGGAAGAAGTACTACATATCAACGTGCAATCAGCACTAGAAAAACAGCAACAAGGTAAAGCCCGTTTGGTAGATATTAGAGACCCACAGTCTTTCGCTTTGGCGCATCCAACCAATGCCTTCCATTTGACCGACCACACCCTAACGCAATTCATACAAGAGTCCGATTACGAAGAGCCAGTGATGGTGATGTGCTATCACGGTATCAGTAGTGTCGGTGCGGCTCAGTATCTATTGAATCAAGGCTTCGAAGAGGTTTACACCGTTGATGGTGGTTTCGAGGCATGGAGGCGAGAGCAACTGCCGGTTGAGAGCGTTGAATGATACGTCTCACTCAATTCAACAATCCTAGACTGGCTCAGTCTTTCATCGATTACATGGCATCTCAGGGTGTAACCCTGTCTCAGATGCCGGAAGGTGATGGGATGTTTGCCCTATGGCTCCACGATGAGGAGCAGATCGATAGGGTACAGCAGGAACTGAAAACCTTTTCCTCCAATCCACACCATAATCGCTATCAGGCCGCTTCTTGGGAGGTAGCCGACAGCAGAAAGCAGGTCTTTCGCTATTCTTCGCCAAACATGATGCAGATGCTAAAGGCTAAAGCGGGTGTCGTGACTTTGGGGATAATGGCGATCTGTATTGTGTTGTACATTCCAAGGTTGATTGGATGGCAACAACAGATATTCGAATGGTTCCACTTTCCAGCTTTCGCTAGTCAGCAATTCCAAGTGTGGCGATATTTCTCCCACGCTGTATTGCATTTCTCTATCCTGCATATCACTTTTAACCTTTTATGGTGGTGGCAACTGGGTGGAGACATAGAACAAAGGCTAGGAAAAGGAAGGCTACTTAAGATCTTCTTGGTCTCTGCTCTGTTGTCGGGCTGTGCCCAATACTGGATAGAAGGGGCGAATTTCGGTGGTTTAAGTGGCGTCGTGTATGCGCTAGTTGGTTATTTCTGGGTAATGACGGCCCGAGCTCCTCAATTAGGGCTGATTATCCAGAAGCCTATCCTTGTTTTCATGCTGATCTGGCTTGTGCTCGGTTTTGTTCAGCCATATATGGCTATAGCTAATGCCGCTCACCTAGCAGGATTATTTGCTGGCCTAATGTTAGGCTGGTTTGATAGTTCAAAGCCTCAGCTCACTTAAATTGAAAATCTAAGTTAACCGCACATCTAGAGATTGCTACAATGCCCACGTAGTAATCTTTAGGGTGTTTAGCTCCAATAAATTTATGACCAGTCTAATTCGAGCCTTTGAACTCGCCCTCCAATCCGCAAAGTGGCAAGAACCAGAGGTTTTCCATTTTCCTGATTCAAACATACGCTGTTGGCTTTTAGAGAAAGACTCTTTGTCTCACCGTTTGGCTGAGCAATGCGAAGAACTCAGTGTTGAGGTATTTACTAACAGTAAGGTTCCTGCTGATTCTCTAACGACTCAAGAACAAGGCTTTCTATCCAATGAAGCCTGTCTATTGCGTGAAGTGATTCTGCGTGGTGATAGACATGACTGGGTGTACGGCCGAACCCTGATCCCTCAAACCTCATTGGCGGCACAGCCACATGACCTTGAAAATCAAGGCTCTCTTCCTCTTGGCGTGACAGTTTTCAACTCCGAGGGTGCCTATCGAGATGGCTTGCAGGTAGCACAGGTAGAGATTGCTGGAGAAGTGCTTTTTGCACGTCGCTCACGTTTATGGATGAATGAAAGGCCTATGCTGGTGGCAGAGATATTCCTACCAGATGCGCCGATATACAGTGAAAGGAAAACAGATGACGGTTGCTAAGCTTCGTGCTTACTATTTCTTAATGCGAATGGACCGCCCAATTGGCAGTCTATTGCTTCTTTGGCCGACCCTTTGGGCGTTGTTGATGGCCGCAAAAGGTCAACCGCAATGGACAGTACTTATCGTATTCTGCATTGGAGTTTTGTTGATGCGCTCAGCCGGCTGTGTGATTAACGATTACGCTGACCGAAACTTCGATGGACACGTAGAGCGTACTAAGCAGCGTCCTATCCCAAGTGGACTGGTTACCGCAAAAGAGGCTTTAGTCCTGTTTGGTGTACTGAGTTTGCTGGCATTCGCGTTGGTTCTAACCATGAATACCCTAACTATTCAGCTCTCTTTTGTGGGTATTGCGTTGGCAGCGCTATATCCATTTATGAAACGCTTTACTCATCTACCTCAATTGGTGCTAGGCATGGCCTTTAGTTGGGCTATTCCTATGGCGTGGGCCGCTGAGTCTGGGACTGTTGAGCCAATGGCTTGGCTCTTGTTCGTGATTAACCTACTGTGGACCATCGCCTACGATACCCAATACGCTATGGTAGATAGAGAAGATGACCTTAAGGTAGGCATTAAGTCGACTGCTATTTTGTTTGGTCGCTACGATAAACTAATCATTGGTGTTTTGCAGGCGGTATCTATTGCACTACTACTGCTAGTTGGCATGCTCGAGTCATTGACTGCTGCTTACTACTGGGGCGTATTGGTCGCCGGTGGCTTGTTTGTGTATCAGCAGTGGTTGATTAAGACCAGAGAGCGGGCGCCATGTTTCCAAGCCTTCTTAAATAACAACTATGTAGGGATGGCGGTGACAGCCGGTCTCTTTATCAGTTATTTATAAAAAAAGCCCCTGACGGGGCTTTTTTTATATGGCTTGAGCAATACCTTCGCGGATTGTGAGCTTCACCTCTGGAGCAAGTATCCGTAACAGGATATCTGCCAACTCTTGGGTTCGTGCTAGGTCGCAATTACCATCACTATCTAGATATCCTTGAGATTTAAGGGTAAAGATAAGTGCGGTAAACACCCCTTTATCGAAGAACTCAGGAGCATTGATACCATGCAGTCGTCCTAAGCGCTGCGCAATAACTTGGCTTAGCTTCTCAAGGTCACCCTTGGCCAGTTCAGGTTGAGCAACCAGCAGATTTACCGCAATGCTGTAGCGTTGCAACGTCTCAGAGATGGTTCGAGATAGAAGTTGAAGGGTATGAATGTTTGCTTGATTCAGCAGGATCTCTTCACCATTAACCTCAATCAGCCCTTGGCGGCCTAGCTCGGCGATAACCTGTTCAATCTTCTGTTCCAGTTCAGCTTCGTCGTAAGAGAGAAACAGCTCTTTGCGCAGGAATGGATACAAGATCGCAATTGTTTTCTTTAGCTCACTCAAGGTGCAGTTCGGCAGCTGAATAATCAGTTGAGCTACCATCGATGGCAAGGCAAACATATGGATGATGTTGTTGCGATAGTAGGTCATCAACACCGACTGGTGACGGTCTAGAGAGATGATGTCTCCCATAGTGTCCGAACCCACCACAAACTTATCGAGAGAGATAGCGTGCTCAACTAGCTCTTCTGCTGTGCTATCTGGCACAGTAGCGTGGTCTGTATAAGGTACATGCTTTAGAAGCTCAAGATAGCAATTAATCTGAGAGATCAGGCTCTCTTTGGTAAGAGCTCGTTGTCTTGAAGCTAGTAGCGCTGTTGCCGCTAGGGTCAGTGCATTTGCTGCCGCTGCGTCGTTGATATGAGTCATCATTTTTTCAGCGATAGCATTAACTGTAGGTGTCATCCAGGTAGGCTTTTGACCATCAGGAGCACCTATGTCTTGAGTCCACTCTGGCACTTGCTCATTCAGATATTGATTTAGCGGGATAGGTTCACCGAAGTTCACATAGCCTTGACCGAAGTTACGCAGTTTGCGAATAGTGCGCAGTACCTGACCCGCATTCTCTTTCTCTTTGCGTTTACCACGAAGCTCTTTGGCATAGGTCGAAACCTCCATTACGTGCTCATAGCCGATATAGACTGGCACTAGAGTTACAGGACGGTTTAGACCACGAAGCATGGCTTGTACTGTCATTGCCAACATACCCGTTTTCGCCTGAAGCAAGCGACCAGTACGAGAGCGGCCACCTTCACTGAAGTATTCTACTGAGTAACCCTTAACAAAAAGCTCGGCTAGGTATTCGCGGAATATAGTTGAGTAAAGCTTGTTACCCTTGAAACTGCGACGAATAAAGAAAGCGCCACCGCGTCTAAAGATTGGGCCTGCAGGGAAGAAGTTAAGGTTTACGCCCGCTGCGATATGCGGAGGCACCATACCCTCATGATAAAGAACATAAGAGAGTAGTAGGTAGTCCATATGGCTACGGTGACACGGAACGTACACTATCTCGTGTCCATCCTGCGCGAGTCTACGTACCGTGGCGGCGTTGCTAACATTGATGCCTTGGTACAATCGGTTCCAAAGCCAAGTTAGGACGAAGTTACCTTGTTTGATAAGGGAATAAGAGAACTTAGCCGCTATCTCATCCATGATCTTCAAGGCTTCTTGCTCTGCTTTTTCAATGCTGATGTTCTTGGATTTCGCTTCGTCAGCAATCGCTTGATTAATAGCTTCTGATTTTATTAAACGCTTAAACAACAAATCACGGCTAGGCAGACTAGGGCCTGATGCCGCCAACTTTTGTCTTGAGAAGTGGATACGAGCCACACGCGCCAGTTTTTGAGCGATAGATTCGTCAGTACCATGAGACTCCGCCATGTAGCGCAGGGATACCAAAGGGCTGAAGCGAATCATACAGTCTCGACCAGAAGTCAGAACCGCAATGAATTTTTTCCAAGAAGAGAGATTTTCTAGATAAGGCTTGTCTGCCCCCTCTTTACCCGGTTTTCTACCCCACATAACTGTGATTGGTAGCAGCTGTACATCTAACTCTTGATCCTCGCGATGAAGCTTCAATAGTTGGGTGAACAGCGCTTGGGAACCAAGAGAGTCTAAAGTGTTCTTGTCTCTGTCTGCACGATTGGTTGAGATGAAGACATAACGTCTAAAGCTTTGGTCGCCAATCTTTAGTGGCTCTAGCGGATCAGGAAGACCAAATTTTAGTGCTTGTTTTCTAAGAGAAAGAAGGTCGACGTTTGACTCGAATGGCAGTGCATAAACGATAGGTTTTTCGACATCTATATTGAGATCACTAATGGGAGCGGTAGGTACAGGATTTCCCTTCACCATCACATTAAGTGGCAGTTGCAATAGAGATTGCGTCAGTGTTTGACCTGAAGACATATGGTTTTGATATCCAATTGATTTACGCGTCTATGACACTTCAAGAGTAGGTTGTGAATAAAGCGTCGCAAGAATAGCAGAACTGGTCGAACCTTTTAACTGGAATTGTAGTAATGTTAGGTTATCCCAACAAAAAGTGTATACCCTAGCTACTTTTAAAATTGGGCAAGGGAAGCTCTAAGCAATAGAAAGGTGAATAATGAAAGGCAATACTGGTTTCAATCGCATCATCAGGGCAACTGGGTATTCCATTCAAGGACTTAGAGCCGCTTTCAAACACGAAGCCGCATTCCGCCAAGAGGTATTCCTCGCAGTCGTTCTTATCCCAATTGCATTTATCCTAGATGTCTCTCAGACAGAGCGCATGTTGATGATTCTATCTGTGTTTATCGTGCTGATCGCTGAGCTGATGAACTCGGCGGTAGAGGCCGTGGTGGATAGAATTGGTCCAGAGGTGCATGAGTTAGCAGGTCGTGCTAAGGATATCGGTTCAGCAGCAGTATTTGTTGCTCTAGCACTGGTGGCCTATATCTGGGCAGAGGCTCTGTTTTTCTAACTTAGCCCTGACTTTTAGAAAAACTTCTTTAATATCCGCATCATAGTTCAGTAATGGTTGATAATTCATCCATACTGGATATACTCACAGTTAACTGTACAAAATAACAGGTGACTTATGAGACCGCTTACGCCACGACAGCAACAGGTATTCGACCTGATCAAGACTAAGATCGAAGACACAGGTATGCCGCCAACACGAGCAGAGATTGCGCGTGAACTAGGCTTTCGTTCAGCCAATGCGGCCGAAGAGCACCTAAAAGCGCTCGCCAAGAAACAGGCGATCGAGATTATTCCGGGAGCGTCGCGGGGTATTCGTATCTTGTTGCAAGATAGTGCAAACGACGATGACGGCTTGCCGTTGATCGGTAATGTTGCAGCAGGTGAACCTATCCTAGCTCAAGAACATATCGAGTCTCACTATCAGGTTGATCCTCAAATGTTTAAGCCTCAAGCTGATTTCTTGCTTCGTGTTCACGGCGAGAGTATGAAGAATATCGGTATAATGGATGGCGACCTTCTTGCAGTGCATAAGACTCAAGATGTACGGGATGGCCAAGTAGTTGTTGCTCGTGTTGATGATGATGTAACGGTGAAGCGTCTGGAGAGAAAGGGATCAACTGTGCTTCTTCATCCAGAAAACGAAGAGCTATCGCCAATCAAGGTTGACCTTACTCAGCAACATCTCGCAATAGAGGGTATTGCGGTAGGCATTATTCGCAATAGTGATTGGATATAAATCTAATCCTTGACTGTTTTGACTCAGCGCTCCAATTTAGGGGCGCTGATTTTTTATATACGAGATAAAAATGTTCCACCGACTCACGCCTGTATTTTCTGATTGGACGCTACACCAACGCATCCTCGCTTTAGCTATTCCTATGGTGTTGTCCAATATTACTGTGCCGCTATTGGGTCTGGTGGATGCAGCCGTAGTGGGGCACCTTGAACATTCTTATTATCTAGGTGGTGTGGCGCTCGGTAGCACTATGATCAGCATGATCTTCTGGCTATTTGGTTTCTTGCGTATGTCTACAACTGGCTTATCTGCGCAGGCTAAAGGTGCAGAAGATAGCTCTAAGCTTGCGGGCGTGCTTATCCAAGGCATCAGCATGGCATTATTCTTTGCCCTAGCGTTCCTGATTTTGCATCGTTTTATCTTCGATATCGCAATGAGCTTTAGTGATGCCAGCGCTCAGGTAAAGACCTACGCACAGGAGTATTTCTTTGTGCGCGCTTGGAGTGCGCCAGCGGCGATGATGAATTTCGTGATGCTAGGATGGCTTTTGGGAAATCAAGATGCCAAAGCTCCGATGTGGTTGGTGATAGTCACTAACTTAGTCAATATCATTCTCGATATCCTATTTGTGGTGGTGCTTAACTATGGCGTAGCAGGGGCTGCCGCTGCATCGGTCATCGCAGATTACTGTGGTCTGCTGGTGGGTTTGTTTTTCTGCTTTAAGCTGTGGGGGCGCTCAGTAAAGCTCTCACTTTCTAGCCTAAAAGATAAGGGTTTGGATTTATTCCTAGGGATGAATCGCTTTCTACGCCTAAATCGAGATATCTTCCTGCGCTCTTTGTGTCTACAAGCTGTATTGGCCTTTATGACCTTCCAAGGGGCTAACTTTGGTGATGACATAGTGGCAGCTAATGCGGTTCTGATGAGCTTTGTACTCATTGTTTCTTATGCGATGGACGGTTTTGCTTTCGCCATTGAGGCTATGGTAGGTAAAGCTATAGGGGCTAAGAATCGTGAGCAGCTTAGTTTATCTATTGCAGGTACCTTTGTATGGGGAGTGGTGATCTGCTTAGGCTTCAGTGCAGTGTTCTTAATATTAGGAGATCACGTAGTAGCTCTGATCAGTGATATAGACTCGGTGCGTACCACTGCTTCTATCTATCTACTATGGCTAGCGCTAATGCCTATGGTTGCGCTATGGAGTTATCTGTTTGATGGCATCTTTATCGGAGCTACCCGCGGCAAAGATATGCGTAATACCATGTTCTTGTCTGCATTAAGCTTCTTTGCTGTATATGCGCTCTCATCCAGTTTGGAAAACCACGCTCTATGGCTAGCTATGTTGACCTTTATGGGAATTCGCGGCCTGAGCCTCGCGGTTATCTTTATCAACTCATGGAAAAAAGGGCAGTTTTTACAATCTGCCCTCTAATTGATCAGAAGAGTCGGTTTATGCCATTTAGCGCTGCAACACGATAGGCCTCAGCCATAGTAGGGTAGTTAAAGGTGGTATTTACAAAGTAGTCTAGGGTATTCGCTTCCCCAGGCTGCTCCATGATGGCTTGACCGATATGAATGATCTCTGCGGCACGCTCACCAAAGCAGTGGATACCTAAAATCTGTCTCGTTTCCCTATGGAAGAGTATCTTTAGGCTGCCAATATCTTTACCTGAGATCTGTGCGCGAGCCAGATGCTTAAAGGAGGCGCGTCCTACTTCATAAGGCACCTTGGCTTCGGTAAGTTCTTGCTCTGTCTTACCAACAGAACTGATCTCTGGGATGGTGTAGATACCGGTCGGGATATCTTCGATAAGGTGCTGTTTAACTTGACCTTCGGCTATAGCCTGAGCGACGAAACGCCCCTGATCATAAGCCGCACTAGCAAGACTCGGGTAGCCAATCACATCACCTACCGCATAGATGTGTGGTACTTCAGTCTGGTAATCACTGTTAACGCTTAGCTGTCCGCGTGAATCTGGTGTTAGACCGGTAACGCTAAGGTTTAGTGAGTCTGTGTTACCCGTACGTCCATTCGCATACAGCAAGCAATCTGCTTTCATCTTCTTGCCGGACTCTAGGTGCAGTATCACGCCATCATCAGTACCTTCTACTCTGTCGTAGATCTCATCATTGCGAATAACTACACCGTTGTTGCCAAAGTGGTAGGAGAGGGCATCGGAGATCTCGTTGTCTAGGAATGACAATAGACGCTTGCGAGTATTAATCAGATCAGTCTTCACCCCTAGGCCACGGAAGATAGAGGCATATTCACAGCCGATAACCCCAGCACCATAGATGATGATGTGCCTTGGCTGGTGGTGCAATCTCAAGATAGAGTCGCTGTCATAAACCCTAGGATGATCAAAGTCGATATTGGATGGACGGTATGGACGAGAGCCAGTGGCAACAACAAAGCGATCAGCAGTATATTCTTCGATACGGCCATCGGGTGTCTTTACCTGAATGGTATTGGCTTCGCTAAAGTTGGCCTCACCAAAGATAAGGGTGCAGTGGTTTCTATCGTAGAAGCCTTGTCTTAGGTTGGTCTGCTTATCTACAACCGTTTTAGCGTGAGACAATATGTCATCGAAGCTAGCATTTAGGCTTTGGTTGTTCTTGCAAAAGAGGGGATTGCTATTGAACTCAATAAAGCGACTAACTGCATGACGCAGTGCTTTGGAAGGAATGGTACCCCAGTGTGTACATCCGCCCCCAACACTCTTCTCTCGCTCGACAATGGCAACCTTAAAGCCAGCCTTGGTTAGTCCCATAGCTGCCCCTTCACCACCAGGACCACTACCTATCACGATTACATCAAAATGAGCACGACGAGTCACACAGACCTCCTTGTTTTGTTACGGGCATTTTAAATAAATGTGGGATTAGGTAAACACACACGGACTCACTAAGTGGACAGCTTCACAATAAAGATCACTTTGTAAAGATTGAGCGTTTGCAATGCCTGCTCTAATTAGGCTTAATTGACACGAAATAACTTTCTAGTAGTAAAAGCATGGGCGTCAGAGCTGAACAGAAACAGAAAACACGAAGAGCGATAATCGATGCAGCGTTCAATCAGCTCTCTTGCGGTCGCAGTCTCTCAAGCATGAGTTTGAGAGAGGTAGCTAGAGAAGCGGGAATAGCTCCAACCTCTTTTTATCGTCACTTCGCTGACATGAATCAGCTTGGTTTGGTGATGGTAGATGAAGCTGGCTTGCTTCTTCGTCAGTTGATGCGTCAGGCACGTGAGAGAATCCAACCGGACCGTAGTGTTATTCAGACTTCCATAGAGACGCTACTAGAGTTCATTGAAAACAATCCAGATATCTTCCGCCTGCTATTGCGTGAGCGTTCGGGTACTTCAGAAGAGTTCCGTTCTGCGGTAGCACGCGAGATTCAGTTCTTTATTACTGAGCTTTCTGACTACTTAACCACTCAAGACCTACCACGTAAGCTTGCTACTTTGCAGGCCGAAGCTGTGGTTACCTTGGTATTTAGTTCGGGAGCGGAACTTTTAGACCTTGAACCAGAACTAAGACAAGAGCGCGGAAGACGCTTGATAACACAGGTTCGAATGCTTTCATTGGGGGCTCATGCAATGAGTAACTACCAAAGCAATGACGATTAGAACAAAAGAGGAAACAATGTCGAACACCCTTAACTCAGATAAAAAGTCACTTCTATTGGCCTTGATTAGCGGTATGAGTATTAGTGCTCTGCTTTCGGCTTTTTCAGTGCCTGGTTTTTCTTTCTCTATCTTTCCACTGATCTGTTTAGTGCTTTCAGTTCAGGCGATGTATCAACAGTATCTGAAGTCTCCAGTGGCTGAAGACTTCCCAATGTTGGGGCTAGGTAGCTTCTTTATCGGCTTCTTTGGTCATACGGCCTTCATCAAGGCTCAGTACCCAGATGCCGGAACTAACTTCTTCTCTATTATAGTGACCATGGTGCTATTGGTCTGGGTAGGTAGAAGGCTTGGCTATTTTGGCCAAACGAATTAAACAGAAAGGCGAGGTTAATAACCTCGCCTTTTTTATTCTATGCCTTTCGCTCTAGCATGATGCCCATTTCCATATGATGGGTATATGGGAATTGGTCGAATAGTGCGAAGCGAGTAATGTTGTGCGTTTTACCTAGGATCTCTAGGTTGTCTTTTAGAGTATCCGGATTACATGAAATATAAAGGATACGCTCATAAGCCTGAACCATCTTACAAGTACCTTCATCCATACCTGCGCGCGGCGGATCGACGAAGATGGTATTACAGTCATAGGTCTTAAGGTCTACACCCGCTTGGGTTAGACGACGGAAGGTACGCACACCCTCCATTGCCTGAGTAAACTCTTCTGCTGACATACGGATGATCTGAACATTGTCGATCTCATTCGCCTTGATGTTGAACTGCGCCGAATCCACTGATGGTTTCGCAAGCTCAGTAGCCAGTACGCGGTTGAAGTTCTGTGCTAGCGCAAGAGAGAAGTTACCGTTACCACAGTAGAGCTCAAGAAGGTCACCTTTAGAGTCTCGAGTACAATCGACCGCCCACTCAAGCATCTTCTCTGCAACCTTACCATTTGGTTGGGTAAAGCTGTTTTCGATCTGCTGGTAGGTATAAGTACGGTTGAATACGTTTAGCTTTTCTATCACGTACTCCTGGTCTAGCACGATCTTCATCTTACGAGCTCGGCCGATCAGGTTCAGGTTAAAGCCTTCGTCATTTAGGGTCTGCTTCAGCTCTTTGGCAAGCGCAATCCACTCGTCATCCAACTTCTTGTGATAAAGAAGAGAGACAAGCACTTCACCACTAAGGGTAGAAAGGAAGTCTACTTGGAACAGCTTATGGCGCAATACAGGTTTATCTTTTACTGCTTCAATCAATAGAGGCATCAGATCGTTGATAATACGGCTAGCAACCGGGAACTGGTCTAAACGATACTTTTCGCGAGTCTCCTGGTTGAACATGATGTAATACAGGTCATCCCCTTCGTGCCAAACTCTAAACTCAGCACGCATACGATAGTGTTGCTCCTGAGATGGGAATACCTCTAGAGAAGGCATCTCATAATCAGAGAACATCGCTTGTAGACGCTTGGTCTTTTCGTCGAGCTGAACTTGATAAGAGTCAGAGCTGGTTTGAGGAATGGACATGCATTTTTCCTAATTGATTGAAATAGGCGCAGATTCTATACCCAAATTTTGAAGGGTGCACGTGTTCATACTCATAATAGTAGATGATTAACTTTTGAATTTTGCTAAAGTAGCGCGCACTGCGAGTAAGGTAGGTAACAGTTCGTATGTCAAAAACAACCATCTTAATGTTTGACTCAGGCGTTGGCGGTCTTTCTGTATTTCAGGATATCAAAGCCAAGATGCCTAACCTTAGCTGTACCTATATCTTCGATAACCAAGCCTACCCTTATGGTGAGCTCCCGCAAGAAGAGCTTATCTCGCGCACCTGCCAATACGTTTCTCAATTTGTCGAATCTCACAACATAGACCTAGTGGTAATAGCCTGTAATACCGCAAGTACGGTCGTCTTACCTAAGTTACGACAACTGCTCTCTATCCCTGTAGTAGGTGTGGTGCCTGCTATAAAGCCAGCTTCTCAGAGGGCGAACATTGGAGTGGGGCTGATTGCAACCCCTGCAACCATTACTCGAGAGTACACCCACGACCTAATTAAGGACTTTGCTGCTGATAAAGATGTAAAGCTACTAGGCAGTACAACGCTGGTGGATATGGCGGAGAAAAAGCTGAGAAAGTCACTTGTGGATCTAGAGCAACTTGCCAAGGTACTTGAACCCTTGAATGGTTATATCGATGTAGCTGTTCTAGGTTGTACTCATTTCCCTTTATTGAAAGAAGAAATCCAACAGGTGATGGGGGCGGATGTTGTGTTAGTCGATTCAGGGGAAGCAATTGCACGTAGAGTAGAGTTCCTTCTACAAGACAAAATTAAAGCGGATGATCAACATCCGCTTTATCGGGTCTACTGCAGTGCTGAGATCGAATATAAAGAGGCCTTGCAAGTCTCGCTAACTGAAATGGGTTTCGGTTCCCTTAAGATTCAGCCACTGAAGGGTGCTTAGGCTCATTTGCTACACGTACCTTTATGGTTCGTTGCATATACTCTGACTCATTGAGTGCGCTGATCATGGAATCGGCATCATCTTCAGATACTTCAACGAAACCAAAACCACGTCTCTTGCCTGTGCGCTTATCCTTCATTAGTCGCACACTGTTTACATGACCATGCTGTTCGAACAGATCCTTCACGTCTGACTCATTAGCTTTATAAGAAAGGTTACCTACATATAGGGTAGTACCTTCGGTCAGTTCACCATGCTCGTCATCATCTTCAGAATAAGAAGAAGGGCGCTGCCAAAGAATTACAGCTGCAACAACGACACCAATACAGAAGGCGAGGTTGCCAGGTATTGCAACAGCAGAGAACAGAGCGAAGCCGGCGATAAGCAGGATAAGAAGAATAATTAGAGATTTATTTGAGTTCATAAGTCGGGACTCACTAATTTGACGATGTGTTTGTGAAATTTATTAACAAAACAGACACATAGATATTATGCACGCACCATTAATTTTTCCAATTTTATGTTCTCGTTTACTTTATAAGGTGAAAAACAAGCGCTTTGCTTGATATTTGAACGCTTAGAAAAAAACTTCAAAAAAGATCTTGCGGGGATGAAAAGGATCTCTATAATGCCGCCTCACTGACACGGCAGAGCGCACAACGCTTCAGCGGTGGTCAGAGGCTAAAAGCCTTGAATCATTTGCTTCAACTTGATGAGAAAATACTTCTCAAAATAAAAAGCAAAAAGTGTTTGACACTGAGATTCAAATCGCTAGAATGGCCGTCCGCTTTGAGAGGTAAGCCTCGAAAAAGCAAGCTCTTTAACAATTTAAACCTATCAATCTGTGTGGGCACTCGTTGATGATAAT
Organism: Vibrio ishigakensis; assembly: GCF_024347675.1. Lineage (NCBI taxonomy): Bacteria > Pseudomonadati > Pseudomonadota > Gammaproteobacteria > Vibrionales > Vibrionaceae > Vibrio > Vibrio ishigakensis. Next base: position 2,841,919 of record NZ_AP024881.1, on the reverse strand, counting down.
CCAAAAAGATTTATCAATGAACTGAGTGACCAAACGAGTCGAAAGACTTGGCACAGTCAATTCATTATCGTTCTGTTGGAACGATAATAGCTTTAAAATTACTTAGTGATTTTGAAGTCAGTATTCATTGAGCCGTTCTTCGGAACAACAAAACTTTAATTGAAGAGTTTGATCATGGCTCAGATTGAACGCTGGCGGCAGGCCTAACACATGCAAGTCGAGCGGAAACGAGTTATCTGAACCTTCGGGGAACGATAACGGCGTCGAGCGGCGGACGGGTGAGTAATGCCTGGGAATATGCCTTGATGTGGGGGATAACCATTGGAAACGATGGCTAATACCGCATAATCTCTTCGGAGCAAAGAGGGGGACCTTCGGGCCTCTCGCGTCAAGATTAGCCCAGGTGGGATTAGCTAGTTGGTGAGGTAATGGCTCACCAAGGCGACGATCCCTAGCTGGTCTGAGAGGATGATCAGCCACACTGGAACTGAGACACGGTCCAGACTCCTACGGGAGGCAGCAGTGGGGAATATTGCACAATGGGCGCAAGCCTGATGCAGCCATGCCGCGTGTGTGAAGAAGGCCTTCGGGTTGTAAAGCACTTTCAGTCGTGAGGAAGGTAGTGTAGTTAATAGCTGCATTATTTGACGTTAGCGACAGAAGAAGCACCGGCTAACTCCGTGCCAGCAGCCGCGGTAATACGGAGGGTGCGAGCGTTAATCGGAATTACTGGGCGTAAAGCGCATGCAGGTGGTTTGTTAAGTCAGATGTGAAAGCCCGGGGCTCAACCTCGGAACCGCATTTGAAACTGGCAGGCTAGAGTACTGTAGAGGGGGGTAGAATTTCAGGTGTAGCGGTGAAATGCGTAGAGATCTGAAGGAATACCGGTGGCGAAGGCGGCCCCCTGGACAGATACTGACACTCAGATGCGAAAGCGTGGGGAGCAAACAGGATTAGATACCCTGGTAGTCCACGCCGTAAACGATGTCTACTTGGAGGTTGTGGCCTTGAGCCGTGGCTTTCGGAGCTAACGCGTTAAGTAGACCGCCTGGGGAGTACGGTCGCAAGATTAAAACTCAAATGAATTGACGGGGGCCCGCACAAGCGGTGGAGCATGTGGTTTAATTCGATGCAACGCGAAGAACCTTACCTACTCTTGACATCCAGAGAACTTTTCAGAGATGAATTGGTGCCTTCGGGAACTCTGAGACAGGTGCTGCATGGCTGTCGTCAGCTCGTGTTGTGAAATGTTGGGTTAAGTCCCGCAACGAGCGCAACCCTTATCCTTGTTTGCCAGCACGTAATGGTGGGAACTCCAGGGAGACTGCCGGTGATAAACCGGAGGAAGGTGGGGACGACGTCAAGTCATCATGGCCCTTACGAGTAGGGCTACACACGTGCTACAATGGCGCATACAGAGGGCGGCCAACTCGCGAGAGTGAGCGAATCCCAAAAAGTGCGTCGTAGTCCGGATTGGAGTCTGCAACTCGACTCCATGAAGTCGGAATCGCTAGTAATCGTAGATCAGAATGCTACGGTGAATACGTTCCCGGGCCTTGTACACACCGCCCGTCACACCATGGGAGTGGGCTGCAAAAGAAGTGGGTAGTTTAACCTTCGGGAGGACGCTCACCACTTTGTGGTTCATGACTGGGGTGAAGTCGTAACAAGGTAGCCCTAGGGGAACCTGGGGCTGGATCACCTCCTTATACGATGATTATTCACGATGAGTGTCCACACAGATTGATACGGTTTAATAGAGCAACCAAGGAATTCTTCTACCAGATGGGGCTATAGCTCAGCTGGGAGAGCGCTTCGCTGGCAGCGAAGAGGTCATCGGTTCGATCCCGATTAGCTCCACCATCTTTAAAGGTTTTTCCTTAAGAATCTTTAAAAATGGTTTTTTGTCTTTATAGACAGAAAAACTTGCTCTTTAACAATTTGGAAAGCTGACGAATATTGTTTGATTAACAATATTCAATTAAAAGTTCTCAAATCCTAAATCTTTATGATTTAGGTACCAACACACAATCAAGTGTTCTTGGCTTTTGTTTTCGCTTTTAGAAAGCAAAAGAAATTATTTGAGTCCGGCAAAATCGAGTCTGCATCATGTTTAAATAATTGCAGACAACTTTGGTGATTTGATTATCAACCTTAAAGAAACTTCTTTGGGTTGTATGGTTAAGTGACTAAGCGTACACGGTGGATGCCTTGGCAGTCAGAGGCGATGAAAGACGTATTAACTTGCGATAAGCCCAGATTAGGTAGTAAAAACCATTTGAGTCTGGGATTTCTGAATGGGGAAACCCACTAGCATAAGCTAGTATCTTGCACTGAATACATAGGTGTAAGAGGCGAACCGGGGGAACTGAAACATCTAAGTACCCCGAGGAAAAGAAATCAACCGAGATTCCGAAAGTAGCGGCGAGCGAAATTGGATTAGCCCTTAAGCTTTTAATGCGTTAGACGAATGTTCTGGAAAGTTCAACGATACAGGGTGATAGTCCCGTAGTTGTCGACGCATCATCAGTGAAATCGAGTAGGGCGGGACACGTGATATCCTGTCTGAATATGGGGGGACCATCCTCCAAGGCTAAATACTACTGACTGACCGATAGTGAACCAGTACCGTGAGGGAAAGGCGAAAAGAACCCCTGTGAGGGGAGTGAAATAGAACCTGAAACCGTGTACGTACAAGCAGTAGGAGCACCTTCGTGGTGTGACTGCGTACCTTTTGTATAATGGGTCAGCGACTTATATTCAGTGGCAAGGTTAACCATCTAGGGGAGCCGTAGGGAAACCGAGTCTTAACTGGGCGTTCAGTCTCTGGATATAGACCCGAAACCAGGTGATCTAGCCATGGGCAGGTTGAAGGTTGAGTAACATCAACTGGAGGACCGAACCGACTAATGTTGAAAAATTAGCGGATGACTTGTGGCTAGGGGTGAAAGGCCAATCAAACCTGGAGATAGCTGGTTCTCCCCGAAATCTATTTAGGTAGAGCCTCGGACGAATACCAATGGGGGTAGAGCACTGTTAAGGCTAGGGGGTCATCCCGACTTACCAACCCTTTGCAAACTCCGAATACCATTGAGTACTATCCGGGAGACACACGGCGGGTGCTAACGTCCGTCGTGGAGAGGGAAACAACCCAGACCGCCAGCTAAGGTCCCAAAGTATAGCTAAGTGGGAAACGATGTGGGAAGGCTTAGACAGCCAGGATGTTGGCTTAGAAGCAGCCATCATTTAAAGAAAGCGTAATAGCTCACTGGTCGAGTCGGCCTGCGCGGAAGATGTAACGGGGCTAAGCTATACACCGAAGCTGCGGCTGCTAATTTTATTAGCGGGGTAGGGGAGCGTTCTGTAAGCCGTTGAAGGTGGTCTGTAAGGGCTGCTGGAGGTATCAGAAGTGCGAATGCTGACATGAGTAACGATAAAGGGGGTGAAAAACCTCCTCGCCGGAAGACCAAGGGTTCCTGTCCAACGTTAATCGGGGCAGGGTAAGTCGACCCCTAAGGCGAGGCCGAAAGGCGTAGTCGATGGGAAACGGGTTAATATTCCCGTACTTCTTATAATTGCGATGGGGGGACGGAGAAGGCTAGGTGGGCCTGGCGACGGTCGTCCAGGTTCAAGTATGTAGGCGGAAGGTTTAGGTAAATCCGGACTTTCTTAACGCTGAGATACGATGTCGAGCCGCTACGTGCGGTGAAGTCATTGATGCCATGCTTCCAGGAAAAGCCTCTAAGCTTCAGATTATAAGGAATCGTACCCCAAACCGACACAGGTGGTCGGGTAGAGAATACCAAGGCGCTTGAGAGAACTCGGGTGAAGGAACTAGGCAAAATGGTACCGTAACTTCGGGAGAAGGTACGCTCTCGACGGTGAAGTCCCTTGCGGATGGAGCTATTGGGAGTCGCAGATACCAGGTGGCTGCAACTGTTTATTAAAAACACAGCACTGTGCAAAATCGTAAGATGACGTATACGGTGTGACGCCTGCCCGGTGCCGGAAGGTTAATTGATGGGGTTAGACGTAAGTCGAAGCTCTTGATCGAAGCCCCGGTAAACGGCGGCCGTAACTATAACGGTCCTAAGGTAGCGAAATTCCTTGTCGGGTAAGTTCCGACCTGCACGAATGGCGTAATGATGGCCACGCTGTCTCCACCCGAGACTCAGTGAAATTGAAATCGCTGTGAAGATGCAGTGTACCCGCGGCTAGACGGAAAGACCCCGTGAACCTTTACTACAGCTTGGCACTGAACATTGAGCCTACATGTGTAGGATAGGTGGGAGGCTTTGAAACCAGTACGCCAGTATTGGTGGAGCCATCCTTGAAATACCACCCTTGTATGTTTGATGTTCTAACTTAGCCCCATTATCTGGGGTGAGGACAGTGCCTGGTGGGTAGTTTGACTGGGGCGGTCTCCTCCCAAAGAGTAACGGAGGAGCACGAAGGTGGGCTAATCACGGTTGGACATCGTGAGGTTAGTGCAATGGCATAAGCCCGCTTGACTGCGAGAATGACAATTCGAGCAGGTGCGAAAGCAGGTCATAGTGATCCGGTGGTTCTGAATGGAAGGGCCATCGCTCAACGGATAAAAGGTACTCCGGGGATAACAGGCTGATACCGCCCAAGAGTTCATATCGACGGCGGTGTTTGGCACCTCGATGTCGGCTCATCACATCCTGGGGCTGAAGTCGGTCCCAAGGGTATGGCTGTTCGCCATTTAAAGTGGTACGCGAGCTGGGTTTAGAACGTCGTGAGACAGTTCGGTCCCTATCTGCCGTGGGCGTTGGAAGATTGAAGGGGGCTGCTCCTAGTACGAGAGGACCGGAGTGGACGAACCTCTGGTGTTCGGGTTGTCATGCCAATGGCATTGCCCGGTAGCTAAGTTCGGAATCGATAACCGCTGAAAGCATCTAAGCGGGAAGCGAGCCCTGAGATGAGTCTTCCCTGGCACTTTAAGTGTCCTGAAGGGTTGTTCGAGACTAGAACGTTGATAGGCAGGGTGTGTAAGCGTTGTGAGGCGTTGAGCTAACCTGTACTAATTGCCCGTGAGGCTTAACCATACAACACCTAAGAGGTTTTGAGTTGGACTCAAAGATAGAACGTTGATTGTGTGATGAACTTTTAGATAGCTTTCCGAATTTTAAGAATTTGCTTGGCGACCATAGCGTTGTGGACCCACCTGATTCCATGCCGAACTCAGAAGTGAAACGCAATAGCGCCGATGGTAGTGTGGGGCTTCCCCATGTGAGAGTAGGACATCGCCAGGCTTTAAATACCGATTGAACTCGATTGAGTTCAGTCACCATAAGGCTTTAAAAAAACTTAAAGTTTTATGTTGACTTTCTCGGTGAGGAGCGTAATATACGCGTCCTGTGCTAATGACTGAGCTAATGCTAAGTCATTGAAAGCCAAGCTCTTTAACAATTTAAACCTATCAATCTGTGTGGGCACTCGTTGATGATAATCCAAAAAGATTTATCAATGAACTGAGTGACCAAACGAGTCGAAAGACTTGGCACAGTCAATTCATTATCGTTCTGTTGGAACGATAATAGCTTTAAAATTACTTAGTGATTTTGAAGTCAGTATTCATTGAGCCGTTACTTCGGTAACAACAAAACTTTAATTGAAGAGTTTGATCATGGCTCAGATTGAACGCTGGCGGCAGGCCTAACACATGCAAGTCGAGCGGAAACGAGTTATCTGAACCTTCGGGGAACGATAACGGCGTCGAGCGGCGGACGGGTGAGTAATGCCTGGGAATATGCCTTGATGTGGGGGATAACCATTGGAAACGATGGCTAATACCGCATAATCTCTTCGGAGCAAAGAGGGGGACCTTCGGGCCTCTCGCGTCAAGATTAGCCCAGGTGGGATTAGCTAGTTGGTGAGGTAATGGCTCACCAAGGCGACGATCCCTAGCTGGTCTGAGAGGATGATCAGCCACACTGGAACTGAGACACGGTCCAGACTCCTACGGGAGGCAGCAGTGGGGAATATTGCACAATGGGCGCAAGCCTGATGCAGCCATGCCGCGTGTGTGAAGAAGGCCTTCGGGTTGTAAAGCACTTTCAGTCGTGAGGAAGGTAGTGTAGTTAATAGCTGCATTATTTGACGTTAGCGACAGAAGAAGCACCGGCTAACTCCGTGCCAGCAGCCGCGGTAATACGGAGGGTGCGAGCGTTAATCGGAATTACTGGGCGTAAAGCGCATGCAGGTGGTTTGTTAAGTCAGATGTGAAAGCCCGGGGCTCAACCTCGGAACCGCATTTGAAACTGGCAGGCTAGAGTACTGTAGAGGGGGGTAGAATTTCAGGTGTAGCGGTGAAATGCGTAGAGATCTGAAGGAATACCGGTGGCGAAGGCGGCCCCCTGGACAGATACTGACACTCAGATGCGAAAGCGTGGGGAGCAAACAGGATTAGATACCCTGGTAGTCCACGCCGTAAACGATGTCTACTTGGAGGTTGTGGCCTTGAGCCGTGGCTTTCGGAGCTAACGCGTTAAGTAGACCGCCTGGGGAGTACGGTCGCAAGATTAAAACTCAAATGAATTGACGGGGGCCCGCACAAGCGGTGGAGCATGTGGTTTAATTCGATGCAACGCGAAGAACCTTACCTACTCTTGACATCCAGAGAACTTTTCAGAGATGAATTGGTGCCTTCGGGAACTCTGAGACAGGTGCTGCATGGCTGTCGTCAGCTCGTGTTGTGAAATGTTGGGTTAAGTCCCGCAACGAGCGCAACCCTTATCCTTGTTTGCCAGCACGTAATGGTGGGAACTCCAGGGAGACTGCCGGTGATAAACCGGAGGAAGGTGGGGACGACGTCAAGTCATCATGGCCCTTACGAGTAGGGCTACACACGTGCTACAATGGCGCATACAGAGGGCGGCCAACTCGCGAGAGTGAGCGAATCCCAAAAAGTGCGTCGTAGTCCGGATTGGAGTCTGCAACTCGACTCCATGAAGTCGGAATCGCTAGTAATCGTAGATCAGAATGCTACGGTGAATACGTTCCCGGGCCTTGTACACACCGCCCGTCACACCATGGGAGTGGGCTGCAAAAGAAGTGGGTAGTTTAACCTTCGGGAGGACGCTCACCACTTTGTGGTTCATGACTGGGGTGAAGTCGTAACAAGGTAGCCCTAGGGGAACCTGGGGCTGGATCACCTCCTTATACGATGATTATTCACGATGAGTGTCCACACAGATTGATACGGTTTAATAATTAAGAGTTTCATGTTGGGTCTGTAGCTCAGCTGGTTAGAGCGCTCGCCTGATAAGCGGGAGGTCGGTGGTTCAAGTCCACTCAGACCCACCAATTCTTGCCCAGAGAGTTGGTTCAACATGATATTCGATGGGGCTATAGCTCAGCTGGGAGAGCGCCTGCCTTGCACGCAGGAGGTCAGCAGTTCGATCCTGCTTAGCTCCACCATCTTTAAAGGTTTTTCCTTAAGAATCTTTAAAAATGGTTTCGAAAGAAATCTGCTCTTTAACAATTTGGAAAGCTGACGAATATTGTTTGATTAACAATATTCAATTAAAAGTTCTCAAATCCTAATCTTTAGATTAGGTACCAACACACAATCAAGTGTTCTTGGAATTTGAGTCCGGCAAAATCGAGTCTGCATCATGTTTAAATAATTGCAGACAACTTTGGTGATTTGATTCATCAACCTTAAGAAACTTCTTTGGGTTGTATGGTTAAGTGACTAAGCGTACACGGTGGATGCCTTGGCAGTCAGAGGCGATGAAAGACGTATTAACTTGCGATAAGCCCAGATTAGGTAGTAAAAACCATTTGAGTCTGGGATTTCTGAATGGGGAAACCCACTAGCATAAGCTAGTATCTTGCACTGAATACATAGGTGTAAGAGGCGAACCGGGGGAACTGAAACATCTAAGTACCCCGAGGAAAAGAAATCAACCGAGATTCCGAAAGTAGCGGCGAGCGAAATTGGATTAGCCCTTAAGCTTTTAATGCGTTAGACGAATGTTCTGGAAAGTTCAACGATACAGGGTGATAGTCCCGTAGTTGTCGACGCATCATCAGTGAAATCGAGTAGGGCGGGACACGTGATATCCTGTCTGAATATGGGGGGACCATCCTCCAAGGCTAAATACTACTGACTGACCGATAGTGAACCAGTACCGTGAGGGAAAGGCGAAAAGAACCCCTGTGAGGGGAGTGAAATAGAACCTGAAACCGTGTACGTACAAGCAGTAGGAGCACCTTCGTGGTGTGACTGCGTACCTTTTGTATAATGGGTCAGCGACTTATATTCAGTGGCAAGGTTAACCATCTAGGGGAGCCGTAGGGAAACCGAGTCTTAACTGGGCGTTCAGTCTCTGGATATAGACCCGAAACCAGGTGATCTAGCCATGGGCAGGTTGAAGGTTGAGTAACATCAACTGGAGGACCGAACCGACTAATGTTGAAAAATTAGCGGATGACTTGTGGCTAGGGGTGAAAGGCCAATCAAACCTGGAGATAGCTGGTTCTCCCCGAAATCTATTTAGGTAGAGCCTCGGACGAATACCAATGGGGGTAGAGCACTGTTAAGGCTAGGGGGTCATCCCGACTTACCAACCCTTTGCAAACTCCGAATACCATTGAGTACTATCCGGGAGACACACGGCGGGTGCTAACGTCCGTCGTGGAGAGGGAAACAACCCAGACCGCCAGCTAAGGTCCCAAAGTATAGCTAAGTGGGAAACGATGTGGGAAGGCTTAGACAGCCAGGATGTTGGCTTAGAAGCAGCCATCATTTAAAGAAAGCGTAATAGCTCACTGGTCGAGTCGGCCTGCGCGGAAGATGTAACGGGGCTAAGCTATACACCGAAGCTGCGGCTGCTAATTTTATTAGCGGGGTAGGGGAGCGTTCTGTAAGCCGTTGAAGGTGGTCTGTAAGGGCTGCTGGAGGTATCAGAAGTGCGAATGCTGACATGAGTAACGATAAAGGGGGTGAAAAACCTCCTCGCCGGAAGACCAAGGGTTCCTGTCCAACGTTAATCGGGGCAGGGTAAGTCGACCCCTAAGGCGAGGCCGAAAGGCGTAGTCGATGGGAAACGGGTTAATATTCCCGTACTTCTTATAATTGCGATGGGGGGACGGAGAAGGCTAGGTGGGCCTGGCGACGGTCGTCCAGGTTCAAGTATGTAGGCGGAAGGTTTAGGTAAATCCGGACTTTCTTAACGCTGAGATACGATGTCGAGCCGCTACGTGCGGTGAAGTCATTGATGCCATGCTTCCAGGAAAAGCCTCTAAGCTTCAGATTATAAGGAATCGTACCCCAAACCGACACAGGTGGTCGGGTAGAGAATACCAAGGCGCTTGAGAGAACTCGGGTGAAGGAACTAGGCAAAATGGTACCGTAACTTCGGGAGAAGGTACGCTCTCGACGGTGAAGTCCCTTGCGGATGGAGCTATTGGGAGTCGCAGATACCAGGTGGCTGCAACTGTTTATTAAAAACACAGCACTGTGCAAAATCGTAAGATGACGTATACGGTGTGACGCCTGCCCGGTGCCGGAAGGTTAATTGATGGGGTTAGACGTAAGTCGAAGCTCTTGATCGAAGCCCCGGTAAACGGCGGCCGTAACTATAACGGTCCTAAGGTAGCGAAATTCCTTGTCGGGTAAGTTCCGACCTGCACGAATGGCGTAATGATGGCCACGCTGTCTCCACCCGAGACTCAGTGAAATTGAAATCGCTGTGAAGATGCAGTGTACCCGCGGCTAGACGGAAAGACCCCGTGAACCTTTACTACAGCTTGGCACTGAACATTGAGCCTACATGTGTAGGATAGGTGGGAGGCTTTGAAACCAGTACGCCAGTATTGGTGGAGCCATCCTTGAAATACCACCCTTGTATGTTTGATGTTCTAACTTAGCCCCATTATCTGGGGTGAGGACAGTGCCTGGTGGGTAGTTTGACTGGGGCGGTCTCCTCCCAAAGAGTAACGGAGGAGCACGAAGGTGGGCTAATCACGGTTGGACATCGTGAGGTTAGTGCAATGGCATAAGCCCGCTTGACTGCGAGAATGACAATTCGAGCAGGTGCGAAAGCAGGTCATAGTGATCCGGTGGTTCTGAATGGAAGGGCCATCGCTCAACGGATAAAAGGTACTCCGGGGATAACAGGCTGATACCGCCCAAGAGTTCATATCGACGGCGGTGTTTGGCACCTCGATGTCGGCTCATCACATCCTGGGGCTGAAGTCGGTCCCAAGGGTATGGCTGTTCGCCATTTAAAGTGGTACGCGAGCTGGGTTTAGAACGTCGTGAGACAGTTCGGTCCCTATCTGCCGTGGGCGTTGGAAGATTGAAGGGGGCTGCTCCTAGTACGAGAGGACCGGAGTGGACGAACCTCTGGTGTTCGGGTTGTCATGCCAATGGCATTGCCCGGTAGCTAAGTTCGGAATCGATAACCGCTGAAAGCATCTAAGCGGGAAGCGAGCCCTGAGATGAGTCTTCCCTGGCACTTTAAGTGTCCTGAAGGGTTGTTCGAGACTAGAACGTTGATAGGCAGGGTGTGTAAGCGTTGTGAGGCGTTGAGCTAACCTGTACTAATTGCCCGTGAGGCTTAACCATACAACACCTAAGAGGTTTTGAGTTGGACTCAAAGATAGAACGTTGATTGTGTGATGAACTTTTAGATAGCTTTCCGAATTTTAAGAATTTGCTTGGCGACCATAGCGTTGTGGACCCACCTGATTCCATGCCGAACTCAGAAGTGAAACGCAATAGCGCCGATGGTAGTGTGGGGCTTCCCCATGTGAGAGTAGGACATCGCCAGGCTTTAAATTACATCGATTCAAAGCAACGCGAGTAAGACTTTGAATTGATAACAAATTGGTGCGGAGTGGTAGTTCAGTTGGTTAGAATACCGGCCTGTCACGCCGGGGGTCGCGGGTTCGAGTCCCGTCCACTCCGCCACTTACAACAGATAACCTCGTTTTTACGAGGTTTTTCTGAATCTGAAGCTCAGAAAATATTCGACTTCAGTCACAATTTAGGGGTGTAGCTCCAATTGGCAGAGCAGCGGATTCCAAATCCGCGTGTTGGGAGTTCGAATCTCTCCACCCCTGCCATCTTAGAAGCCTCAGTCGAAAGACTGAGGCTTTTTTGCATCTAATCCAGAGGGCTCTAGACTGCGCGCCCCGGCAGAAATACTAGAGCCTTTTTGCTTTCTGGGATTCGGAGGTTTAGATCTGGTGTTCTCCTGAATTCATTAGTTTGAGGGAGCTATCTAGTACTCTTAGTTACCTTTGGTTAGAGAGAGTTTAGTAGAGCGCGTGGGTTAGTTAGAAGACCACATGAGTAGCGTGGTGTCTGCTAGTATAGATACAAAGAAAAAGCCCTGAGAGGGTATCTCAGGGCTTTGTTGTTTCTAGAGTAATTGCTTGAGGACTCTGTCAGCTTTAACGCGTGTAACTTTGCGCAGTAGCTTCTGGACTGCATCAGGGTAGTTTTCTACTTTCTCTATGTGTTTGTAGCTACCGATGCGCTGAGTGTGTTGGAAGATATTCTCGAACTCTTGCTCAAACTGCTCTTGAACCAATCCATTCTTATCCTGGATAAGCAGAGCATTCTCAAGGTCAAGCTTCCAAGCACGCGGGTTGAGGTTGTTGCCTGTAATAAGCATACGGGTCTTATCTACCCACATACCTTTAAGGTGATAGCTGTTATCTTCGTGTTTCCAAAGCAGCATATCTAGCTTACGACTAGCAATATTGGCCTCATTCGCTTTTAGGAAGCGACGTAGATTCATCTCATATAGGTATGGAAGACCACCTACGGTTTTAAACTCTTCTTCTGGGGAGATAAAGAAATCGTTCGCAGTCTTGTCTCCAACAACGATAGTCACCTTCACGCCACGTCTTAGTGCCTTGCGCAGTTCTTTCTCAACACTTTTTGGGAAGTTGAAATAAGGGGTACAGATAACCACTTCTTCTCGAGCATCTCTCAGCAGTTGAATGATACTGGTATTAAGTAGGTTGCGACGTTTACCAACACCTAACAGAGGGGTGATAGCTAGCTGTTCGCTTTCCGCTACAGCAGAGTGTTTAAATCTGTAGTTGGTTGAGACCAGCTTAGAACGCAATTGACGTATAGCCGATTTTAGTGACTTGGTGGTAGGGCGCTCTTTCTTGGTCAATAGGTTAACCGCAGGATCAGCGATCAGTGATTGAGCCATAAAGGCCACCATAGAGTCAGCAATCTCTGGACTGGTGATCTGATGGTATCTGTCGAAGCGATACTTATCTTGGTTGTGTAGATAGATGTTGTTTAGGCTAGCACCACTGTAAAGAACGGTATCATCAAAGATGAAGCCTTTTAGGTGAAGAACGCCGAATACTTCTCTACCACGTACAGGTACGCCGTAAACTGGAACAGGATGGTCATGAGAGTTTGCCATACGTGTATATAGTGCAGCATTACCATCAGACTCTTCAGCACCGATCAAACCACGTTGAGCTCTATGCCAATCGACACAGATCTGAACGTCTAGTTCTGGATTGTTCTGCTTGGCTTGATAGATTTCATCAAAGATCTCACGTCCAGCTTCATCATCCTCAAGATAGAGCGCCGCGATATAGATTCGCTTAGTTGCCGCTCTAATGAGCCCAACAATTTGCGCTTTAAACTCCTTTGCGGAGTAAAGAGTTTTGAAGTTAATAGGATCAACGGGAACCGCTTTAAGCTCTTCGATGATATTTCTCGCTAAAACCATGTAAGTCTATAGTCCTAAAAAAGGGCTGAATTGGTTGAATATTTTACCAAAAGCGCCCGCAAACTTCCTAGATGATTTGATAAAACAATCAACCAGAATATGGGTTATCTCTGATATTGCATGCAATTCAGTGCTTTTGTCTGCGAATATTTACTGAACAAGCCTTTAAGGGATCCAGGTAACTCGTCTTCAGGTATGGACACAAAGCCGTGCTTGGCATACATGTCCACTAGATGAGAATAGGCGAAACAGTAAACCTTGGAATCGAGATAGTTTGTTTGTAGCTGATCTAGCATTTCAGCTGCAATGCCTTTTTTTCTCTCTTCGGTAACCACCATCATGCCAGTAAGCAGTTGCCAATCTTCTATCTGTCTAAAACGGGTTACCCCAACTATCTTTCCTTCAAGTTCAGCAACGTATATCACTTCTTCGGCTTTTATCTTGGTGGAAGGATAATGGAGCTTATACAGCTTTTTTAGTAAGGGGAGCTTGATCGGATCCAGTTGTGCTATTGACAGATTCTTCATTAATTTGACTGCGACTTGACTTAAGTTTCAGTATTATAAGTGAAGTTTCGCAATTCATAGACACTACAAGCGTACCTAGATGCAACAAATAACCTTAAATGCCAATCTCGCACCGTTTCACACATTCGGTATTGATAGCCAAGCTCGAGTCTTAGTAACCGCTACTAGTGTAGAGGAGCTTATCTCCGTTTATCAAAGTAGCGAGTGGAAAGACTTGCCTAAACTTCCGCTCGGTCGAGGCAGTAACATGCTCTTTACTGAGGACTTCGACGGTGTCGCTGTACTTAACCGTATTCAAGGCATCGAGGTAACAGAAGATGACGAGCATTGGTATCTAGATTGCGCTTCTGGTGAAGATTGGCCATCCCTAGTTGAGTGGAGTGTACTTAAGGGGATTCCAGGTCTTGAGAACCTTGCTTTGATTCCGGGCTGTGTGGGTACAGCGCCGATCCAGAATATAGGTGCCTATGGTATCGAGTTGAAAGATGTGTGCGACTATGTGGAGTATCTTGACCTAGTCGATCTCGGGATCAAACGTCTATCGGCGGATCAATGTCAGTTTGGTTATCGTGACTCTATCTTTAAACAGGAGTTGTTTGGTAAAGCGCTTATTACCAAGGTTGGCCTCAAATTGCCTAAAGCATGGCAACCTAAAACCCAATATGGCGCCCTGCAGAATCTCATTGAAGGTGAACCGACTGCACTTAAGATCTTTGAAGCGGTGAAGCAGACTCGTCAATCTAAACTGCCTGATCCAAGGGTTGAGGGTAATGCTGGTAGCTTCTTTAAGAACCCAGTTATCAGTGTTGAGCTTCATCAAGAACTTAAGCTTGAGTATCCGAACCTTGTAACATTCGAGGTTGCCGACGGCTTTAAGGTCGCGGCAGGATGGCTTATTGATAATGCCGGCCTAAAGGGATTCCAGATTGGTGGTGCTCGAGTACATGATAAACAAGCCCTAGTAATTGTGAACAAGGGCGGGGCAACGGCTTTGGACGTTGTTCAGGTTGCTCAGCGTGTTAAGCAAACGGTTCAGGATAAATATCGTATCGAGCTTGAACATGAGGTTCGCTTTATGGGCGCTTCTTCGGAGACTAATCTAGCTCAGGTTATACAAGGACTGTAAATGAAAGACTTCACCCTTAAAACAAAACTGATTCAACAGCTTTGTGATGGTAAGTTCTATTCTGGAGAACAGCTTGGCGAGGTATTCGGTGTATCGAGAGCAGCAATTGCTCGTCACATCCGCGGAATCCAAGAGTTAGGTATCGATATCTACAGTGTTAAGGGTAAGGGTTATAAGCTAGAGCAACCGCTAGAGCTACTTAATCCTGATTATCTTCAGCAAGGCCTTTCAGTGCCTATCGAGGTTATTCCAGTCATAGACTCTACCAATCAGTATCTTCTAAATCAGAAGGATGTTGAGTCAGGGAGCGTGTGTGTTGCCGAGTATCAGACTCAAGGTCGCGGTCGACGTGGTCGTGCATGGATTTCCCCTTATGGTTCGAATATCTATTATTCTATGTATTGGCGTCTAGAAGCTGGTCTCCAGGCTGCTATGGGTATCAGCTTAGTTATCGGTATTGCTTTGGTAGAAGCACTGGAAGAGTTAGGTGTTCAGGGCTGTAAGCTGAAGTGGCCGAATGATGTTTATCATAATCAGAAGAAGCTAGCGGGTATCCTTGTAGAGCTCTCTGGACAAGCCGGCGATGCCGCTAATCTCATCATAGGAGTGGGTGTGAATGTAGCCATGCCTGAGAATGTTGAGGGTATCGATCAGCCATGGACCTCTCTGAATGAAATTGCCAACGGCCAAACTAACCTGCGCAATGAGTTAGTCAAAACCCTTACACAGAAGCTGTGTTCATCGATAGAGCTTTATGAGACTCAAGGCCTGAAACCATTCCTCGATACTTGGCACAAGTATGACAACTTCATTGGTCAAAATATCAAATTGATCATGGGTAACCGAGAAGTCCATGGTGTATGCCGTGGTATAGATTCAAGTGGTGCTCTGCTGTTGGAGACAGATTCCGGCATTGAGCAGTATGTTGGTGGTGAGATATCAGTTAGGGCAGCGGACTAACTGCGCAAGGATATCTGATCTACCGAATGGTCCCCACTCTTATGCAGAATAAGCTTGGCTCTATTCTTGGTAGGTAAGATATTTCTATCTAGGTTGAGGCCATTTATTTCTCTCCAGATAGAGCGAGCCTTATCGTTGGCCTCTTGCTCAGTGAGCTTTGTGTAGTGACCAAAGTAGGAGTTAGGCTTGGTAAACGCACCTGAGCGGAACTTCAAGAAGCGGTCGACATACCATTGCTCAATCACATCGCTATCTGCATCTACATAGATAGAGAAATCGAGAAAGTCGGAAACGAACACTCGATGTGGTTCATGGGGATAGTCCATGCCACTTTGTAGTACGTTCAATCCTTCAATGATAAGAATGTCTGGTCTATCAACTACCTTCACCTCATCAGTGATGTCGTAGGTAATATGAGAATAGACGGGAACTTCCAGTTCAGCCTTACCCGCTTTCACATCAGCAACAAATTGCACCAAGCGCTTTATATCGTAAGACTCTGGGAAGCCCTTGCGATGCATAATGCCTCGATCCTCAAGTACCTTTTTCGGATACAGAAAGCCATCTGTGGTTACTAGATCGACCTTAGGATGATTTTCCCAACGAGATAGCAGTGCTTTTAGTAGACGTGCGGTAGTGCTTTTGCCTACCGCGACACTGCCTGCAATGCCGATAATAAATGGTGTGTTTGCTCTTGGGCGATTAAGGAAGGTATCCAGAACCTCTGTTCTTCGCTGTTGAGAGCCAACGTGCAGGTTAAGAAGACGGGATAGGGGAAGGTAGATCTCTTCCACTTCAGTCGTATCAAGATTCTCATTGATGCCACGCAGTTCTTCAATGTCTGAATCGTCCAATACCATAGGTACTGAAGCTCTCAATTCTGACCATCGTGATCGATTGAAGTTTATGTGTGAATCCATCAAATCTGTCCCTATCTGAAACTGGGCTTCAAACATACAGGACGCAGTAGAATTTGCAATTAGATGAAAGAATACTTGAGCGTTTTATTAGGTCATTGTGCTTAGATTTTCATCGATCGGCGTCAAATGTGCAAAATCTGTTGTTTTTTTGATGTTTGCTATTGCAAGGGTTTCTTTCATCCCATAGAATGCGCCCCACTTATGTGCCGACTTAGCTCAGTAGGTAGAGCAACTGACTTGTAATCAGTAGGTCACCAGTTCGATTCCGGTAGTCGGCACCACTTTCTCCTAAATGAGTGAAAGTGAGTAAAATTTGGAGGGGTTCCCGAGTGGCCAAAGGGATCAGACTGTAAATCTGACGGCACTGCCTTCGATGGTTCGAATCCGTCCCCCTCCACCATATTCTTAAGGAAATAGCTCACAGAGTTACGTGTTGCGGGCATCGTATAATGGCTATTACCTCAGCCTTCCAAGCTGATGATGCGGGTTCGATTCCCGCTGCCCGCTCCACTCTTTAAAGATGCTGATATAGCTCAGTCGGTAGAGCGCATCCTTGGTAAGGATGAGGTCCCCAGTTCAAATCTGGGTATCAGCACCAGCTCTTAAGCAAATATTTCCTTTTGATATATACTTTACTACCCATTGGTTGCGTGGTCTCAAAGCCACTCGTATAACCGTACCTAGAGGAACACAATCGTGTCTAAAGAAAAATTTGAACGTACGAAACCGCACGTTAACGTTGGTACTATCGGCCACGTTGACCACGGTAAAACAACTCTAACTGCTGCAATCTGTACAACTCTTGCTAAAGTGTACGGCGGTGAAGCGAAAGACTTCGCATCTATCGATAACGCTCCAGAAGAGCGTGAGCGCGGTATCACAATCGCAACTTCTCACGTTGAGTACGACACTCCAACTCGTCACTACGCACACGTAGACTGCCCAGGACACGCTGACTATGTTAAAAACATGATCACTGGTGCTGCGCAAATGGACGGTGGTATCCTAGTTGTTGCTGCAACTGACGGCCCAATGCCTCAGACTCGTGAGCACATCCTACTAGGCCGTCAGGTTGGTATCCCTTACATCATCGTATTCATGAACAAGTGTGACATGGTTGACGATGAAGAGCTTCTGGAGCTAGTAGAAATGGAAGTTCGTGAACTTCTTTCTGAGTACGACTTCCCTGGCGACGACCTACCAGTAATCCAAGGCTCAGCTCTTGGTGCACTTAACGGTGAGAAAGAGTGGGAAGACAAGATTGTTGAGCTTGCAGAAGCACTAGATTCTTACATCCCAGAGCCAGAGCGTGCAGTAGACCAACCGTTCCTACTACCAATCGAAGACGTATTCTCGATCCAAGGTCGTGGTACCGTTGTAACTGGTCGTATCGAGCGCGGTATCCTACGCGTAGGTGACGAAGTAGAAATCGTAGGTATCAAAGAAACTACAACTACTACTTGTACTGGTGTTGAGATGTTCCGTAAGCTTCTTGACGAAGGTCGTGCAGGTGAGAACGTTGGTGCACTTCTACGTGGTACTAAGCGTGATGAAGTTGAGCGTGGTCAAGTTCTTGCAGCTCCTGGCTCAATCAACCCTCACACTAAGTTCGAGTCTGAAGTATACGTACTTTCTAAAGACGAAGGCGGCCGTCATACTCCGTTCTTCAAAGGCTACCGTCCACAGTTCTACTTCCGTACAACTGACGTAACTGGTGACATCTCTCTACCAGATGGCGTAGAAATGGTAATGCCAGGCGACAACATCCAAATGAAAGTTGAGCTAATCGCTCCAATCGCTATGGATGAAGGTCTACGCTTCGCAATCCGTGAAGGTGGTCGTACTGTAGGTGCTGGTGTTGTAGCTAAGATTTTCGATTAATATTTGACGAAATCTAAACAAAAGGGCATCATTTGATGCCCTTTTTCTGCGCTATTGATAATGAGAGTTAAGGTTTACTGACTTAAGCCTCTAATATCGCAGAGAAATTGAAGAATTATCTTTCTATTTGGGGCTGTTTAGCCTATTCGGGAAAGCTGATTCGCTTTAGGGTGTTGTACTCAACACATTTTTGTAGAGCCCTGCAACAGCGGGGTTATTGTCGTCTATAGTAAGACTTGTCACAGGTTAGTTTTATGAAAGCAAATGCTGAAACTCCTGATAGCTCAAGCACAGCAGATATTTTCAAGTGGATTGTCGCTTTTGCTCTGCTGGCCGCTGCTGTTGTAGGAAATTACCTTTATGGTGAAATGTCTGTAGTTGTTCGCGCTGCAGGTGTAGTTGTATTGATTGCAGCTGCTCTGGGTGTTGCCGCTACGACAACAAAAGGCAAAGCCGCTATCACGTTTGCTCGTGAATCTCGTATGGAGATTCGCAAAGTTGTTTGGCCAACCCGCCAAGAAACTATGCAAACGACTCTGATTGTATTGGCTGTAAGTATTGTTATGGCTCTAGTGCTATGGGGCATCGACGGCATCATGGTTCGTCTTGTTGCTCTAGCAACTGGGGTGTGAGGGTTCTAATTCATGAGTGAAGCTCCAAAAAAACGTTGGTACGTAGTTCAGGCTTTTTCTGGTTTCGAAAGCCGTGTTGCTACCTCTTTGCGTGAACACATCAGAATGCATGACATGGAAGAGCTATTCGGTGAGGTACTAGTACCGACTGAAGAAGTAGTTGAAATGCGTGCAGGTCAACGTCGTAAGAGTGAACGTAAATTCTTCCCAGGCTATGTTCTTGTTCAGATGATCATGAACGATGAGTCTTGGCACCTAGTTCGCAGCGTTCCACGCGTTATGGGCTTTATTGGCGGAACTTCTGACCGTCCTGCTCCAATCACGGATAAAGAAGCAGATGCTATCTTGAACCGTCTGGAGAAAGCGAGCGAGTCTCCACGTCCACGTACAATGTACGAAGCGGGTGAGATTGTTCGTGTGAACGATGGTCCGTTTGCTGACTTCAACGGTACCGTTGAAGAGGTGGATTACGAGAAGAGTCGCTTGAAGGTTTCTGTATCGATCTTCGGTCGTGCAACTCCTGTAGAACTCGAATTTGGTCAAGTTGAAAAAATTGACTAAAAAGTAAGCTTAAGGGCTTGTTTGAGGCGCGAATTGTAACTATAATTCGCGCCTCTTTGTTTCTAAACAGAAGCAAAGCGTTAACCAAAACTTATGGGGAGCTGACCTTAGTGCAGCGTTTGAACCCAAAATTTAGGAAATATCATGGCTAAGAAAGTTGAAGCTTATATCAAACTGCAAGTTGCAGCAGGTATGGCTAACCCGTCGCCACCAGTTGGTCCTGCTCTAGGTCAACACGGTGTGAACATCATGGAATTCTGTAAAGCGTTCAATGCAAAAACAGAATCTGTTGAGAAAGGTCTACCAATCCCAGTTGTTATCTCTGTATACAACGACCGTTCTTTCACTTTTGAAACTAAGACTCCACCTGCTGCTGTTCTTCTTAAGAAAGCTGCTGGCGTTAAGTCTGGTTCTGGTCGTCCAAACACTGAGAAAGTTGGTACTGTTACTGACGCTCAGCTGCAAGAGATTGCTGAAACTAAAGCTGCAGACATGACTGGCGCTGACATCGAAGCGATGAAGCGTTCTATCGCAGGTACTGCTCGTTCAATGGGCCTAGTGGTAGAGGGTTAATAA
This sequence comes from Vibrio ishigakensis, assembly GCF_024347675.1. Classification (NCBI taxonomy): domain Bacteria; kingdom Pseudomonadati; phylum Pseudomonadota; class Gammaproteobacteria; order Vibrionales; family Vibrionaceae; genus Vibrio; species Vibrio ishigakensis. The sequence goes on along the minus strand of NZ_AP024881.1, from coordinate 2,821,993 downwards.
GATGGCAAAACTTACTAAGCGTATGCGCGTAATCCGCGAAAAAGTTGACGTAACTAAAGAGTACGAAATCAACGAAGCTATCGCTCTTCTTAAAGAACTAGCTACTGCTAAGTTCCCTGAGTCTGTAGACGTTGCTGTTAACCTTGGCATCGATGCTCGTAAATCTGATCAGAACGTACGTGGTGCAACTGTTCTTCCTCACGGTACTGGCCGTGAAATCCGTGTAGCTGTTTTCACTCAAGGTGCAAACGCTGAAGCGGCTAAAGAAGCTGGTGCAGATATCGTAGGTATGGAAGATCTTGCTGAGCAAGTTAAGAAAGGCGAAATGAACTTCGACGTAGTTGTTGCTTCTCCAGATGCAATGCGCGTTGTTGGTCAACTAGGTACTATCCTAGGTCCACGCGGTCTTATGCCAAACCCTAAAGTTGGTACTGTAACTCCTAACGTTGCTGAAGCTGTTAAGAACGCTAAAGCTGGTCAGGTTCGTTACCGTAACGACAAGAACGGCATCATCCACACTACTATCGGTAAAGCTACTTTCGAAGCTGCACAGCTTCAAGAGAACCTAGAAGCACTTCTAGTTGCTCTTAAGAAAGCTAAGCCATCTTCAGCGAAAGGTACTTTCCTGAAGAAAGTAAGCATCTCTACCACTATGGGTGCAGGTGTTGCTGTGGATCAGTCTAGCCTAAACACGCTAGCAAACTAATCTTGATTGGGCGCGGAATTTGTGTATAATTTTGCGCCTAATATTTGTGGTTGGGGCTGACTCAAGCATCTCGATGTAAGAGTGAGTCTCCGTCCAAGACCGTAGGTGTTACTCGTTATTTTTAATGAAGTGACTTAATAGTAAACCTACGTAGATGGTGCCCGAACTGACAGAAAGCCAAACTTGTAAAAGATTGCCTTTCTTCATGGGACTGCACCGTAAAGCGCTCATCGATTCCCGATGAGTGGTGTAACGACAACCAGGAGTAAATCCAAAATGGCTTTAAACCTTCAAGACAAAAAAGCAATTGTTGCTGAAGTCAACGAAGCTGCCAGTGGTGCACTTTCTGCAGTTGTAGCTGATTCTCGTGGCGTTGAAGTGGGCGCAATGACTTCTCTACGTAAACAAGCTCGCGAAGCGGGTGTTTACGTGAAAGTTGTTCGTAACACACTAGCACGTCGTGCGGTTCAGGGTACTGACTATGAGTGTCTAGTAGACACTTTCACTGGTCCTACTCTAATCGCGTTCTCTAACGAGCACCCAGGTGCTGCAGCGCGTCTTTTCAAAGACTTCGCTAAAGAGAACAAAGATTTCGAGATCAAAGCTGCTGCATTTGAAGGCGCAGTTACTGACGCAGAAGTACTAGCGACACTACCAACTTACGACGAAGCTATCGCACGCCTAATGATGTGCATGAAAGAAGCTTCTGCAGGCAAGCTGGTACGTACTATCGCTGCACTACGCGATCAGAAAGAAGAAGCAGCGGCATAAGCCTTGCTTTTTACTGGTTGCTAAATAAACTTATTGTTGATTTAAAAGAGAATTGTTATGTCTATTACTAACGAGCAAATCCTAGACGCAGTTGCAGAAATGTCTGTAATGCAAGTTGTAGAGCTTATCGAAGCTATGGAAGAAAAATTCGGCGTTTCTGCTGCAGCAGCTGTTGTTGCTGGCGGCGCAGCTGGCGGTGACGCTGCTGAAGAGCAAACTGAATTTGACGTAGTTCTTACTGCTGTTGGCGGTAACAAAGTTGCTGTTATCAAAGCAGTACGTGGCGCTACAGGTCTAGGCCTGAAAGAAGCTAAAGCTCTAGTTGACGGTGCTCCAGCACCACTTAAGGAAGCTGTTTCTAAAGAAGAAGCAGAAGGCCTTAAAGCACAACTAGAAGAAGCTGGCGCTTCTGTTGAAGTTAAGTAATTATTACTTAATTTCTTAGCCGAATGGCTAATGGCTGGTGGTTTATTGACCACCGGCCTTTTTGCGCTAAAGGACTTTGATGTTTTTCCGCTGTTTCAGCATCAAAATCTGCGCACCAACTCCATCTTCTTTGGAGTCATTGTAAGAAAACAGTCGTTAGTCTCTGCCTCATATTGTTAGGCAGTTGGGTCACTTATCAGCGAGCTGAGGAACCCCATGGTTTACTCCTATACCGAGAAAAAGCGCATCCGTAAGGACTTTGGTACTCGTCCACAAGTTTTGGACGTACCGTACCTGCTATCGATCCAGCTTGATTCTTTCGATAAATTTATCGAACAGGATCCAGAAGGGCAATACGGTTTAGAAGCTGCTTTCCGCTCTGTATTCCCAATCCAGAGCTATAACGGCAACTCTGAGCTGCAATACGTTAGCTACCGTCTTGGTGAACCAGTATTTGACGTTAAAGAATGCCAAATCCGCGGTGTCACTTATTCTAAACCGCTGCGCGTTAAACTGCGTCTTGTTGTTTATGATAAAGATGCACCAGCTGGTACTGTAAAAGACATTAAAGAACAAGAAGTCTACATGGGTGAAATTCCACTCATGACAGACAATGGTACCTTCGTAATTAATGGTACCGAGAGGGTTATCGTATCCCAGCTGCACAGAAGCCCAGGCGTATTCTTCGACAGCGACAAAGGTAAGACCCACTCATCTGGTAAAGTTCTATATAACGCACGCGTTATCCCTTACCGTGGCTCATGGCTAGACTTTGAGTTCGATCCTAAGGATAACCTGTTCGTTCGTATCGACCGTCGTCGTAAGCTTCCAGCTTCAATCATCCTACGTGCTTTGGGCAAAACTACCGAAGAGATCCTAGATCTATTCTTCGAGAAAGTTCGCTTTGAAGTAAAAGACCAAACTCTAATGATGGAGTTGGTACCAGAGCGTCTACGTGGTGAAACTGCTTCTTTTGATATCGAAGCAAACGGTAAAGTTTATGTTGAAGCTGGTCGTCGTGTAACTGCACGCCACATCCGCCAACTGGATAAAGATGGCGTTGAGTTTATCGAAGTACCTGTTGAGTACATCGTTGGCAAGGTTGCATCTAAAGACTACATCGACGAGAACACCGGTGAGATCGTTGTTGAGGCGAACCAAGAGTTCAGCCTTGAGAGCCTAGCTAACCTAGCGCAAGCAGGTCACACTAAGCTTGAGACTCTATTTACTAACGACCTAGACCACGGTCCATTCATGTCTGATACGCTTCGTAGTGACAGCACCACTGACCGTATCACTGCGCTTGTAGAAATCTACCGCATGATGCGTCCTGGTGAGCCACCGACGAAGGAAGCTGCTGAAGCTCTATTCGAGAGCCTGTTCTTCTCTGAAGAGCGTTACGACCTATCTCAGGTTGGTCGTATGAAGTTCAACAGCTCTATCATGCGTGAAGATGCTCAAGAGCAGGGTACTCTAGACGAAACTGATATCATCGAAGTGATGAAGAAGCTTATCGCTATCCGTAACGGTAAAGGCGAAGTGGATGATATCGACCACCTTGGTAACCGTCGTATCCGTTCTGTGGGCGAAATGGCTGAAAACCAATTCCGTGTTGGTCTAGTACGTGTTGAGCGTGCAGTTAAAGAGCGTCTAAGCCTTGGCGATCTTGATAGCATCATGCCTCAAGACCTAATCAACGCTAAGCCTATCTCTGCTGCTGTTAAAGAGTTCTTTGGTTCTTCGCAACTGTCTCAGTTCATGGACCAAAACAACCCGCTTTCAGAAGTAACGCACAAGCGTCGTATCTCTGCGTTGGGCCCAGGCGGTCTAACTCGTGAGCGTGCGGGCTTCGAGGTACGTGACGTACACGTAACTCACTACGGTCGTCTATGTCCGATCGAAACTCCTGAAGGTCCAAACATCGGTCTGATCAACTCGCTTTCTGCATATGCGCGTTGTAACGAATTCGGCTTCCTAGAGACTCCATACCGTCGCGTTGTTGATGGTGTTGTTACTGGCGACGTAGATTACCTATCGGCAATCGAAGAAGGCCAGTACGTTATCGCTCAGGCGAACACAGTTCTAGCTGAAGACAATACCTTCGCTGACGAACTGATCACTGCTCGTTTGAAAGGTGAATCTGGTCTTCACCCACGTGATAACGTGAGCTATATGGACGTTGCAACTAACCAGGTTGTATCGATCGCTGCATCTCTAATCCCATTCCTAGAGCACGATGACGCAAACCGTGCATTGATGGGTGCGAACATGCAACGTCAGGCAGTTCCAACGCTTAAGGCTGATAAGCCTCTAGTTGGTACTGGTGTTGAGCGCAATATCGCGGTTGACTCTGGTGTTACAGCTGTAGCTAAGCGTGGCGGTACTATCCAGTCTGTAGACGCATCACGTATCGTAGTTAAGGTTAACGAAGATGAGCTAGTACCTGGTGAAGCGGGTATCGACATCTACAACCTAACTAAGTACACGCGTTCTAACCAGAACACTTGTATCAACCAGCGTCCAACTGTGATGCCGGGTGAGCCAGTATCTAAAGGTGACGTACTAGCTGATGGTCCTTCGACTGACCTTGGTGAACTAGCGCTTGGTCAAAACATGCGCATCGCGTTCATGCCTTGGAATGGTTATAACTTTGAGGATTCAATCCTAGTTTCTGAGCGTGTAGTACAAGAAGATCGCTTTACTACTATCCACATCCAAGAGCTATCTTGTGTGGCGCGTGATACTAAGCTTGGTTCTGAAGAGATCACTGCTGATATTCCAAACGTTGGTGAAGCAGCACTATCTAAGCTAGATGAGTCAGGTATCGTTTACATCGGTGCTGAAGTTAAGGGTGGTGACATCCTAGTTGGTAAAGTTACGCCTAAGGGTGAAACTCAGCTAACTCCTGAAGAGAAGCTACTACGCGCTATCTTCGGTGAAAAAGCATCTGACGTTAAAGATACTTCTCTACGCGTACCAAACTCTGTTTCAGGTACTATCATCGACGTTCAAGTATTTACTCGTGACGGCGTTGAGAAAGACAAGCGTGCTCTAGAAATCGAGCAAATGCAGCTGAAAGAAGCGAAGAAAGACCTTACTGAAGAATTCCAGATTCTTGAGGGTGGCCTTCTAAACCGTGTTCGCGCTGTACTAATCGCTGGTGGTTACTCTGAAGCTAAGCTAGACGCTACTGATCGTAAGAAGTGGCTAGAGCTAACTCTTGAAGATGACGCTCTACAATCTCAGCTAGAACAAATGGCTGAGCAATACGACGAGCTGAAAGCTGAGTTCGATAAGAAGTTCGAAACCAAGCGTCGTAAGATCACACAAGGTGATGATCTTGCACCAGGCGTACTGAAGATCGTTAAGGTTTACCTAGCGGTTAAACGTCGCATCCAGCCAGGTGATAAGATGGCGGGTCGTCACGGTAACAAGGGTGTTATCTCTAAGATCAACCCTGTTGAAGACATGCCGTACGATGAGAAAGGCCAACCTGTAGATATCGTTCTAAACCCGCTGGGCGTACCTTCGCGTATGAACATCGGTCAGATTCTTGAGGTTCACCTAGGTCTAGCTGCGAAAGGTATCGGCGACAAGATCAACCAGATGGTTAAGGAACAACAGGAGCTTGCTAAGTTCCGTGAATTCCTACAGAAGGTTTACGATCTAGGCGGTACACGTCAAAACGTAGATATTGCTGAGCTATCAGACGACCAAGTTCGCACGCTTATCAAGAACCTACGTGGCGGTCTACCTATCGCTACTCCAGTATTTGACGGTGCTTCTGAGAAGAACATCAAAGAGCTACTTAAGCTAGGTGACCTGCCTGAGTCTGGTCAGCTAACGCTGTTTGATGGTCGCACAGGTGATGCGTTTGAGCGTCCTGTAACTGTAGGTTACATGTACATGCTGAAACTGAACCACCTTGTTGATGACAAGATGCACGCACGTTCTACTGGTTCTTACAGCCTAGTAACTCAGCAACCACTTGGTGGTAAAGCTCAGTTCGGTGGTCAGCGTTTTGGTGAGATGGAAGTATGGGCACTTGAAGCATACGGTGCTGCTTACACCCTACAAGAAATGCTAACCGTGAAATCGGATGACGTGAACGGCCGTACTAAGATGTATAAGAACATCGTAGATGGTAACCACGCGATGGAACCTGGCATGCCTGAATCCTTCAACGTGTTGTTGAAAGAGATCCGCTCGCTAGGTATTAACATCGAGCTAGAAGACGAAGAGTAATCCCTTTCTGAAAAGAAAAGTGGTTATGTGTAAGAAGGGGCTCGCTTAGCGGCGGGCGCCTTTTAACTCCTTACAGGAGCTGATTGTGAAAGACTTATTAAACTTTCTAAAAGCACAGCATAAGACTGAAGAATTTGATGCAATCAAAATCGGTCTATCTTCACCAGACATGATCCGTTCATGGTCTTTCGGTGAAGTTAAAAAGCCTGAGACAATCAACTATCGTACGTTCAAACCTGAGCGCGATGGTCTGTTCTGTGCGCGTATCTTTGGCCCAGTTAAAGACTACGAATGTCTTTGTGGCAAATATAAGCGTCTGAAACACCGTGGTGTTATCTGTGAGAAGTGTGGCGTTGAAGTTACACAAACTAAAGTTCGTCGTGACCGTATGGGCCACATCGAGCTTGCATCACCAGTTGCTCACATCTGGTTCCTAAAATCACTGCCGTCTCGTATCGGTCTACTAATGGATATCCCACTACGTGATATCGAGCGCGTTCTGTACTTCGAAATGTACGTTGTGACAGAAGCGGGTATGACTGATCTAGAAAAAGGTCAGATGCTTACTGAAGAAGAGTATCTGGACAAGCTAGAAGAGTGGGGTGATGAGTTCACTGCTAAGATGGGTGCAGAAGCGATCAAAGATCTGCTTGCGTCTATGGATCTTGTGCAGGAAGCTGAACTTATGCGTGAAGAGTTGGAAACAACTAACTCTGAAACTAAGCGTAAGAAAATCACTAAGCGCTTGAAGCTAGTTGAAGCATTCGTTGCATCAGGCAACAACCCTGAGTGGATGATTCTAACTGTACTTCCAGTTCTGCCACCAGATCTACGTCCTCTAGTACCACTAGATGGCGGTCGCTTTGCGACTTCAGATCTGAACGACCTATACCGTCGTGTGATCAACCGTAACAACCGTTTGAAGCGTCTACTAGAGCTATCTGCTCCGGACATCATCGTGCGCAACGAAAAGCGTATGCTGCAAGAGTCTGTTGATGCACTTCTAGATAACGGTCGTCGTGGTCGTGCGATCACAGGTTCTAACAAGCGTCCTCTGAAATCTCTTGCTGATATGATCAAGGGTAAACAAGGTCGTTTCCGTCAGAACCTACTAGGTAAGCGTGTAGACTACTCTGGCCGTTCTGTAATCACAGTAGGTCCATACCTTCGTCTGCACCAGTGTGGTCTTCCTAAGAAGATGGCACTTGAGCTATTCAAACCATTCATCTATAGCAAGCTAGAGACCCGTGGTCTAGCGACTACTATCAAGGCTGCTAAGAAGATGGTTGAGCGTGAAGAACCAGTAGTTTGGGATATCCTGGACGAAGTTATTCGCGAACACCCAGTACTATTGAACCGTGCACCTACACTTCACCGTCTAGGTATCCAGGCGTTCGAACCAGTACTAATCGAAGGTAAAGCGATCCAGCTACACCCACTTGTGTGTGCGGCATATAACGCTGACTTCGATGGTGACCAGATGGCGGTACACGTACCTCTAACTCTGGAAGCTCAGCTAGAAGCTCGTACTCTGATGATGTCGACAAACAACATTCTGTCGCCGGCGTCAGGTGATCCTATCATCGTACCTTCTCAGGACGTTGTATTGGGTCTTTACTACATGACACGTGACAAAATCAACGTGAAAGGTGAAGGCATGTACCTTGCTGGCCCAGATGAGGCTGAGAAGGCATACCGCACTAAGAGCGCTGAGCTGCACGCACGTGTTAAAGTGCGCATTACTGAGACCATCAAAGATGACGAAGGTAACAGCACTACAGAAACTAAGCTTGTTGATACAACTATCGGTCGTGCAATGCTTTGGCAGATCGTTCCAGCAGGCCTGCCATTCGAACTAGTTAACCAAAAACTAGGTAAGAAGCAGATTTCTAAGCTACTTGATGAGGCTTACCGTAACCTAGGTCTTAAAGACACAGTTATCTTCGCTGACCAAATCATGTACACAGGTTTCGCATACGCGGCACTATCTGGTGTATCTGTTGGTATCGACGATATGGTTGTTCCAGACGCTAAGTACACAGAGATCTCTGAAGCAGAAGAAGAAGTACGTGAAATCCAAGACCAGTACCAATCAGGTCTGGTAACAGCGGGTGAGCGTTACAACAAAGTTATCGATATCTGGGCGTCTACCAACGACCGTGTAGCGAAAGCTATGATGGATAACCTATCTTCTGAGACAGTAGTTAACCGTGAAGGTGAAGAAGAACAACAAGAGTCGTTCAACAGCATCTACATGATGGCCGACTCAGGTGCTCGTGGTTCTGCAGCACAGATTCGTCAGCTAGCGGGTATGCGTGGTCTGATGGCACGTCCAGATGGTTCAATCATCGAAACGCCGATCACTGCGAACTTTAAAGAAGGTCTAAACGTACTTCAGTACTTTATCTCAACGCACGGTGCTCGTAAGGGTCTTGCGGATACAGCACTGAAAACTGCGAACTCGGGTTATCTAACTCGTCGTCTAGTAGACGTTGCTCAGGACGTTGTAGTTCACGAGCACGACTGTGGCACTCACGAAGGTATCGAAATGATGCCACACATCGAGGGTGGTGACGTTAAGGTTCCTCTAACTGAGCTTGCGCTTGGTCGTGTAGTAGCAGAAGACGTAATCAAGCCAGGTACAGAAGAAGTTCTGATCCCACGTAATACTCTGATTGATGAGAAGTGGTGTCAGATCATGGACGAGAACTCTGTAGACCGTATGAAAGTACGTTCTGTAGTAACTTGTGACTCTGACTTCGGTTGTTGTGCACTGTGTTACGGTCGTGACCTAGCACGTGGTCACCTAGTGAACCAAGGTGAAGCAGTTGGTGTAATCGCTGCTCAGTCTATCGGTGAACCAGGTACACAGCTTACCATGCGTACGTTCCACATCGGTGGTGCGGCATCTACGGCAGCTGCTGAGAACAGCATCCAGTCGAAGAACGACGGTACGATTCACCTGAACAACGCTAAGTTCGTTGTAAACAAAGATGGCAAGTTCGTAATCACTTCTCGTGCTTCTGAACTAACTATCGTTGATGAACTAGGCCGTACTAAAGAGAAGCACAAACTTCCTTACGGTTCGATCCTAGATAAGGGTGATTCTGAAGCAGTTGCTAAAGGCGACACAGTTGCTAACTGGGAAGCGCACACACTACCTATCATCACTGAGGTAGCAGGTCGCATCCAGTACGTTGACATGATCGACGGCGTAACAGTATCTCGTCAGACAGATGACCTTACAGGTCTATCTTCGAGCGAAGTTACTGACGCGGCAGCTCGTCCAGCGGCAGGTAAAGACATGCGTCCAGCTATCAAGCTTGTTGATGAGCAAGGTAACGACGTAATGATCCCTGGCACTGACATGCCTGCGCAATACTTCCTACCGGGTAAAGCGATTGTTCAAATCGAAGACGGCAGTGAAGTAGGTATCGGTGATACCCTAGCACGTATTCCTCAGAAGTCTGGTGGTAACAAAGATATCACCGGTGGTCTTCCACGAGTTGCTGACCTGTTCGAAGCACGTAAGCCTAAAGAGCCTGCGATCCTTGCTGAGCACACAGGTACAGTATCTTTCGGTAAAGAGACCAAAGGTAAACGTCGTCTAGTGATCACTCGTGAAGGTGGTGACGCTTACGAAGAAATGATTCCTAAGCACCGTCAGCTGAACGTGTTCGAAGGTGAGAAGGTTGAGCGTGGTGATGTGATCGCAGATGGTCCAGAAACTCCGCATGACATTCTACGTCTTCGTGGTATCCACGCGATGACTCAGTACATAGCGAACGAGGTTCAGGAAGTATACCGTCTACAAGGCGTTAAGATTAACGATAAGCACATCGAGACTATCGTTCGTCAAATGCTACGTAAGTGTACTATCACAAGCGCTGGTGACTCTGAGTTCCTACCTGGTGAGCAGGTTGAGTACGCTCAGGTTAAGATTGCTAACCGTGCTCTAGAAGCAGAAGGTAAGCAACCAGCTGGCTTCGAGCGTGAGCTTCTAGGTATCACTAAAGCTTCTCTTGCGACTGAGTCGTTCATCTCTGCGGCATCGTTCCAGGAGACAACTCGCGTACTAACAGAAGCAGCTGTATCTGGTAAGCGCGATGAGCTTCGTGGTCTGAAAGAAAACGTAATCGTGGGTCGTCTGATCCCAGCGGGTACTGGTTTCGCATACCACCAAGACCGTCAAGCTAAGCGTGAAGAGCAAGGCCCTTCAGCTGAGCAAGCTACCGACAACTTGGCAGCACTTCTAAACGCTGGTTTCTCTGACGAGTAAGCTGAGCATTAGATAGCAAAAAGGCATCCAATTTGGATGCCTTTTTTAATGCCTGCAGTTTGAGAAAAGTGCCTATTTTCAGAGCCGAAAAAGGCTAGAGAGCGGGATCGCCCTCTACCGAGATTGTCACCTAGCGCAATTAAGCGCCAGGCGGGATAGCTAGGCTTTCTGCAATTAACTGAATCAGCTTATCTTCTACCTCGAAGCGCAGTTCTAACACCTCACCAATCTTTGACATATCCTGTTCAAAGGTCTCAAGCTCATCGTCCACTGGAATATTGGCGTATTGGTCAGTGAAGTTAAGCAGAGGCTCTGTAGTCAGAACTATCTTGGCGTAGGTCTGGCTGATCTCTTCTGTGGTTTGAAAGCCTGTAGCGGCCCATTTCTCCATGACCATGTCATAGATCTTGAAGTGACCCTCAGAGATATAATCTACTAGGTGTTGAGAGAATTTTTGAAGCTCTTCCTTAGTAGGAAGTGTCGCGACGTTAGAAGAGGCGGCTGGTTGCAGGGAAGCCAATTTCACATACTCTACAAGTAATGCTTGGCGTTTCTCCAACCAATGGTCGATGACGTCACTCGAGCCACCCCATTCTTCTTGCACTTGTTGAAATTTTTTTAGCATGACCAAGTCCTCTTGATCCTTTACCGGCCTGGTAAAGCTCTCGAAACACAGCGAGAGGGTTCCATTGTTGAAAGCAAAAATTGTGTTTTATACCAACGGCTTTGCACCATTACCTTGTGCATATGGTATAGATTTAGATTGCCAGTAAAATAACAGAACTGCAAGCGGAGAGAATACGGATGTTAAAAAAAAGTAACAGTGCAAAACAAGCTTACTGGCTGGTGGTCAACGGTAGCGATATCTGGTTAGACCAAGGTGAGATCCCATTTGGTGATGCGCATACTTATGATTTACTTAAAGAAAAGGCGGTAGTCATAGCTGAATATCAAGGGCATTCCGTTTATTGGCTTAACTATGCGGATGTGGAGAGAGAGCTAGAAATGAGCTCCTTGCGTAGCCTACTGGATCTACCACAAGAATTGTTCTTGATCGTGAGTAAGGCGATTCAATATGGGCACATGAGCCAAACTATGCGCTTTTGTGGTCAGTGCGGGGGGCGTTGCTCTCTCAATCACAATCAACTGGCGATGCAATGTCAGCAATGTCGCACCCTACATTATCCGCGTATCTTCCCATGCATTATAGTTGCGGTGCGTAACGGCTCTAAAATACTTCTAGCTCAACACCCAAGACACAAAGGCAATATGTATACAGTGATTGCTGGCTTCCTAGAGGTGGGAGAAACCCTAGAGCAGTGCGTAGCGCGCGAGGTGAAAGAAGAGACAGGTATCACGGTTAAGAACATCAAGTACTTCGGCAGCCAACCCTGGGCATTCCCAAGTAGCATGATGATGGGGTTTATAGCTGAATACGCAGAGGGTGAGATTAAGCCGGATTACACCGAGCTAAGCGATGCTGCTTGGTTCGAACATGACAACCTTCCTGAAGTTGCGCCTTCGGGAACTATTGCCAGAGCGCTAATTGAGTCCACTGTAGAGTCGATTCAGAAAACGTAATTTAGATAAAAAAAGCCCTCCTAGAGGGAGGGCAATACTGTTCTATTGGGAGTATCTCTACGGTACTCACTTGTTATAGGTTTCGCTAGAGAACATTTTTTTAACATTTGGCGTCAGCCAAGGCAATCTCTGGCTTGAGTTGTGTATTTATAACTTGATCTACCGCTCAATCCTCGAACATCCTTCCCAGTCGAAAGGTGCTAGAATGGCGTTTTCGTACCAATGGATTATGACCTGAAAAATGACTGAATTGAAAAATGATCGCTATCTTCGTGCTCTTCTAAAACAGCCGGTAGATTACACCCCTGTTTGGATGATGCGTCAGGCGGGTCGTTACCTTCCAGAATACAAAGCAACTCGCGCCGAAGCGGGTGATTTTATGTCTCTGTGTAAGAACGCAGAGCTCGCGTCTGAGGTTACCCTTCAGCCGCTAAGACGTTTCCCATTGGATGCAGCAATCCTTTTCTCTGACATCCTAACCATTCCAGATGCAATGGGTCTTGGCCTTTACTTTGAAACGGGTGAAGGTCCTAAATTTGAACGCCCGATTACCTGTAAGGCAGACGTAGACAAGATTGGTCTTCCTGATCCTGAAGGTGAACTGCAATATGTTATGAATGCAGTACGTCAGATCCGCAAAGACCTAGCAGGTGAAGTACCACTGATTGGTTTCTCTGGTAGCCCTTGGACACTTGCGACCTACATGGTTGAAGGTGGCAGCTCTAAGGCATTCACCAAGATCAAGAAGATGATGTACGCTGAGCCGCAAACACTGCACCTATTGCTGGACAAGCTAGCAGACAGCGTAATCGAATACCTTAACGCACAGATCAAAGCAGGTGCTCAGTCTGTAATGGTGTTTGATACATGGGGTGGTGTACTGACTCCTCGCGATTACAACGAGTTCTCTCTACGCTACATGCACAAGATCGTAGATGGGCTAATTCGTGAAAACGAAGGCCGCCGCGTGCCAGTAACCCTGTTCACTAAGAACGGCGGTATGTGGCTAGAGTCTATTGCAGCGACGGGCTGTGATGCAGTAGGCCTAGACTGGACAATCAATATCGCAGATGCCAAAGCTCGTATCGGTGATAAGGTTGCTCTACAGGGCAACATGGACCCATCCATGCTGTATGCAGGTCATGACCGTATCCGCCAAGAGGTTGCTGGCATCCTTGAAGGCTTCGGTGATGCAGGTACAGGCCATGTATTTAACCTTGGTCACGGTATCCACCTAGATGTGCCACCAGAGAATGCTGGCGTATTCGTAGAAGCGGTACATGAGCTTTCTAAGCCATACCACAAATAAAAAAATAGCCCCTCGATGAGGGGCTAGTACTTTGTAGCTGATAGCTGATAGCTGTCAGCTATTTTTATATCTATAGCCTTTAGGCAGGCTCTCATCTGGCATCGTCTTATAGCGTTTGTGTAGCCACATCCACTGATCTAGCTGACGCAGAATCACTTCTTCATAGGCCTTGTTCATCATAGCCGCACCCGCTTCCACATCCTTCTTAGGGAAGTTTTCATGGATGGTTGGAGCAAGGTTTAGCTCATACTGCCCGTTAGCGTCTCTGAATCCGGTTACAGGAATCATGGCGCAATCAGTCATACTGAAGAGAATATTCGCTCCTGTGGTGGTACAGGCGTCCTCAACGGCAAAGAAGGGCACGAACACAGACTTGTTGCGACCGTAGTCGTGATCACCGAGATAGAACAGACGCTCACCACGCTTAAGTACGCGAATCATCTCTTTCACATTTTTACGATCGACTAACTTGTTACCGTTGTGGGTTCGACCCCAATACTGGATAAAGTCGTACGCTGGGTTGTTGTGCGGGCGATATACGCCACTGCCAGGGTAACCCAATACCGCAAAAGCACGAGCACTGATCTCAAGGTTAAGTGTATGCGGGTGACATAGCAGGACCCCACGCCCTTCTTTCTCAAACTCGATAGCTTGCTCTAGGTTGACGGTGCGAATGCGACGCTTAAGGCGCCACGTAGGCCAGAACCAGGTCATCCCCATCTCTAGGAAGGCAAAGCCAGTATTCTTGAAGTTCTCTTCGACAATAGCTTCGACCTCGTCCGCAGGCTTATCGGGGAAGGCCAGTTCAAGGTTACGTCTTGCTACTTTTACTCGGCTCTTAGCGAGTTTCATAGATAGCTTTCCAAGACCACGACCGAGCTTCAAAAGCACAGAGTAGGGCAGTAGGTTAACTACTAGGGCTAAGAGCCCAAAACCAAACCAAACGCCCCAATATTTGGGGTGCAGTAGTTTTGCTGAGAATTGTGGAGCTTCGTATTTACTCATAGATTACTTAGGCAATTTGCTGACGAAGAAGATCCCAATATTGCTCTAGGTCTTCAGATGGTTTGATTTCAAAGTCACTTCGCACGAAGCGGTTGATGCGACCCTCAACATAGCTTAGAACAATTGACGCTAGGATCTTCTCATCCATAGAGAAGCCTTGTCCTTCACGAAGCATACGCTCACGCAGGATTTGCTTGAGTTGGCTTTCAATCTTGCTAAACAATTGATTGATGCGCTCGCGAAGACGTTCGTTCTCAAACATAAGCGCATGGCCTGAAAGGATGCGACTCAGTCCCTTGTTGTGCTCAGCGAACAACAAGATAAAACGAAGCACCTCATACAAGCGAGTAAGGGTATCTTTCTCTTTGTCCATGATCTGATTGATTCGAGCCAGTACTGATTGCTCAATAAACTCAATCAAGCCCTCAAACATACGTGCTTTGCTTGGAAAGTGACGATAAAGCGCCGCTTCCGATACACCTACTTGCTGAGCCAGTTTTGCGGTGGTAATACGAGATGATCCATCACTCGATTCCAACATTAACGCCAGTGCCTGTAATATTTCGTCTTTGCGATTTGAATTACGTTTGCCCGTCATTAACTACGTCCTTTTAGCTATTACTTATTGTTTACCAGAGTGACCGAAGCCACCGTCACCACGTTGAGATGCATCAAAATCGCCCACTAGGTTGAACTCAGCCTGCACTACAGGTACGAAGACTAGTTGCGCGATACGATCGCCGGGTTCAATAGTGAAGGTGTCTTGACCACGATTCCAAACAGAAACCATTAGCTGACCTTGATAGTCTGAATCGATAAGGCCCACTAGATTACCCAGCACGATACCGTGCTTATGCCCAAGGCCTGAACGAGGAAGAATGGTCGCCGCTAGGCTAGAGTCGCCAATATGGATAGCTAGACCGGTCGGAACAAGGTGGGTCTGGCCTGGAGTCACGATCAGCGCTTCATCTAGGCAAGCTCTAAGGTCGAGGCCTGCTGAACCTTCGGTTGCATATTGTGGCAGAGGAAACTGCTTGCCAATGCGAGGGTCTAGGATTTTTAGGTCTATTTTTCTCATTTTTAGTTCTTACTTAGTGACTCAATTTTTTCGAGGATAGAGCGTGCTTGGTCGGCTTTACTCGCGTGCGGAAGGTGTTCAGTACCATCTTTCCAGAATAGGGTTAGCACATTGTCATTGGCATTAAAGCCGATACCGGCTTGAGATACGTCGTTAGCACAGATGAGGTCAAGGTTCTTGCGCTTGAGTTTGTCCATGGCGTACTGTTCAACGTTTTGCGTTTCAGCAGCAAAGCCAACGGTGAATGGACGATTTTTTTCAAGAGCGGCAACGCTAGCAATGATGTCTGGGTTCTTCACCATGCGGATAACCAGTTCATCACTGTCTTCGGTCTTCTTCATCTTTTGGTCGGCAACCGACTCAGGTCTATAGTCTGCTACTGCCGCACAACCGATAAAGATATCGTTATGGATTGCATGGGCATTCGCCTGCTCAAACATCTCTTTTGCGCTTAACACGTCGATACGAGCCACACCTGCTGGAGTAGGTAGATTTACAGGGCCACTGATTAGGGTAACCTCTGCGCCAAGATTAGCGGCTTGCTCAGCTAGGGCAAAGCCCATTTTGCCTGAGCTATGGTTCGAGATAAAACGCACCGGATCGATAGCTTCTTGAGTTGGACCAGCAGTAATAGCGATCTTTTTACCTTCAAGGATACCCGGCTGGAAGTGAGCAATTGAGCGCTCTACCAGTTGCATTGGCTCTAGCATACGGCCAAGACCAACATCGCCACAGGCTTGTTCACCGGCCGCAGGGCCCCAGATCATGTATCCGCGACGCTTGAGGGTAGCGATGTTTTCTTGGGTGGCGATGTTTTTGTACATCTGCTGATTCATTGCAGGTGCTATGGCAACAGGTGCGTCCGTTGCCAGAACAACGGTAGTTAGAAGATCGTTACCCATGCCGGCAGACATGCGGGCAATCAGATCAGCGGTAGCTGGAGCAAGCAGGACCAGGTCCGCCCATTTTGCGAATTCTATGTGTCCCATAGAGGCTTCAGCGGCTGGATCTAAAAGACTATCGCCGACAGGGCTGCCAGATACCGCTTGCATGGTAAGCGGGGTGATAAATTCTTTGGCTGCCTTGGTCATAACGACCTTAACTTTTGCACCACGCTCGGTAAGACGACGGGTCAGTTCGGCACATTTATAAGCGGCGATACCACCACTAATGCCTAGAACAATTTTTTTCCCTTCAAGAGGTTGCATGCTTTTTATCTCTAATAAACTTCTCGGCTAACCATACCATATATTAACGGGAAATTAGAGTTTGACGCCGAGTTTGAGAAGCCCTGACACAGATTCAAATTATAAGATAAACCTCTGAAACTAAACCCGATTCGAACCATACTTTTTCGATTCAATAGGGTGCGAGTAGCTATGAGCTTAAAACAACTACCTAAAGAGTCACTACCGAGGGAAAAGTTACTTAGCAAAGGAGCAGAGAGCCTAACAGATGCAGAGCTATTGGCTATCTTTCTCAGAACTGGTTGTCAGGGGATGAATGTATTGGCTCTTTCAGACCACCTTCTAACGGTATTTGGTTCCCTTAGGCATCTGTTAACTGCCAGTGAGCATGTATTTTGTCAGCACAAGGGATTGGGCGTTGCAAAGTACGTGCAGTTGCAGGCGTTTATCGAGATGACTCGACGTTATTTAGCCGAGACCTTAGAGCGCGGAGAAGCTCTAACTAGCCCACAGCACACCAAACTTTTTCTCTTGAGCATGCTCAGAGACAGATCGCGCGAGGCATTCTTGGTGCTGTTCTTGGACAATCAACACAGGGTGATTGAATATGAAGTGTTATTTGAGGGCACTATAGATGCGGCTAATGTCTATCCTCGAGAGGTAGTAAAACGCTCACTGCATCACAATGCTTGTGCCTTGATTCTGGCCCACAACCATCCCAGTGGTATTGCGGAACCCAGTCAAGCAGACAGAAGAATTACCCGAAGACTGGTGGATGCATTAGCGCTGGTGGATATTCGAGTGTTAGATCATTTCGTAGTTGGAGATGGGGAAGTGGTATCGTTCGCTGAGCGAGGTTGGATGTAAAAAGAGGCTGGAAAACCAACCCCTTGAGAACTATTTCTGTTGCATGGCTGCCCACCAATCGGCAGGGGCATCGATTTGACCGTCTTCATCCAATGGTGGATAACCAAGACCTTTGCGTTTGGCTACTTTAGCCAATACTGGGTGACCACGCTCAAACAGGATACGGTGAATCGTCTCTTTAGAAAGTGATGACTCTTCGTTGTCGTACATGCCTTTGAGTTGGCGCTGACGCTGAGCCTCAAACAAGATCAGTGCACTCGCCACTGAAACATTCAAAGATTGCACCATGCCTACCATAGGTATAATGATGTCTTGGTCTGCTAATTCCAGAGCTTGCTTGCTGATACCATTTTTTTCACCGCCCAATACGATAGCAGTCGGCTTTGTGTAGTCGATTTCACGAAAATCCACAGCGGTATCAGAAAGGTTGGTCACCAGAATCTGCATACCTTCAGCTTTCAGGGCTTTAAATGCCTCTTCCGCACTATCATGGGTATCCACTTCAACCCAATTGCGAGCACCGGCCGAAGTGTGGCTCAGGGTACGCATCTTCTTATCAGGCCAAACAGCATGGATCTTATGCACGCCAGCGGCATCAGCGGTACGGATAACCGCTGATACATTGTTTGGCTTGTGAACTTCCTCAAGGCAGAGCGTCAGATCAGACTGACGCGCTTTGAGAACCTGATGGATTTTTTGGAAACGCTCTGGACTCATGCTTACAACTACAGCTTTTATCTACGGCGACGACGAACTTTCAGTGCATGTGGCATGATACGGATCTTCTTCATAATGCCAGCAAGGTGTACGCGGTCTTTGGTGGTCAGTGCCACAGTCACCGTATACAAACGACCATCTTTCTCTTCGGTAGAAATGCCATGGATGTTTGAGCCAGTGCGAGAGATAACATTAGTTAGCTCAGCAAGTGCACCTTGGCTGTTTTGCATGTCGATCTGTAGCTCAGAGATAAACTCTTGCTCATGGGTATCTTCCCACTCGACCGCCATGTACTTATCCGGCTCTTTCTCATGCCCACGGATGTTTGGACAGGTATCACGGTGGATAACCAGACCACGTCCCGGAGACACGTGCGCCACGATATGATCGCCCGGAATAGGGTGACAGCAGTTAGCGTAGGTCAGTAGGATGCCATCAGCGCCCTTGATAGAAAGTTTCTTATCAGAGCGAGGCTCAACGGAGCTGGTTTCAGTCAGTGAGTCTGCATCACCCAGTAGGCGACGTGCGATGATAATACTCATCAGCTCACCCAGACCGATTGCTGCTAGCATGTCATCAACAGACTCAAGCTTGAGGTCTTTGAGCACGTGCTCGATGTTCTCTGGATAAACCGTATCGATAGAGTGGCGACCCAGAGCGTGGTTTAGCAGGCGACGACCCAGAGCAACAGACTCTTCACGACGCATGGTCTTAAGAACTTGACGGATCTTAGTGCGCGCACGGGAAGTCACTACATAGTTTAGCCATGCAGCGTTTGGTCTAGCACCAGGAGCACTAATGATTTCAATGGTTTGACCGTTCTTCAGTGCCTTACTTAGTGGGTAAGGGTTACGGTCTACGCGAGCACCCACACAGGTATTACCTACGTCGGTGTGAACAGCGTAAGCAAAGTCTACTGCAGTTGCACCCACTGGAAGCTCTACGATACGACCTTTCGGTGTAAACACGTAGATTTCATCAGGGAAGAGATCAGACTTAACGTTCTCGATAAACTCAAACGAGTTACCGGCGCTTTGCTGAAGCTCAAGTAGGCTCTGCATCCAACGCTGTGCTTTCACCTGTGCGGTGGTGCCACTGCGTTGGTTATTGTTCTTATATGACCAGTGTGCCGCGACACCCTTGTCCGCCATCTGGTCCATATCTTCAGTCCGGATCTGCACTTCTACTGGCACGCCGTGAGGGCCAACCATAGAGGTGTGCAGTGACTGATAGCCGTTCGCTTTAGGTACCGCAATGTAGTCTTTCATGCGACCTGGGCGCGGCTTATAGAGACTATGCGCTTGGCCTAGCACTCGATAGCAGGTATCCACATCTTCAACAATCACTCGGAACGCGTAGATATCCATAATGGTATGGAAACGCTGCTCCTTGGTCTTCATCTTGTTGTAGATGGAATACAGATTCTTCTCACGGCCTAGCACTCGTGATGGAACGCCTACTTCTTCAAGTCGGCCTTCGATCTCAGAGTGGATGCGCTGAATCATCTCTTTACGGTTGCCACGTGCTGTCTTCACTACCTCTTTTAGAACGCGGTAGCGATTTGGGTATAGCGCTTCAAAACCCAGCTCTTCAAGCTCAGTTTTGATGTTGTGGATACCCAGACGGTGGGCAAGCGGAGAGTAGATTTCTAGGGTTTCGCGAGCGATACGACGACGCTTGTCTGGTCGAAGTGCCCCTAGGGTACGCATATTGTGAGTTCGGTCAGAAAGCTTGATCAGAATAACGCGGATGTCTTGCACCATGGCAAGTACCATCTTACGGAAGTTCTCAGCTTGAGCTTCTTTGCGATCACGGAATTTAAGCTTATCTAGCTTTGATACACCATCAACCAGCTCAGCAACGGCAGTTCCGAACTCTCCTTCGAGTTCTTCTTTGGTGACCTCAGTGTCTTCAATGACATCGTGCAGAAGTGCAGCTTGCAGCGTCTCTAGGTCGAGGCGCATCTCAGCCAGGATTCTGGCCACAGCTACGGGGTGGATGATATATGGCTCACCACTTGAGCGCGTTTGCCCTTCATGGGCATCTTTTGCTACCAAATAAGAACGACGAAGAGCCTCTAGTTGAGGCTCTGAAAGGTATTCTTTGGCAACGTCTTTGAGGCTATCAAACAGATACAAATTCAGACCCAAAAGGTTACGTGAGAATAAGCAGATTAACGAGTGTGAGCGATGCTGCTCACTGCTGCTAGTTCAGCTGCTTCTTGCTCTTGTTGTTCTTGACGCTCTTTAGCATCCAAGATTTCTTTAGTAATCAGACCCTCTTCGATTTCACGTAGAGCGATTACAGTTGGCTTATCGTTCTCTTCTGGCACTAGAGAATCTTTGCCACCAGTTTGCATTTGACGTGCGCGGCGAGCAGAAATTAGAACTAGGTCGAAACGGTTACCAACTTTTTCAACTGCGTCTTGTACGGTTACGCGTGCCATGAGGACTCCAAATTACTTAATAAAACTTCAAAATGACGGGAAATTATACAGTGTTCTTGTTTAGTCTGCTAGTAACGCAGCAAGCATTCCACTGTATTTTGCTGTTTGTTTGTCTTTCTTTAGGCGCTCTGCACGCAGAATCGCTCTGAAATCCATCAAAGCAGCATCAAAGTCGTCGTTAACTATAACGTAATCATATTCATCATAGTGTGACATTTCCGATTTCGCCTCACTCATACGCTTCGCGATGACCTCGGCACTGTCTTGACCACGCACATTCAGGCGACGTTCTAGCTCACCGTTTGACGGTGGTAGGATGAACACGCTCTTAGACTCTGGCATTTGCTCACGGATTTGACGGCCACCTTGCCAGTCGATATCTAGGAATACATCTATACCTCGTTCAAGGTTCTCTTCAATCCATACGCGAGAAGTGCCGTAATAGTTTCCAAATACTTCAGCATACTCAAGGAATACACCTTGTTCGATCAAAGATTCGAACTGATGGCGCTGTACAAAATGGTAGTGCACTCCGTCTTCTTCACCTGGGCGCATGCCACGTGTGGTGTGAGAAACAGAAACTTTCATCGCATAAACAGGGTTCTTTTCAAGCATCGCTGAGATGAGACTAGATTTGCCCGCACCGCTTGGTGCTGAAACGATATAAAGTGTGCCTTTGCCCATTTTGTTGGAACTCCAAAAGTGAGGGTTGGAAACTGCCGAGTCACGGCATTAGTAAAGATAGCACTAGTGTTAACTTTAAGATAACGCTAGAAAAATGGTTGCGAAGAATAGCACGGAAAAACGACAGTTCACAACTACAACTCTTATCGAAATCGCCTTGCCACTGATACCTGCATTTGCGAGTTATACCCAAACAAACCATCCCTTAGAAAATCCCACCGTTAATACACTCCTTTTTGACTTGTTTGTGAATGACACAATTAGGAGGGAGCGATGAAAAGACTGCGGGTTGTTTATCTATGTGGCTTATTGCTGATAGGGCTATTGTCGAAGATGGCCATGGCATCGGAGGACCTACTTAAGCTTTGTAAACCCTTAGCGCCTCCTCTCGATGGTGTTTACCAGACTGTTCAGCAGGTTGAGGTTAGCTGGTTGGTTCGAGGCGTGCTTTGTTACAAGGCTAGTGAAGCACACTGGCAGCTTAAAAAGGATGAGAAGGAGCTGGCCATTGAGAGCCTAGAGTCCCTAATGCATGTGACGATAGCCTTGATGCCAAAGCATATCCAAAAAACAGATGCAGACCTTTTGATCGAGAGTGCTCGTGATGCAATAGCTAGCTTGAGTTATGTCCCTGCCAATCTCAGTGGTGCTGTGCTGACCTACGCCTCGGAGCCAAGGACAGGGGCTGAAGTCTCAGTGCTCTTCGCACAGACAGGTAATGTGTATACGGTGATTACCGATGAAAACGGCTTGTTTCAGATTGACTCGATTGAAGAAGGGGGATTCGTTGCTAACGTAACTACCTCTGAGGGAGATATAGGTAGTGCCCACGCTAGCGTGGTGCAAAAGAGACCAAGTAATTCGGTGACCATTTACGTAGAGCAACCGGGCAATGCGTCTATCTCTGGTCGAGTGTATGTGGATGGTCAAACACCAGGAGAAGATGTCATGGTGTTTGTCGAGTTCCCTGAGCTTTCCAAAGAGTATGCAACAAGCATTCAACCCGATGGTTTTTATAGATTTGATAACCTTAGCGCAACGGGCACTTTCATTTTATCTGGCTTACAGGCTTCGAATGGCGCTCTGGGTATTGAGGCACACTACATTCCTGATTCAACCCTAGAAGCCGAGGTAGATCTCTACCTAGATTCTCCCACCAAGGTAAACCCTGAGTTCTTAAATCCAAACTTTGAAAATGGGCTCGATGGTTGGACTCATAGTGAAAACGTAAAGCTGGTTCCTACAGAAGATTACTTTGGTGACTAAGGAGAGTGCTATGAAAGTTTCAATTTTATTCTTGGCTGTTCTTATATCCCTATCTGCTCAAGCCAATGAATGTCCTGTGACCAAGGCTGTGATAATCAGCAATGCGAGTGAACGAATAGATAGTGCCGGTTCCGATGAGCCTGAGTATGTAAATGAGGATGTGATAGAGGGTTATTTAAAGCAGACATTTATGATTCCACCCGCCTATGAGGCTATCGCAGGACAGTTGATGTTTTTGTCTAATGAGTGGCCTTATTGGTACGGCAGTCAGTTTAACGACTCTTATTCAGCCATGTTAGCGGTTGCAGCAGAGAAGCAAAGTCTAGCTAAGGGGAATGTAAACAGTTCGTCTTGGACTGCGAGTAGTTCGGATTATAACGGGGAGACGCCCGAAATTAGCTATGAGGTAGATTTGACAGGATTTGCTGAGCAACAAGCTACTCTGACTTATGAGGTAAAGAATGTAGGGGATCGTAAAGTAGACTCTGCACTAGCTATCAGCCCAGTAAAAGTGGTTCGAACAGATGATTTTGTGCAGGCTTCGTCCGGATATATCTCGCAAGGAGGCACTATTTCAGGAGATTGGGGAGCGAGTATAAGGCTGTCTTTTACTAACAAGAATGTCCTCGGGACTATACTTCAGGTAGAAAACAAGGCTGGTGGGTATGATGCAAAGCAAGGAGCTATTGTTTTACCTGGTCAGACGGTTACATATACATTTACGAGTTGGGGTGGCGAACCGTATTCGTGGGAAATAGATGTTTCCACTCTTTCTGATGCCATGCTAGTTGAATATGAGATTGAATCCACTTGGGTAGACGGAATGCCTGTAAATCCGTGTATCTATTAGTTAGGAGGAATTATGCAAAGTATCATGACGCTTGTTACTGGATTACTGATAAGTTTTTCCTGTTGGGCGGACAATGTGAGATTGGATATACCTAGCAAAGAAATAGCGTCGGTATCATTTAATGAGAAAAACGTTCAGGTGATACTAACTCCCGAGGCAAGAGCTTCATTTGAGAAGTTTACTCAAGATAACCTGAACAAGACACTGAACTTGTCTATTGAAGGAGTGCGTGCTCAGAGAGCAACTATCCACTCGGTAGTTACATCTGGGCTACTTAGAGTTGATAAGCCTTCTGAACAGTTGATGGAAATCTTAAGAGGATTACCTCAAAAGGAATTTTGAATTGCTCTGGAGCAACCTCACCAATTTGGCCACACTAACTTGATGCAAACCCAGACTTAGAACAAGCTAAAAGCTCATCTCAAATAGATGAGCTTTTTAATAGGTTGAACTCAGGGAGGAGAGATGCTACATCAATTGATAGTGAATGTCCGAAAGCCTTTTCTAAAGATGGTGCCTATCCCGACTCCCGAGCTGTATGAAGGGGAAGGCAGCCTGTCGCAGGTTTCTCATCTGTGTAAAAAGCTTGGTATCACTCACCCCTTGATAGTCACAGATAAAACGCTGGTGGAGCTGGGACTAGTCGGGAAGGTCACCCATGATCTAAAAGATCATCATGTTCTTTTTACTCTATTTGATGAGGTGTTGCCTGACCCTGAGGTCGCTGTGGTCCGAAGGGGAGTAGAGCTATTTAAGCAAAAGAGTTGTGATGGGATAATTGCTATTGGTGGCGGCTCACCAATAGATTGTGCCAAAGCTATTTCTGCTTCAGCCAAGACAGGAAAGGACATCACCAAATTGTTTGGCTTGCTGCGTGTCCATCGCCCCATCTTTCCAATCATCGCTATTCCAACTACATCAGGTACAGGCTCTGAGACTACGGTTGCCTCTGTAATCAGTGATAAAGCCTCCCGCTCAAAACTCAATATCACAGACCCCTTTATCGTACCTAAAGTCGCTATCTTAGATTCGACTCTATTGATGGGATTACCACCGCAGATCACAGCTGAAACGGGTATGGATGCACTTACTCATGCCATAGAGTCTTACCTCAGTGGTTACGCCAATCAGCAAACCCGTGAGTGGAGCATTTCAGCTATTAGAACCATCTTTGAGTATCTTCCTCAAGCACATAGGAATGGCCAGAACCTAGAAGCAAGACAGGCGCTAGCCAAAGCCAGTTTTGATGCTGGACTTGCGTTTACCCGCACTTATATAGGCTATGTGCACGCTATTGCTCATCAGCTGGGAGCTTTTTATCACGTCCCCCACGGTAGAGCGAACGCCATAGTCTTACCTAAAGTTCTTGGCGTTATTGCACAAAGAGAACCTCGATTTCTAGCTGAACTGCTAGCCCAGGTCTTCCCCAAAAAGTCGACTGGTAATGTAGACAAAGATGCCAAGCTGTTGGTCGATATGGTTGAGAAGTTATTGGTTGAACTGGATTTGCCTACGGTAGTAAAAGAACTTAATCAAACCGATATTACAGCTTTAGCTGACCAAGCAATTAAAGAGGCATTTGGTGTTTACCCGGTGCCTGTGGTTATGACGCGATTCGAGTGTGAAGAGATACTTAGAGAGCTAGTACCAGAATAATAAAAAGCCTGCACTAGGCAGGCTTTAGAAGAACTGTAAGTCTGTTACTCAATGTTCTGGATCTGCTCACGCATCTGCTCGATAAGCACTTTCAGCTCAACGCCAGAGGCAGTGATGTCGGTGCTGATAGACTTAGACGCTAGGGTGTTCGACTCACGGTTGAACTCTTGCATCATGAAGTCTAGACGGCGACCACATGCACCACCTTTCTTAAGGATGCTAGTGGTTTCTTTTACGTGAGAGTCTAGGCGGTCTAGCTCCTCAGCAACGTCAGATTTTTGCGCTAGTAGGATAAGTTCTTGCTCAACGCGAGATGAATCTAGCTCGATTGACGCTTCTTCAAACTTGCTGGTCAGGCGGTCACGTTGCCATTGTAGGATCTCTGGCATGCGAGCACGTACCTTCACTACTTCTTCAGTAATAGCATCTAGACGCTGAACGATAAGTGCCTTCATGTTTTCGCCTTCGCTTGCGCGAGCTGCGATAAATTCATTGATAGCCTCGTCAAAACCGTTTAGTAGGTCTTTGTTGATGCTATCCATATCTTGCTCAGGTGTTTCCATCACACCTTGCCATTGCATCACCTGAAATGGATTCACTCGGCTAGTTTCGCCAGTCATTTCCATGATACGAGTCGCTGCATTGATCACTTGTTTCGCTAAGTCTTCGTTGATGGTTAGCTCACCCTTAGCACTTGGGTTTGCTTCAAAACGAAGGTGGCATTCAACTTTACCGCGAGCTAGGCGTTTACGAAAACGCTCACGAAGGATGGGCTCTAGAGCGCGAAATTGTTCCGGAAGACGGAAATAGGTCTCAAGATAGCGTTGGTTTACCGAGCGAATTTCCCAAACGGCATTACCCCAATCACCTTTGACTTCTTTGCGCGCATAAGCGGTCATGCTGTAAATCATTGAATTACCTTAGTCATCAAATCTGTATGTCATATTGTCCGGTGCAATACTAGCACAACTCCTGCGGTCACCCTAAGGTCTTGGGTCGCATCCTGCGCCATGTTCCTATATAATCTCGCACCAATTCCTATCTTACTTTCTAAGGTGACTTCACATGCGTCCAAACGACCGTGCTCTGGATCAGGTTCGTCCTATTAAAATGACTCGCGACTACACAGCCTACGCTGAAGGTTCTGTTCTAGTTGAGTTTGGTAACACTAAAGTTTTGTGTAACGCCTCTGTTGAAGAAAATGTGCCACGCTGGTTAAAAGGTAAAGGCAAAGGCTGGGTAACCGCTGAATACGGCATGCTTCCTCGTGCAACCCACACCCGTAACCGTCGTGAAGCGGCAAGCGGTAAGCAAGGCGGTCGTACTATGGAAATCCAACGCTTGATCGCTCGTAGCCTACGCGCAGTTGTTGACCTAGAAGCTATGGGTGAGGTTATGGTGACAGTAGACTGTGACGTTATCCAAGCTGATGGCGGTACTCGCACAGCATCTATCTCTGGTGCAAGCGTTGCTATGGCAGATGCATTCCAGAAGATGGTTGCAGCAGGCACTCTTAAAGCTAACCCGATGAAAGGCCACGTTGCTGCAGTATCTGTGGGCATGGTTGAAGGCGAAGCGCGTTGTGACCTTGAGTACACTGAAGATTCAGCCGCTGATACCGACATGAACGTGGTAATGACTGAAGAAGGTAAGATGATTGAGGTTCAAGGCACCGCAGAGGGCGAACCTTTCTCACATGAAGAACTACTTGATTTGCTTGCTCTGGCTAAGAAGGGCATTAGCGACATTGTTGAAGTTCAGAAAGCGGCATTGGCCGAATAAATTGTTTTTGAATAGCTCCTGTTTCAGGGGCTATTTTTTTGTCTTCTTAAGAAGAGATAGTTTTGTACATTGTCTAGGTTTGCCTAGACCCTAATTAGAGAGAATAAAATGAAAGCATACCAGCGTGAGTTTATTGAATTTGCACTTGAGAAAGAGGTTCTTAAGTTTGGTGAGTTTACTTTGAAGTCGGGACGCACTAGCCCTTATTTCTTTAACGCTGGGCTATTCAACACAGGTCGTGATTTGGCGCGTCTTGGTCGCTTCTATGCTGCTGCACTTGCAGACTCAGGCATCGACTATGATGTGCTATTTGGCCCTGCGTATAAGGGGATTCCTATCGCAACCACTACTGCAGTAGCTCTTGCGGATCACCACGACACGGACAAGCCATACTGCTTTAACCGTAAAGAAGCTAAAGACCACGGCGAAGGTGGCAACCTAGTAGGTAGCCCACTAGAAGGTCGCATCATGCTGGTGGACGACGTGATCACAGCAGGTACTGCGATTCGTGAGTCTATGGAGATCATCCAAGCGAACGGTGCTGACCTAGCAGGCGTGTTGGTTGCTATCGACCGTCAAGAGAAAGGCAAGGGCGAGCTTTCTGCAATCCAAGAAGTAGAGCGTGACTTCGGCTGCTCTATCATCTCGATTGTTAGCCTAACCGACCTAATCACTTTCCTAGAAGAGAAAGGCAGCAGTGCTGAACATCTAGAGGCTGTTAAGGCGTACCGCGCTCAATACGGAATCTAATCTAAAAGCGCCTCCCTAGGAGGCGCTTTTGCTTAATAGCCCTTATCAAAATCGACCTTAGCGTCGAGCTCTTCCCCTTTTAGCCATTTAGCGTAGTTCTGTTTAAACAGCCCCATCACCTGACTTGGAAACGAGTGCGCGGCAATGTGTGGTGTTACCGTTACCTGAGGGTGTTGCCAGTACGGACACTGCTGTGAGATTGGCTCGTTGATAAACACGTCCAGATAAGCACGCTTGATCTGACCATTGTCTAAGCCATCCAAAAGAGCCTGAGTTTCAATAGCGTCACCACGTCCCACATTAAATAAAAGCACATCCTTACAATGTGAGAAGGTCTCAACGTTTAGAATACCTTTAGTCTGTGGCGTCTTCGGTAGCACAGATACTAGGATATCCGCTTGCGCTAATGCCTTGTCGATATTTTGTATTGCGTATACTTCATCAAACTGACTGTCAGCCGGTTGTTTGCCAGAAGAATTTACGCCAATGGTTTTTAAGCCAAATGCCTTAGCAGTAATAGAAAGATGAGCTCCGATAGAGCCTGTACCAAGAATCACTATGGTTTTCTCGCTCAGGCATACATAAGGGTGTGGTTGCCAGTTTTGAGCACTTTGTTGCTCACGATAGATATCAAAGTGGCGATAGTGCCCAATGGCATAACCAAGCACATACTCAGAGATAGGCTGACCGAAGATGCCTTTAACATTGGTAAGCAAGTAATCACGGCGCAGTCCCGGTTGGGTAAGTGCATCAACTCCAGCATACACAGATTGGATCCACTCAAGGTTTGGAAACTCATCGAGCTTATCCGCAACCATAGGAGGACCGGCAAGGAGGATATTGGCTAGGCTTTTGTCCTCGGTGACTTCTAGCTGAGGTAGGTTCGCCTCGCGCAGCAGTTCTAAATACTCAGCCTTGGTTTTGGATTCCACATAAAGATATTGGGTCTCAGTTTTCATGCACTTGGCTTCCCTATAAATACATCGATAATCGGTTTAAAACTATGAAGAAGTGTGGCTATACAGTACACTTTTGCTGTTTTCCCATAATTGCGAGTCGCTATGTTAAAGAATCCTCTACAGCTTCGTCTTGAGAAGCTAGAACCTTGGCAACAAATCACTTTCATGGCCAGTCTGTGTGAGCGTATGTATCCAAACTATGCCATGTTTTGTCAGACAACGGAATTTGCTGAGGCTCGAATCTACAGAGATATTCTGGACAGCATTTGGGAACTGCTAACGGTAAAAAACGCTAAGGTAAACTTTGAGCGTCAACTAGAAAAGCTCGAAGAACTAGTGCCAAACGCAGAAGAGTTTGAGTTCTATGGTGTGTATCCTGCTATCGATGCTTGTATGGGACTTTCAGAGCTTTTACATGCTCTGCTAGACAGAGACCTTCTAATGGAAGCGATGCAGAACATCAGCCAGCAGTCTGTAATGACAGTGGCAGACCTAGAAGTGGCTCAGGGTAGCGATGAGATCACTAACGACAACCAGAAAGAAAACGAAGCGGTTTGCGAAGAGTGGGACGTTCAGTGGGCTATCTTCCGTCCTTTGAAGGACTGCGTTGAACGCGATATCGAGCTAATCAAAGACCTGCGCGCTGAGCTAAGAGAAGAGAGCGTGAGCAACATTGGTGTGGTCGCTCAATAATCTCTGATTAAAGAACTAAAAACGGGAGCCTAGGCTCCCGTTTTGCTATCTATTTGTTATCGTTACTTGGATGTTCAGTATCGTCTTCATCCACGTTTTCGATAACGTTGTGTTTCTTCTTCCAGTTTTCCCAGCGCTCGTACGCCAGTTCCTGCATGTCGGTGTTTTTGTCCGCCTCATCGATGATCTCCTCACCAAGTAAGAATTCAAACACGTCCTCTAGGGTCACTAGACCTTGCACTGTACCGTACTCATCTACGATAAGCGCAAGTTGTAGACGGTTCTTCAACATCTTGTCGAATGCATCTGGTAGCGCGATGTTATTAAGGAACACATGAATAGGGCGCATTACCGCACCTAATTGTGCCTCACCACGACCGCGCTGCTGCAATTTGAACAGCTCTAGGCGGTGCACAAAGCCAAGGATATTGTCTTTAGTCTCGCTATAAACAAGAGGGCGAGAGAAAGGACAGTCTTGGTGTTCCTTCAAGAACTCATTGACCGTTAGAGTCGCGTCTACACGGAATACTACTGGGCGTGGTGTCATTACCTTGGTCACCGGCACATTTGGCAGGTTAAGAAGGTTATGCAGAATACGGCTTTCATCTTCAGCAAATTCTCCAGACTCTTTAGCCAGCATCGCCATCGCTGAGATTTCGTCACGCAGTTTAGGTTCAACTGAGCCTCTTGATAGGCGCTTGGTGATCTGCTCGGAGAACCAAACAAATGGAGTCAGTGCCCACACCATCCAGTTCAGAATAGAAGCTGAACCTGGTGCTAGCTGACGCCAGTAGGTCGCACCGATAGTTTTTGGCACGATCTCAGAAAGTAGCAAGATACCTAAAGTAAGAACCGCAGAGAATACGCCTAGCCACTGGCTACCAAATACCACTGCCGCTTGAGCACCAGCACTCGCCGCACCTATGGTGTGCGCTATGGTGTTCAGGGTCAGGATAGAGGCAAGTGGACGGTCGATGTCCGATTTCAGTTTGCCAAGCTTTTCAGCTGCTGGGTGTTGGTTCTGTTTAAGTTGAGCGATATAGCTCGGTGAGATGCTCAAAAGCACAGCTTCTAGAACTGAACAGATGAACGAGACTCCAATAGCAATGGAGACATAGATGGTCAGGAGTAACATGTTACCTTGTGTGTGTGTTTATGAAACAAGCGGATTATGACAGGCATCTCGCTGAATTAATAGGCTATTTATACAGTACGTAGTGTAGATAATTTGACCGCTTTTTGCTCGCAAACCAGAGAAACTGTGAGTTGATCGGCAGAATAAGCTAAAAAGTGTTCGCTTGAACCCCAAGATCACTCTCAACCCTTTGCCAGATGGGGGCTTTATGCTTTAGAGTGATTTTGTTTTCAAACACTTTAGAAGGGAAACCCCAATGAACAAGACCCAATTAATCGATGCAATTGCTGAAAAAGCAGATCTATCTAAAGCTCAAGCAAAAGCAGCTCTTGAAGCTACTCTTGAAGGCGTTACTGAAGCTCTGAAAGAGGGCGACCAAGTTCAACTAATTGGTTTTGGCACATTCAAAGTATCTCACCGTAGTGCTCGCACTGGTCGTAACCCTAAGACTGGTGAAGAAATCCAAATCGCTGCAGCAAACGTTCCTGCGTTTACAGCTGGTAAAGCACTGAAAGACTCAGTAAATTAATGTAAAATACGCCGAGTGATAGAGCTCGGCGTATTTTTATATGAAACATGTTTCCTCCGCATTTCTTGCAATTCTAGTTCTCGCTGGCTGTTCATCTGCCACGACCCCTCTACGTCAAAATGCTCAAGTTACCGAATTTGTAGGTGGCGAAAGTGACGCAGATAAAACCTCTCTTTATTGGGTAACTGAACGATTCGAGACTCCTGAATCGAGTACCGATGACGTTAAGTTCTCAGACAATACTTGGTATCAAAGTCACTACCTTTGGGATGGCGATAATCTACGTGAGATGACACGCGTAGGTGAGAGGCGCACCAAGTCTGGTAACAAGGTTCCATTTCAAATGACATTGCGCTTTAGCCAAAACGGTGAAGCGGTATATCAACGTATGCGTATCAATGGCAAGGTGATGCCAATGCGAAGCGAGCAGATTGGCGAGGTGCGCACTCAAGCGGATGAGCTGGTGGCTAAGTCTAAATCTCAGCGTGATGCGGGCCTAGAGCTGATTCAGGGCTATTGGGAGGACGGTACCTTTACTACCTGTGGCGGTCGTGAGTACACCAACATCGAATTTAAGCAGGCGCTTCCTAAGTTCTTGATTGAGCGCTTGAAAGAAGAAGATAACTTTGCCGCATTTATCGGCGAGTTCGACAGCAGCAAGGTAGTAGTAGACCAAATGCTGGTGCTAAAACATGGTGGCTTTGATTGTATCGAACGCCCAACCTTAGAAAGCTAAAAATTGAATTCAAAAAAAAGCCACTCAACTGAGTGGCTTTTTCGTGTTTAACGCTTACTTTTGCTGTTCACGAGCAATGGCGCGATAGCCGATGTCGTTGCGATGGAACATGCCATCCCAAGAGATCTTCTTAGTTAGCTCATAGGCACGCGCTTGTGCTTCAGATACTGTGTTGCCAAGTGCTGTTGCACATAGCACGCGACCACCGTTAGTAGTGATTGCGCCATCTTTCTCAGCAGTACCAGCGTGGAATACCTTCTCGCCTTCAACAGCTTCAGTAGGTAGACCAGAGATCACGTCGCCTTTGTTGTAAGATGCTGGGTAGCCACCGGCAGCAAGAACGATACCGATAGAAGCACGCTCATCCCACTTAGATTCAGCTGTATCTAGCTTGCCTTCGATAGCCGCTAGGCAAAGCTCAACTAGGTCAGACTGCATACGCATCATGATAGGCTGAGTCTCAGGGTCACCGAAACGACAGTTGTATTCGATTACCTTTGGAGTGCCGTCTTTGTCGATCATTAGGCCTGCGTATAGGAAACCTGTGTATGGGTTGCCTTCAGATGCCATACCGCGAACAGTAGGGTAGATAACCTCTTCCATGATGCGGTTGTGGATCTCTTGGGTAACCACTGGAGCTGGAGAGTATGCACCCATACCACCTGTATTAGGGCCTGTGTCTTTATCGCCCACACGCTTGTGGTCTTGGCTAGTTGCCATTGGCAGAACATTTTCACCATCTACCATAACGATGAAGCTTGCTTCTTCGCCGTCTAGGAACTCCTCGATAACTACGCGGCTACCAGCTTCGCCAAATGCGTTGCCTGCTAGCATGTCCTTGATTGCGTCTTCCGCTTCTTCAAGGGTCATAGCAACGATTACGCCTTTACCCGCAGCTAGGCCATCAGCCTTAACTACGATAGGAGCGCCTTGCTCACGAACGTATGCGATCGCTGGCTCGATCTCAGTAAAGTTTGCGTATGCACCGGTTGGGATAGCGTGACGAGCTAGGAAGTCTTTAGTGAATGCTTTAGAACCTTCAAGCTGAGCGGCTGCTTCAGTAGGGCCAAAGATTGGAAGACCTGCTGCGCGGAATGCATCAACTACACCGATAACTAGAGGCGCTTCTGGGCCTACGATAGTCAGTTCGATGTTGTTGTCTTTAGCAAAAGCCACTAGAGCTTCGATGTCTTCAACGCCGATGTTTACGTTCTCAAGCTTAGGCTCGATAGCGGTACCTGCGTTACCAGGAGCGATGAATACAGTCTCAACGTTTGGGGTTTGTGCGGCTTTCCAGCCAAGTGCGTGCTCACGACCGCCGGCACCAATAACTAGTACTTTCATTCTTAATCCTTAAATTAAAGATCATCATTCCCGATGCCAAAATTCTTAGCTATCGGGAATCGGTATAGGATTTCGGCCCACCGAGGTGAGCCGAAGATATTAGTGGTTAAAGTGGCGCATACCAGTGAAGATCATCGCCATGCCGTGTTCGTCAGCTGCATCGATAACCTCTTGGTCACGCATAGAGCCGCCTGGCTGGATAACACACTTGATACCAGCTTCAGCTGCTGCGTCGATACCATCACGGAATGGGAAGAATGCATCAGAAGCCATTACGCTACCTGCTACTTCTAGACCTTCGTCAGCTGCTTTGATGCCAGCGATCTTAGCAGAGTAAACGCGGCTCATTTGGCCTGCGCCTACACCGATAGTCATGTCACCTTTCGCGTATACGATAGCGTTAGACTTAACGTACTTAGCTACTTTCCAGCAGAATAGAGCGTCTTTTAGCTCTTCTTCGCTTGGCTGACGCTTAGATACAATCTTAAGGTCATCTAGAGAAACCATACCTTGGTCGCGGTCTTGAACTAGAAGGCCACCGTTAACGCGCTTAACGTCAAAACCAGTTGTCTTAGTTGTCCACTCGCCACACTCAAGAAGACGAACGTTCTTCTTAGCTGCAACTACTTCGATAGCTTCAGCCGAAACAGAAGGAGCGATGATTACCTCAACGAATTGACGCTCAACGATAGCTTGAGCTGTCGCTGCATCTAGTTCGCGGTTGAATGCGATGATGCCACCGAACGCTGATGTTGGGTCAGTCTTGAATGCGCGGTTATATGCTTCAAGGATGTCGTCACCCAGTGCAACGCCACATGGGTTAGCGTGCTTAACGATCACACAAGCAGGAGCGTCGAACTCTTTCACACACTCAAGAGCTGCATCTGTATCCGCGATGTTGTTGTAAGACAGTGCTTTACCTTGGATCTGACGAGCAGTAGAAACAGACGCTTCTTCTGGGTTAGCTTCAACGTAGAACGCCGCATCTTGGTGGCTGTTCTCACCGTAGCGCATGTCTTGCTTCTTAAGGAACTGTTGGTTGAAAGTGCGTGGGAATTTAGACTCTTCGTCACCTTCTTTGTTGTCGCCGTAAGAAGGAACCATGGTGCCGAAGTAGTTAGCGATCATGCCGTCGTAGCTTGCAGTGTGCTCGAACGCAGCGATTGCTAGGTCGAAACGAGTCTCAAGAGTAAGAGATGCTTCGTTTGCGTCCATTTCAGCGATTACGCGGTCATAGTCGTGAGCGTTAACAACGATAGTTACGTCTTTGTGGTTCTTAGCTGCAGAACGAACCATAGTTGGACCACCGATATCGATGTTCTCAACAGCGTCTTCTAGAGTACAGCCTTCTTTCGCTACTGTAGCTGCGAATGGGTATAGGTTAACTACAACCATGTCGATTGGCTTGATGCCGTGGTTTTCCATTACTTCGTCGTCTTGACCGCGACGACCTAGAACACCACCGTGTACTTTAGGGTGAAGGGTCTTAACGCGACCGTCCATCATCTCTGGGAAGCCAGTGTAATCAGATACTTCTGTAACCGTTAGGCCTTGCTCTGCTAGTAGGCGTGCGGTGCCACCTGTCGAAAGAATTTCAACGTTACGTTCAGCTAGTGCTTTAGCAAATTCTACGATGCCGGTTTTATCAGAAACGCTGATAAGAGCGCGGCGGATTGGGCGAGCGTTACTCATGCTTCCATATTCCTCAATTACTTAGAGTTTTCCCTTTAGCCCGAGCTCGTGGATTCGAGACTAGGGTAGGGAATCAAGTTGGATGAAAAGATGTTTATCAAAATTAAACTAGTGACGTTAAACTTTGATAACGATCTTCTAAAGGCACCCTTCCGAGTAAAAAACCACCGATCTGGAATGGCGCGTATTCTAACGAAGAAATAACGAAAAAGCTCGCGCAATCGTTTGGCATTTGCATTTTTTTGTCAAAAAAACGTCATTTTGGCTGTTTTGCACTGAATTGTATTTCTTGGTTTATCAAAAAACTTACGACTGGCTGTTGACCTTGGAGTTATATCCAAGCTTTATACTTTTAGGGTAAACAAAATCTAGGTAGCGGTATGTATAAGATTGGAGAGTTGGCGAAGCTGTTTGCCATAAAAACGGACACCCTTAGATTCT
The DNA here is from genome assembly GCF_024347675.1 of Vibrio ishigakensis. NCBI lineage: Bacteria > Pseudomonadati > Pseudomonadota > Gammaproteobacteria > Vibrionales > Vibrionaceae > Vibrio > Vibrio ishigakensis. Next base: position 2,786,859 of record NZ_AP024881.1, on the reverse strand, counting down.
ATGAGAAGCATGGCTTGCTAGCCCCGAGTTCACGCAGTGAGGCAGGTTATCGCATCTATACCCACGATGATGCTGAGCGTCTGCGCTTTATATTGCGTGCCAAGAAAGTAGGCTTTTCCCTTACCGAGATACACGACCTTTTGTCTATTCGTATCGATAGAGATAGCCATTCGTGTCATGAAGCCAAAGATATTGTCGACCTTAAGTTAAAGCACGTTGAAGAAAAGATTCGAGAGCTTCAGGTTTTCCAAGCATCCCTGAGTAAGCTGAGCACCTCTTGTTGTGGTGGAGAAGAGCCCGCTACCCATTGTTCTATTTTAGAGGCGCTGGACAGCGCAGATGATGATGTTAAGGACAAAAGATGAACCTGCTAAATAACTTTATAGACCTGTTTATAGAGTCAGGCTTCTGGATGCTTCTTGGCTTGGTTGTCGCGGGCCTGCTCAAAGAATGGATTCCAACAGACCTGTTATCCAAGCACCTCGGTGGTAAAGGTGTCGGCACTACAGTAAAGGCTGCGTTTATCGGTGCGCCATTGCCTCTATGTTCTTGCGGTGTCATTCCCGCTGCGCTTGGTCTGCGTCGTAGCGGTGCTTCTAAGAGTGCCACTACGTCATTCTTGGTCGCGACACCAGAGACGGGTATCGATTCAGTCTCGGTCTCTTATGCCTTGTTGGGTCCATTTATGGCGATCGTACGACCTATTGCTGCCATCAGTAGCGCGATAGTAGCAGGCCTATTGGTTGGTAAAGATGATGAGAAACAGCAGAGCCAACTTAAGGTAAACGCCCTCAAGCCGATGACAAGTAGCAACCTTTCTATAAACAAGGTAGAGCCTGAATCTAAGCCAGTGGTTTCATCTTGCTGTTCTACCAAGAAAACCTCTTGCTGCTCAACCAAGTCAAAGAAACCAAAAGGGGCGATAGATAAGCTTAAATCAGGTGTGCATTTTGCTGCTACCGATCTGGTTAAGGACATCAGCACCTGGTTGATGATAGGTCTCTTCTTTGCAGCATTAATACAGACCTATGTCGAGACAGATTTCCTCGCTAAGTGGGGAGGTAGTATCTGGAGCATGCTCGTCATGGTGGCTATTAGTGTACCAATGTACATCTGCGCAACCGCGTCCACACCAATCGCAGCAGGACTATTAATGTCAGGCATCAGTCCAGGTGCAGTACTGGTATTTATGCTAACTGGACCTGCGACCAATATCGCTACTCTTGGTGTTGTGGGGAAAGAGTTGGGCAAGCGCTCTTTGTTTGCATATTTAACTGGTGTGGTAGGTACCGCAATCGTATTTGGTTTGGCCACCGATTATCTGGTTTCTGCTTACGGCTTATCGGTTCAACCCTTGAGTGCGGGAGAGCATGAAGTGTTGCCGCATTGGCTGAGCATAGGGTCTGCCATTGTTCTTGCTGTGCTTATGTTGCGACATTATTGGCAGACTGCTCATTCAAGATTTGCGAGAACTGGGCTGGCTCATTAATGGGGCAGTATTGATTATCGACATTAGGTTCGCTAGCGATAGTGAATTTACGTTGTGGCGCCAAGTGGTAATTGTTTGTTTTTTGCCCAGGCTATAATGCGCTCGTTTTCTGTACAACACCAAACGAGAGATTCAATGAAAAAGTCGATTATTGCTTTGTCTGCCCTAGTGGCGCTACCTGTTCTGGCAACAGAGTCTGAGTACTTTTTTGATATAACTACTGATTCGATTAATCAGCCTAACGAGTACTTCTTTGAGGTTGAAGAAATGCCCAGCGATACAACGGCTCTTCAACAGGAGCCTGTAGATATTGCAGGCGTGTCTGAATCAGAGCAGATGCTTTGCGCTGCAGATGAGAGCCTACACGACCTAGTATTGGACGAATCTAGCACGCTCAATTGTTTGGAAGCCGGTGAAGATGATATTCGTGAGCTTTCTTTTCAAGAAATCCTAGATGAAGGTTGGGTGCTGGCTAACTCCACGGTCTCAGCGAGTGATGCTAGGGGTGATGTGGAAGAAGTTCTAGTGCAGTTCAAAAAAGCCTAAAACCAGATATAAAGACCAGCCAATCGGCTGGTTTTTTTTTATATGCAACCGACTGGCAATGGTAGTGCGCAAGATATTGAGTAACATAGGTTATTCAGAAATAAGGAAATAATCTTGAAAGCACATAAATATACCCTGTATGGGGTGCTAGCTATCTTGCTGTGGAGCTGCGTTATTGGTGTGGCGCGCCAGGTTGCGGAGTTACTTGGCCCGATTTGCGGAGCAGCCTCTATCTATACAGTGGCTACGCTGTTTTTATACTTCACTGTCGGTATACCCAAATTAAAAGACCTTTCTTGGCGATACGTCATCGTTGCTGGCGGATTGTTTGTAGCTTATGAGATCTTTTTATCCCTTGCCTTGGGTATGGCTAATGACCGTCAACAAGCGCTCGAGATGGCTGTGGTGAACTACCTATGGCCCGCACTGACTGTCTTGATGGCTGTGATGTTGAGTCATAAGAAGACCAACTTCTGGGTTTATCCCAGTGCCTTGTTGTCTTTTATCGGTGTGGCTTGGGCGATCACTGGAGATGAGAGCCTCTCTTTGGCTCAGATCTCCAGTAATGTAATGAGTAACCCTGTTACCTATAGCATGGCCTTTGCAGGTGCCTTCCTGTGGGCTATCTACTGTAATGTAGTAAAAAGGCTAGCCAATGGCACCAATGCCATTACTTTATTCTTCCTGATGACAGCATTAGTGCTGTGGTTCCAGTATGGTCTGAGCTCTGAGCCAGCTTTAAACATCAATCTAGAGTCGAGCATTACGGTGATCATTGCAGGTATCTTGATGGCTGGAGGTTATGGGCTTTGGAACCTTGGCATCATGCACGGTAACATGGTGCTTTTAGCGACCCTCTCTTATTTCACTCCGATCTTCTCAACCTTAATTTCCTCGGTGATACTTGGTATCGCTCTATCTCATGGCTTCTGGCAAGGGGTGATCATGGTTGTAATCGGCTCACTCATCTGTTGGCGCGCCACTAAAAATAGTTAGGGTCTGTCGACCTTTTGAGTTTGTTTTTGTAGCGAATTGTTGGGTATTGATACAAGGCAGGCACTTTTAGGTGTAGTGGTTCTACATGAAAAGTGTCTAACGCGGTAGAAATGCCCAACAAACGCTACCCTAAGGGCTCGGCCAGAAACGATTTACTCTTTGTTGAGCCCCTTTTGCTTAGATGACTAAGCTACAAGGTCCTCGCCGCGATTAAATCGTTTCTTACTCGAGCAAAACTCAACCGCAAAAGGTCAACAGACCCTAGATATGCTAGGTTTAATGGATTGAACAAGGAGAGGCGTTTATGAACATCATTATCTTTTTGGCAATAGGTGCACTAGCGGGCTGGCTTGCAGGGAACCTGATGAAAGGCGGCGGTTTTGGCCTAGTAGTGAATATCGTGGTCGGTATCATAGGCGCCGTGATCGGTGGGCTGGTGTTTGGCTTCTTGGGTTTGGCAGCTACCGGACTCATTGGCTCCATCGTTACCTCAACAGTAGGTGCCTGTATCCTCCTATATATAGCCGGGCTTATTTCCAAAAAGTAACCCTCTAGAAACGACAAAGGCCTGATGCGAACATCAGGCCTTCTGGTATGAGATAAAGAAACGAGTTCTTAGTTCATACCATATTTTTTAAGCTTCTTGCGAAGAGTACCGCGGTTGATACCCATCATAGATGCAGCGCGAGTCTGGTTACCGCGAGTGTATTGCATGATCATGTCTAGTAGTGGTTGTTCAACCTCAGCTAGCACTAGCTCATAAAGGTCGTTGACGTCCTGACCGTTTAGTTGTGCAAGATAGTTTTTAACTGAAACTTTTACTGAGTCGCGAAGTGGTTTTTGCGCGATTTGATCCTGTGCAGTTACAGTGGTAACTGTTAGTGCTTCGGAAGTCAGATTTTGTTCGAACATATTCGGTCTAGCTCTTCTGGTAATTATGATGCAACTTCGTTCCTATCATTGATAGGAATTAAAATACTCTTCTAGTGCTTCGAGCTGCTCGTTAGCAACCTCGATAGCGTTGAAGACACGGCGAAACTCACTTGCTTGCTCGTGTTCTTTTAGGTACCAACCAACGTGTTTTCTCGCGATGCGTGGTCCTAAATACTCACCATAGAAATGGTGAAGATCATGAACATGGCCAAGCATAATGTCCTTTACTTCCTGCAGAGGAAGCTCAGGCATTGTTGTGCCGCTTTCCAAGTAATGCTGGATTTCCTGAAAAATCCACGGACGCCCTTGGGCTGGACGACCAATCATCAAAGCGTCTGCACCGGTATACTCCAGTACATGCTTCGCTTTCTCGGGACTGTCTATATCGCCATTGGCAATTACAGGTATCGAAATAGCTTGCTTAACCGCTTTGATGCTTTCATATTCTGCCTCTCCTTTGTACATACAAGTACGCGTACGGCCATGTAATGCCAGTGCTTGTATGCCGCAGTCTTCGGCCATTTTAGCGATTTCGACACAGTTCTTATGCTCTGCATCCCAGCCGGTTCTTGTCTTGAGCGTCACAGGGACGTCGACCGCGTTTACTACTGCCTTCAGGATTTGCTCCACAATCTCTGGATGCTTTAGTAGCGCAGAACCCGCTAGTTTTTTATTCACTTTTTTCGCAGGGCAACCCATGTTGATATCGATGATTTGAGCACCGTTCTCAACGTTGAATCGCGCTGCGTCTGCCATTAGTTGTGGATCTGACCCAGCAATTTGCACAGAGCGAATACCGGATTCACCCTCATGCACTCTTCGTTGCTGGGACTTTGACGTGTTCCATGTTTTAGGGTTGGCTAGCATCATTTCACTGACGGCCATGCCAGCACCGTACCGTAAACACAACTCTCGAAAGGGTCTGTCTGTAACACCAGCCATAGGTGCGACAATCAAATTATTCTTAAGTTGGTAGTTTCCGATTTTCAAATCATGGTCACATTATTAACAGCAAGGGCGCGCATTTTACGCATTTTTTGGGCGTGTGAAAAGCCTAATATTTGAGCATTTCGCAAAATATTTTTGGAATCGATGTTTTTTTGCTCAAAACTTGATGATGCTCAACTAGTGTGCTTTTTACCTGAAATGCGACACCACTCTTGCAGCTCTTTAATCGGTTCAATTTCGAACTGATCGCGGTAGTAGTTCGCCACATCTTCAGCCTGGGTATCCAGTACACCAGACATAGCTAGCTCGCCGCCGTCTTTAACTAGACCCTTGATAACAGGGGATAGGTCGCGCAGTGGGCCGGCTAGGATGTTTGCCACAACCACGTCAGCGATCAGGTCTTGAGGTTGGTCTTGTGGAAGGAAAAGCTCTAGCTGATCTTTAACGCCGTTGCGCTCAGCGTTCGCTTCAGAAGCGATGATTGCCTGAGGATCAATGTCGATCCCGATAACCTTAGCCGCACCTAGCTTGATCGCAGCGATCGCTAGAATGCCTGAGCCACAGCCAAAGTCGATTACCGTCTTGCCTTCAAGGTCTAGGCCTTCAAGCCACTCAAGGCACAGTGAAGTAGTAGGGTGGGTACCCGTACCGAACGCAAGGCCAGGGTCTAGCATTACGTTTACTGCATCTGGCTCGGGGATATCACGCCAGCTTGGGCAGATCCATAGACGCTCACCAAACTTCATTGGGTGGAAGTTATCCATCCACTCGCGTTCCCAGTCTTTATCTTCGATCTGCTCTACCTTGTAGGCAAAGTCTGCGTCTAGAAGGTTGCTTGCCTTAGCTTGCTCAATGATCCAGCTGGTATCTGCTTCTGCATCGTATAGAGCTAGGATATCTGTTTCACCCCATAGGCGAGTTTCACCCGGTAGAGGTTCAAACACTGGTGTGTCTTTAGCATCTAGGAAGGTGATAGATAGGGCGCCAGTTTGCTCCATTAGCATATCGCCGATTTGCTCAGCGTTTTTATCGGTAGCATTGAGCTTAATTTGAATCCAAGGCATGAATTGATCTCTGAAATTGGGAAATTTTGTGTGGAGTGTAGCAGTAAACCAACAGATACAAAAATGCCCACCGAAGTGGGCATTTGAAAACACTTGTCAGTGCTTACTGAAGACCAAGCTTCTTCTCTAGGTAGTGGATGTTTGCACCACCGTGTTGGAAGTTCTCGTCATTCATGATGTCTAATTGAAGAGGTACGTTTGTCTTAATACCTTCAATGATCATCTCGCTCAGTGCGTTCTTCATACGTGCGATAGCAACATCACGGTTTTCACCGAAGGTGATCAGTTTACCTACCATTGAATCATAGTGAGGTGGCACTGTGTAACCTGTGTAGATGTGCGATTCCCAACGTACGCCCATACCGCCTGGGGCGTGGAAGCGTTCGATCTTGCCTGGGCAAGGTAGGAAGCGCTCTGGGTCTTCTGCGTTGATACGACACTCGATAGCGTGGCCACGAAGTTTGATATCGTCTTGAGTGAAAGACAGAGGTTGACCAGCAGCAACACGAAGTTGTTCTTTGATTAGGTCAACGCCAGTTACCATTTCAGTTACTGGGTGCTCTACCTGGATACGGGTGTTCATCTCGATGAAATAGAACTCACCGTTCTCGTATAGGAACTCAAACGTACCTGCGCCGCGGTAGCCGATTTCAAGACATGCACGAGTACAACGCTCACCGATGTACTTACGCATCTCTTCAGTGATGCCTGGTGCTGGTGCCTCTTCTACAACTTTCTGGTGACGACGTTGCATAGAACAGTCACGCTCACCTAGGTGGATTGCGCCGCCTTGACCATCAGCAATTACCTGAACCTCAACGTGACGTGGGTTTTCTAGGAATTTCTCCATGTAAACCATGTCGTTGTTGAAGGCCGCTTTTGCTTCAGCACGGGTCATTTGGATAGCTTCGATCAGCTCGCCCTCAGAGCGAACTACGCGCATACCACGACCACCGCCGCCGCCAGATGCCTTGATGATTACCGGATAGCCGATACGCTTGGCGTGTGCCTTGTTGGCTGCTTCGTCATCATTAAGAGGACCGTCAGAACCAGGAACACATGGAACGCCCGCTTTTTTCATCGCGTTGATAGCTGAAACCTTGTCACCCATCATGCGGATAGTTTCCGCTTTAGGACCAACAAAGATAAAGCCAGATTGCTCAACCTGCTCAGCGAAGTCTGCGTTCTCTGATAGGAAGCCGTAACCTGGGTGGATAGCTACAGCACCAGAAACCTCAGCAGCCGAGATGATGCGAGGAATGTTTAGGTAGCTGTCGATACCGCGAGCTGGACCGATACAGATAGACTCGTCAGCAAGTAGCACGTGCTTAAGGTCACGGTCTGCAGTCGAGTGTACCGCTACGGTTTTGATACCAAGCTCTTTACATGCGCGAAGGATACGAAGCGCGATTTCGCCTCGGTTCGCGATGACTAATTTGTCTAGCATAGTCTTAACCTCTATTACTCGATAACGATCAGAGGCTGGTCGAATTCTACTGGGTTGCCATCTTCAACTAGGATTGCAGTAACAACGCCTGACTTGTCTGCTTCGATTTGGTTCATCATCTTCATCGCTTCAACGATACAGATGGTTTCACCTGCAGATACAGATTGGCCAACTTCAACGAATGGCTTAGCGTCTGGACCAGGTGCACGGTAGAAAGTACCTACCATTGGAGAAAGAACCTTGTGGCCAGCTGCTTCAGCTGGAGCCGCTGCTTCTGCCGCAGGTGCAGCTGGAGCCGCTGCTGGTGCAGGTGCTGCCACTGGAGCTGGAGCTGCTGCATATTGAACAGGAGCTGCTACTGGAGCAGTACCGTTACGGCTGATGCGTACAGACTCTTCACCTTCAGAGATCTCTAGCTCAGCGATACCTGACTCTTCTACCAACTCGATAAGTTTTTTAATTTTACGAATGTCCATGATTCTTCTCTATATCTGGTGTTTTCAAATCTCAATCGGTACTGATTGAGACGACTATGTTATTTCGCCTGCAGCTGACTGATAGCTGCAGACAGGGCAAATTCGTAGCCTTGAGCGCCCAAACCACAGATGATGCCTACTGCCTTATCAGACAGGTAGGAATGGTGGCGGAACGGCTCACGGGCGTGTACGTTCGACAAATGAACTTCAATAAACGGAATGCTTACACCCAGTAGTGCATCGCGCAGGGCAACACTGGTGTGGGTGAAGGCGGCTGGGTTGATGATAATGAAATCAACATTGCCCATAGCGTCGTGGATTTTCTCGACAAGCTCGTACTCGCGATTAGACTGCAGATGGATTAGCTCTACATCTTGTTGTACAGCTTGTTGCGTAAGGTTATCAACTATGTCAGTTAATGTAGTGTAACCGTAAACTTCCGGTTCCCTCTTACCCAAAAGGTTTAGGTTGGGGCCGTTTAGGAGTAGAACGCGCAATTTTGTTGCCATCGTGTCGCTATTTTCCGTTAATGTGAGTTAATCACAGTTGCCTATAATTATTTTATGAATTCAGACTAATTTCCAGTCAGAATTCTGTAATAAAAGCAAAATCAGCGCATGATTATAGCTAATTCAGCGAAATTAACAGCAATATACTGGTCTAATCACAGGCGTGGGATGAAATTCGAGTCTCAAAAAGCTGTTAGTGTAATGTAAAGCACCACTACTGATTGCTTTTTGAACATATTTGTTAAGTGACTGGTTCCATTATGATTAATCTGTAGACGGCATAAAACTAAAAAGCCGTCACAATGTGACGGCTAATGAGTATTGTTGCACAGGTTGTACCAGTAAATTAGACCAATTCGCTCTTTTCAGATATCAGCTTCTCGACCACGCTTGGGTCTGCCAGAGTTGATGTATCTCCCAAGTTACTGGTATCACCGGTAGCGATCTTACGCAAAATTCGACGCATGATCTTACCTGAACGAGTCTTAGGTAGTGAGTCAGTCCAGTGTAAGGTGTCTGGCACTGCAATCGGGCCAATCTCTTTACGCACCCAATCCTTCACTTCTTTATGCAGTTCGGCACTTGGGTATTCACCAGCATTTAAGGTGATATAGGCATAGATAGCCTGACCCTTGATGTCGTGAGGAACCCCAACGATAGCCGCCTCGGCAATTTTATCGTGAGCAACAAGTGCAGACTCTAGCTCTGCGGTACCCATACGGTGGCCCGACACATTAAGCACGTCATCCACACGACCAGTAATCCAGTAGTAGCCATCTTCATCGCGACGAGCGCCGTCACCAGTGAAGTACATACCTTGGAAGGTCGAGAAGTAGGTTTGCTCGAATCTATCGTGATCACCATATACGGTGCGCATCTGACCCGGCCAAGAATCTAGGATAACTAGGTTGCCTGAGTTTTCGCCCTCTAGGATGTTACCTGTGTTATCTACCAGTGCAGGTTGTACGCCAAAGAAAGGCCTAGTCGCTGAACCAGGTTTAAGCTCAGTTGCACCTGGAAGCGGGGTGATCAAGATGCCACCTGTTTCTGTCTGCCACCAAGTATCGACAATTGGTGACTTACAATCGCCGATGGTATGGTAATACCATTCCCACGCCTCTGGGTTAATCGGCTCGCCTACCGAGCCCATGATACGCAGCGACTCACGGGTCGTACCTTGAATGGCATCATCACCTTTTGCCATCAATGCACGGATGGCGGTCGGCGCCGTATAGAGCAGGGTAACATTGTGTTTATCGACTACCTGACTCATACGGTTGGTATCTGGGTAGTTTGGCACGCCCTCGAATAGGATGGTTTTTGCACCGTTGGATAGTGGACCATATACCAGATAAGAGTGACCGGTGATCCAACCCACGTCAGCGGTACACCAGAACACATCATCCGGCTGGTAGTCGAATACGTATTTAAAGGTCATGGTCGCATAAACCAGATAGCCACCCGTGGTGTGAAGCACACCCTTTGGTTTGCCGGTAGAGCCAGAGGTGTACAAAATAAACAATGGATCTTCCGCGCTCATTTCTTCTGGTGGGCAGTCAGCATCTACACTTGCGACCGCATCGTGCCACCAGATATCCACATCTGAGTTCCAATCTACGTCGGCACCGGTGCGTTGGAACACGATGACTTTATCGATAGTGGTTACGTTTGGATTCTTTAGGGCTTGGTCTACATTCTTTTTCAGAGGAACTGCGCGACCGCCGCGGATGCCTTCATCGGCGGTCACCACTACCTTGGCATCGGAATCGTTGATACGACCTGCCAGTGCTTCAGGAGAGAAACCACCGAATACCACGGTATGCACTGCACCGATTCGGGTACACGCCAGCATAGCAACTGCAGCTTCTGGCACCATAGGCATGTATAGACACACCACATCACCTTTTTTCACCCCTTGTGCCTTCAGGGCATTAGAGAAGCGACATACCTTTTCATGCAGTTGGTTGAATGTAAGTGTGGCGTCTTGGGTCGGGTCGTCGCCCTCCCAAATGATAGCGACCTCATCACCACGGTTTGCGAGGTGGCGATCGATACAGTTTGCCGATACGTTTAGGGTTCCATCCTCAAACCATTTGATGTCCACATGACCTGGGTCATAAGAGGTTTGTTTAACCTTAGTGAAAGGCTTTATCCATTCAACGATCTTGCCATGCTCTGCCCAGAATGCTTCCGGGTCTTGAACCGATTGTTGATACATTTGTAGGTATTTTTCGTTATCAACATGGGTCGTGGCTTTGATGTTATCTTTTACTGGATAAATATGGGCTTCACTCATTATTTCTCTCCTTGTATTGGGCACATCTCTACCGCGGTGCACCCTTCACCTTTTGTATAAGAGTTCAACACTCCCTTTGTTTTCACAATTAGACTTTAGGATTAGGCGTGGGATGTTTCTGGTGCAGATGTCAGTAAATGGGATATAGATCAATTACTTGGAAAGATGCGGCAGGTTTAGGTCGGGCAGGTCACCCTTCTTCAAACGCACAAAGATGAGCGCGGCAGTGATGGCGTCCTGTAGGGCATCGTGTTGTTCATAGATGGGCAGGTCGAGATGACGACAGATGGCCTCTAAGCTGAGGTCGAAATAAGCATTCTGTAAGTGTTTTTCCAGCTTCTGCTGGTAGACCTGACTCACCTCGATGACAGGATTAGGCAATGGGAATCCAAGATGTTTTTTGCATGCATGGCTCAGTATCTGCCTGTCATAGCGAATGTGATAGCCCACGATAGGCCGGTTATCAATAAACTCCAGAAGCTGTTCAAGTGCTTGTTTTTCTTCTATTCCATCACCTAGATCTTGGTGACGTATCTGATGAACCTTGACCGAATGTTCACTCAAACTGGAGGGGGCTTTGAGCTTTAGGTGTAAGGATTGACTGACCAAAACCCGATTCTTGACAATCTTGGTGGCCGCTATGGTGACTAACTCGGCCCGTTTTGGATCAAGGCTGGTGGTCTCACAATCGATAGATACATACTCCTCACAGCGTGGTGCGGTGAAAAGATGCTGAAATTTATGTTGGCCTAGCTTCCAATGCCAGTAGCGCCTAGTTAAGGGATTCATAGGTTAATCCCTTATTTGATAGTGATAGGCCAAGAACTGTTGGAACTTCTTCACTACATGGAAGCTGTGGCGAACTAGGTCGCGCTCGGTTCGGTTTAGTTTCGAAAAGTAAATCTGATTGCCAGAGTCTCCGCTAGTGACCTGCTCAGCAAGCCGTAGCTTAAAGAACAGCTTTAGCGCTTCACTAAGGTTATCAACGCTGTTCGGCTCTAAACGCCCGCGCTTGCCTAGTTCGGCGATACGCTCAAAGGTGTTTCGCTCAACAATGCCGTTTTCCAGAGCTAACGTGCGCACACCATGTACTATGGGGAAAATACCTCCTTTTTTGATATCGATTCCCTCTTTATTACTCTTCACGTTACCAAATAGGGTCAACGGCACCCCAAATTGCAGGGCAGGGCGCACAAAGTCTGAGAGGAGCAACATATTACCCTGTAGCTTGAGTTGAAGATGCTCAATGATTCGGGTGATTAACGCGTGATTGCCTGCCACAGGGTGGGCGTCCGCGAAGATGGACAATTGCATCACAGACTCCGCATCTATGGATTGAGTCCAGCTGTTAATACGTTCTATCCACTGAGATTGGCTATTGACCCATTTAGGGTTGTTGACCATCACTTGGCCTGGACATGGTGGGTACCCGAGCGCCATTAGGTTATCGCTGAACGCTTGCATCGACTTGGCATGCTCTGGCCAAGGATTGTCATCTGAGAGGATTAAGGCATTGTCCTGATCGGTTTTGAATACCTGTTCACCGCGACCCTCTGAACCCAGTACTAGCAGACTGCATGAATTTTGATGCTCTTCAGGTACGGTAATCTCAAACGCCTTTTGAATGATCTGCTCGTTGACCACAGAGATAAGTTCCATAATAAAGCGAGTGCGGATGCCATTTGATAGTAGGCTCTTGATAAAGTCGTTCTGCCTCTCTGAGACCGCCGTCAGGTCTTCAATGGTATTGGCTCTGGCGATACTCAAACTGATCACATGTGAGTGAGAAGAGAAAGCACTTAAGATCTGGGTCAGGTCTAGCATGCCCACGGCTTCATGCTCGTGCACTACCATTAAGCGCTTCATCTTGTTGCGGGTCATGGTGAGCATGGCGCTAAACAGGAACTCTCCCTCTTGGGTCTGAAAAACCGGAAAAGAGGATATACCTGAAACCTCATCCTGTAGCTGTTTTCCCTCAAGGGCTAAGGCATGGAGCAGGTTAGTGCGTGTGACTATGGCATAGGGTGGGTGTTCTGGATTCGCTTCCAGTCGATTGTCTTCCTCATCCAGTCTCACCAAGGCCGCGTCAATATCCAATTCATTCATCTTGGCAGTGGCGTTTTGTAAGCTGGTGGAACTTTCAAGGATAAGTGGCGGATGGTAGATATCGCTGTTAACCCTAGAGAGAATAAATTCCGCTAGGTTTTGCTGTTTCTGCGCCGAACGCAGCAGTTGTTTTCTTTGAGATAAATTACCGTTGAAGTAGTGTTCAAACTCTTGATTGTTCTCACAAAGGTTTAGAAAGACAGGTTTGGGAACTAGGTAGCAAAGTACGTCCTCGATGGCTAAGAACTGGTGTCTAGCCTTGCCATTAAAAAGAGCGTCAGCATCAAAAAGATCATCATGTCCAAAATGCGCAATAACCCGATCGCTTGTGCGTTGCTCGACCGCTCCTTTTATGAGCACAAACAGGCTATCGCTCTGTTCGCCAATATCTAGGATGGCGTCTCCTTGGCGAAAGTAGGCGATATCTAGGGAGTCGAGCAATACCTTGGTTTGCTCTGAGTCCAACTTATCAAATGGGGGATGCTGGGTATTGAACTGCTCGGGCATAATCCTGCATAGGCCAATTGGGTATGGGTATAGTGTGACAAAGTTTGCCAGACACTCCAGACGACTTTGGTCTAATGCGGAAAAGATGAAATAAACAATATCCCTTTTTCTTCACTTCACATCCTTTCATAATGTGCTCGCTTATCTATCTCTAATCTGTGGAATCGTGTGATGTTAAAACCTTCCCCTTACGCCTGGATCTCTCAATATTTTGTTGGATTCTTCTTTGCTTATGGCGTGTATCTGCCGTTCTGGGCTTTATGGTTTAAAGACCAAGGGGTATCAGCGGGTGATATTGGTATCTTGTTGGGTCTGGCGTTTGCGACCCGCTGCGTGGCCAACCTAGTCATCACCCCGCGTATTCATAAGGTTGAACACCTTATCCCTGCATTACGTGTGCTTAGTGTGGCATCGGCGGCCTTTATCGCTTTCCACCTAGTGACTGGTGGAAATTTCTGGCTGCTCGCGCTAGCCACCATATTGTTCAATATGTGCTGTGGTCCCGCGATTCCGTTATCGGACGCATTGGCTAACCACTATGCTCGTCTCAAAATGCTCGACTATGGTCGTACACGATTGTGGGGCTCGGTGGCCTTTATTGCAGGCTCTACCGTGGTGGGCTTCTTGGTGGCTAAGTTTGGCACCCAGATGATCGTATTCACTGCGCTATTTGGTGTGTTGCTAGCAATTGCGCTTTCGTTTCGTAATCCCAATGTGGCGCCCGTTACCGCTGAACAAAACAAGGTAAGCAGACCTAAGCTGAGCCTGATGATGCGCGATGGGGCAGTGATCAAGTTCTTGGTGCTGATTTCGCTTATCCAGTGTAGCCATGCTGCTTACTATGGTTTTAGTTCTATCTACTGGAAAGAAGCGGGCTACTCCGCGGACATCATAGGTTACCTATGGAGTCTAGGCGTGGCGGCAGAGGTGGGTGTGTTTGCCCTTGCGAATCGCCTGTTCGGCAACTGGTCTTTGCGTGCTTTGTTTATGGTGGCATCGGTTGGGGTCATGGTGCGCTGGGGGCTTACAGCGTCGACAACCTTGCTACCCGCTTTGGTGCTAATCCAGCTTCTGCATGGCGTAACCTTCGCTTTAGCGCATATTGCAGCGATCCGTTATATCCAAGACTCTGAGCCGCATAAGATGGTGGCCTTGCAGGCTCTGTATAACGCGATTCCTCTTGGCATAGTGATGGCAGCCATGACGACCCTGAGTGGTTGGGGATACGAGTTCTTTGGTGTAAACGTATTCTGGGTGATGGCGGCGATGGGCTTTATAGCGCTGTTCATCAAACTAAAAGAACCTGAAGCGGAAACAAGCACGCCAGATATTGAGGCTACCGCACAAAAATCAGCCTAACTCATTGAGTATAAAGCAAACCCTTGGCTAACCTTAGTGGATAAGGTTTAGTCAAGGATTGCATTATGCCAGGGTGGGTGGTCGTTCCCGCGTCTCTCGTTTATCTAGGAATTCTATTTTTGGTTGCTTGGTATGGTGACCGAAAAAGCCACTGGCTCTCTCGCTTTAGACCCTGGATTTATAGCCTTTCCATCGCAGTTTATTGCACCTCTTGGACCTTTTTTGGCACCGTAGGCCAAGCCGGGGAAAACCCTTGGGCATTCCTGCCGGTCTATATCGCTCCTATCATAGTCTTTGTCTTCTTCTGGCGAGTGCTTGCTCGCATGATATTGGTGGCAAAGCGCGAACACATTAACTCCATTGCAGACTTTATCGGTGCCCGCTACGGCAAATCTCAAGGGTTAGCGGTTTTGGTTACCCTGATCTCTGTGGTCGGCATCCTGCCTTATATTGCCTTGCAGCTGCGAGGGATCATGATGGGCCTAGAGCTCATTGCCCCGGATCTTCTCGAGGCTCATGGCTATGGAAAGTTCCACCTCTCTTGGCTGGTGGTTGTCGCATTGGCAGGATTTACCGTACTGTTTGGTACCAGGCACATAGATAATACAGAGCACCACAGGGGCATGATGATGGCTATCGCCTTTGAGTCTATCGTCAAGTTGGTGGCGTTTCTGGCGGTTGGCTTGTTCGTGCTGTTTAGTGTCAGCGGTAGGGCGGATGTTTCTCTGGTGAATGAAGCGGTAGAGTCCTATGCCTCACCTAATTTTGCCACCCTGTTTATTCATATCCTGCTCACCATGATGGCGATATTCTGTTTGCCACGTCAGTTTCACACCATAGTGGTCGAGAATGAGCGCGCTTCTGATTTGCATACGGCGCGCCGAGTTTTCCCTATCTATCTGGTCTTGATGGGTTTGTTCGTTCTGCCTATCGCATGGGCAGGCAATGCCTTGCTCTCTGGGGTTTCGGCAGACAACTATGTAATTAGTCTGCCATTGGCACTAGGCGCTGACAGTGTCGCTCTGCTTGCCTTCATCGGCGGCGTTTCGGCAGCAAGTGGAATGGTAATCGTCTCTACCATTGCCCTTGCCATCATGGTTTCAAATGACCTTGTGATGCCGCTACTGCTTCGCCGTATGCGACTTTCCTCGCACAATTTCAGGTTGTTTGCAGGGCGCTTGCTGGTGGTGCGCCGCGTGCTGATCGTGCTCTTGATTGCTGGGGCTTGGTTCTTCTACCGCGCGCTAGACGCGGTAGGGACCTTGTCTGCAATCGGCTTTCTCTCTTTTGCAGCTGTGACTCAGTTTGCCCCAGCCTTGCTTGGCGGCTTGTATTGGCGTCAGGGTAATCGCAATGGTGTATACGTTGGGCTAACCATAGGCTTTTTGATCTGGCTGATTACCCTGATGAATCAGACCGGAGTGCTAGCCGGAGATGCCACCAGTAACTTCTTACTCGGAGTCATCACACCTCCCGAGTTCCTCTCCTTCCTTGAGATTAAAACCTCTGACTGGGGCTTGATACTCAGTGTCGGCCTAAATGCGCTGTTTTATGTCGTGATCTCTATGCTCACCAGACCAAATGTGAGTGAACGCTTACAGTCAGCCGCCTTTGTGGGCTCACCACTGCCAGAGGCAGATAACATCAGCCTTTATCAAAGCCGAGTCACTGTCGCTGAATTGGAGCTCGTAGCAGGGCGATTTGTAGGTAGAAAGCGGGTTAAAGCAGCCTTCACTCAATATTGGAATCAGCAAGACCAGATCTTGATGCCAAACCAAAACGCACCCTCTACCTTGATCCGCCATACTGAACGTTTGCTTGCTGGTGTATTCGGAGCATCGTCCGCTAAGTTAGTGCTTACTTCTGCATTGCAAGGTAAAAACATGCACCTTGATGAGTTGGCAACCATAGTGGATGAAGCCTCTGAGGTGTATGACTTCAGCCGAAGCCTCTTACAGGGTGCGATTGAACATATCGAACAAGGCATCGCAGTGGTCGATAAGCAACTAAGGCTGGTGGCTTGGAATCAGAGGTATCTTGAGCTATTCGATTTCCCCTCTGGATTGATTCAGGTGGGCAGACCTATAGAGGATGTGATTCGCCACAATGCGGAGCAGGGCTTGTGTGGTCCGGGTGACCCAGAGGAGCATGTAAAGAGGCGACTTGAGCACTTAAGGCGAGGTACTGCGCACACCTCATCCAGGCAACGTGCCGACGGTAGAGAGATCGAGGTGCAGGGTAACCCAATGCCGGGTGGTGGGTTTGCGATGAGTTTTAGTGATATCACGGTATTTAGGCAGGCAGAGCGAGCACTCAAGGATGCCAATGTAACCCTAGAAGAAAGGGTGCATGAGCGAACCTGTGAGCTGGAAGACTTGAACCAGAAATTAATGCAGGCCAACCAGCGCTCTGAGATGGAGTCTCAGTCTAAGTCTCGCTTCTTAGCGGCGGTCAGTCATGACTTAATGCAACCTTTAAATGCGGCGCGCTTATTTACCTCTTCTCTTACTGAAGTGGCGCAAGACGCACAAACCAAGCAGGTGGCTTCCCATATAGAGAACGCTATGCATGCGGCAGAGTCGTTGATTAGTGACCTTCTCGATATCTCCCGCCTTGAATCTGGAAAGCTCGAGAGTAAGCCCGAGCCATTCGCTATCCAAAAGCTTCTTAGCAACCTGGATGCTGAGTTTGGGGTGATAGCCGAAGAGCAAGAGATCCACTTCTCTACTGTGCCGAGTAGCCTGTATGTGAACTCCGATATCAAGCTATTGCGTCGTGTCATTCAGAACTTCTTAACCAACGCCTTTAGATATAGCCCTAAAGGGCGTGTGGTGCTGGGTGTGCGCCGAGCAGGAGATGAGTTGCAGATACAGGTCTGGGACAATGGTGTTGGAGTGGAGCCAAGCAAGCAGCAGCTTATCTTTGAGGAATTTACCCGCACTAACCCTATCGGCGCAGACAAAGGTTTAGGCTTGGGGTTGGCTATTTCTCGCGGTATCGCGCAGTTATTGAATCATAAGATTGGGGTGCGCTCATGGACGGGAAGAGGGAGTGTATTCTCTATTAGCATCCCTATTGTAGAGCCACCTGTCTCCGAGGTTGAACTCCTTGTTGAGCCTCAGATCCAAGTTGCCGACCTATCTCGCCTCAAGGTGTTGTGTGTCGATGATGAGCCGGAAATTCTACTGGCTATGCAGGATCTGCTGCAGCGCTGGGGGTGCGAGGTGCGCTTGGCTGAGGACATGACTCAGACACAGAATCAGCTTAAGGATGCATGGCGTCCAGACGTAGTGTTATCCGATTATAGATTGCAGGAACAGGTGACAGGATTGGATGTGCTCAAGCTCTGTCGACAGGTGGTTGGAGATGAGTTTGCTGGGGTCATTATCAGTGCAGATAGAACTCCAGAAATCATGGATAGGGTCAAATACTACGGCTTCGAATTCTTACCTAAACCGGTGAAGCCTCTTAAGCTAAGAGGCCTATTAAACACTCAAGGAATGAGCCTAATCGATTAGTGTTTTGTACACCACAAACTTGGTTTCAGCTTCGCCAAAGTAAAGGACATCGTCCGAACGGATTGCCATACGTAGCTTCTTGTTCTCGATATCATCAGCAGGAAGCTCAATAGACCATTTCTGAGCTGAGTTATCCATAGAAGTCATCTCGGTTGGCTCTATTTGTTCCTCTGAGGTAGCTAGCGCTACGGCAATACCTTCTAGCGGATATTTGGATGATAAGCTCAAGGTTAGGGTGCTTGGCGTCAGCTTTTCAGAGCGAAACTGCACCTTAAACTCTCCGTTCTCCATATCGCATAAACCACTGGTATAGCGACAATTAGACTTGCTGATCAGCTTGTAGCTTTCCCCCTCTTTTGCCGCATGTGGCTTCTCACTGACCGCGAGGTCTACACCAAAATAAGCGATAGTCGCTAGGATAGGACAAACCAAGAGGGCGACGATGAAGTGTTTGTTTTTAAACATGTTTGCATCCTTGCAAGCTGATATTTTTACCAGTGTAGGCTTGAGTCAGGGTGAAAAAAAAGCCCCCGAAGGGGCTTTTGTGCACAGGGTTGTATTTTAGTGGTCTTGAGCAGAACCTGCTCCCACAGGAACACGTACGTGCTCTACTAGGTCTTTCACTTCTTGTGGTGTTTCTGCAGTTACCTTAGATACTGCATAAGCCACGATGAAGTTGAATAGTGCACCAATCGCACCGAAGGCGTTTGGTTCGATACCTAGGAACCAGTTGCTGCCCCAGCTTTCTAGATATTTCCAATCAGCGATGAACAGGATGCCCTTGTGTTGGAATACATAGAATAGGGTGATACCGATACCTGCGATCATACCTGCGATAGCGCCCTCTTTGTTGATGTTCTTACTGAAGATACCCATCATCAACGCCGGGAATATCGACGAGGCGGCCAATCCGAATGCCAGTGCTACGGTACCTGCGGCAAACCCTGGCGGATTGAGTCCGAGGTAACCGGCCACCCCGATAGCCACCGCCATGGATATCCGACTGGCGAGCAGTTCTTTCTTCTCAGATATATTGGGGTTTATGACCCCTTTTATCAGGTCATGGGATATGGCCGAGGATATAGCCAGTAGTAGCCCCGCTGCTGTAGATAGTGCTGCTGCCAGACCACCTGCGGCTACCAGAGCGATTACCCAGTTTGGTAGATTAGCGATCTCTGGGTTTGCCAGTACCATGATGTCACGGTCAACGCGAAGTTCGTTAGTCGCTGCATCGGCTGTGTACTGGATGGCACCGTCGCCGTTCTTATCATCAAAGCCAAGTAGGCCTGTGGTTTCCCAGTTCTTGAACCAATCTGGACGCTCATCATAGATAAGGTTTTGGTTTTGAGCCGGGTTTACTGTCTCCATTAGGTTTAGACGTGCCATAGCCGCTACTGCAGGAGCTGTGGTGTAAAGGATAGCGATAAACACTAGCGCCCAACCTGCAGAGGTTCGCGCATCACGTACCTTAGGTACGGTAAAGAAGCGGATAATTACGTGTGGTAGACCCGCAGTACCTATCATCAAGGACATAGTGTAAACGAACATGTTGAGGGTATCGCCCCGCACCGCAGTGGTGTATTCGGTGAACCCGAGTTCGGTTACTACTTGGTCGAGTTTATCCAGAAGATAGACATCGGAGCCAGTCATGGTACTACCTAGACCAATCTGAGGTAGGGCATGGCCAGTAAGTTGTAGAGAGATAAATACTGCTGGAATAGTGTATGCAAGAATGAGGACGCAGTATTGAGCAATCTGAGTATA
Organism: Vibrio ishigakensis; assembly: GCF_024347675.1. Lineage (NCBI taxonomy): Bacteria > Pseudomonadati > Pseudomonadota > Gammaproteobacteria > Vibrionales > Vibrionaceae > Vibrio > Vibrio ishigakensis. Next base: position 2,766,901 of record NZ_AP024881.1, on the reverse strand, counting down.
GGTGATGCCTTTCATCCCGCCCATTACGGCGTAGATAAATACGATACACATACCGATACCAAGGCCAGTAGCATAGTCCACCTCAAGGAAGCGACCGAAGGCTACACCCACCCCTTTCATCTGACCGATAACATAAGTGACCGATGCGATGATCAGACACACAACCGCTACGATACGAGCCGTGTTGGAGTAGAAGCGCTCACCCACAAACTCAGGCACGGTGAACTTACCAAATTTACGTAGGTAAGGAGCAAGTAGCAGAGCAAGTAGTACATAGCCACCGGTCCAACCCATTAGGAATACCGAGCCGCCGTAACCCATAAAGGCGATAAGACCCGCCATTGAGATAAACGACGCTGCTGACATCCAGTCCGCTGCAGTTGCCATGCCGTTAGCGATAGGGTTTACACCACCGCCTGCAACATAGAATTCCTTGGTTGAGCCAGCACGAGCCCAGATCGCGATACCGATATAGAGAGCAAAGGTAGCGCCCACGACCAGGTAGGTTATTGTTTTAAGATCCATCTAAATACTCCTTATTCGTCCACGTTGAATTCGCGGTCAATCTGACGCATCTTCCACGCGTAATAGAAGATGATCACGAGAAAGGTGTATATCGAGCCCTGTTGTGCAAACCAGAATCCTAGCTTATAGCCACCTAATTGAAATTGGTTGAGCACGTCGACAAATAAGATGCCGCAGCCAAACGATACGACGAACCAAACCACCAGCAGTGACACCATGAGGCGCACGTTTTTGCTCCAATAGGCTTTGGCTCTTTCTTCGTTTTCGAATGCCATTGCCGTCTCCTTACGCTTTGTTAATAAAATGTTTCAAGCATACGATAGCAGTGGCTGTCTGATTCGACAGTTGAACTTTAGTCGGGCAGGGTTGGCTTATATTTGTCTTTTAAAACAATGAATTAACTATTTTCTGGGTATTAGTGTGAGATGGATACCGAACAGTATTAGCCAAAGGTCTAATACAGCTAAGCCATTGATATCACACTAAGAGTCGATTTCTGTCTGCTGCAGCATGATCACCGCTTGGGTGCGGTTGTTCACCCCTAGCTTTCTAAAGATGGCGGTCATGTGTGCCTTGATAGTGGCTACAGACACATCTAACTCATAGGCGATCTGCTTGTTGAGCAGACCGTCTGCCAACATGCCGAGCACCTTGTATTGCTGCGGAGTAAGAGAGGCGAGTTTATCGCTGATGTCGTTTTGACTAGCGCTCGGTGCACTGAGTCCTTGTGGGAAGAAAGGTATGCCGTCGAGTACCTGATTCAGCGCCTTGATAAGGCTGCGCATATCGCTGGATTTAGGGATAAAACCGAACGCACCGTGCTGTTTCACCTGGTTCACTACGCTGGCCTCTTCACTGGCGGAGATAACCACAATCGGTAGGTCAGGGTATTGGCTACGCAACTGGATTAGGCCGGATAAACCGTTGGAACCAGGCATCTTAAGGTCAAGAAGAAGTAGGTCTACCTCTTCTTGTTTCTTAAGTAGGGTCATTAAAGAGTCGAGAGAGTCAGCCTCAAGCAGATTGGCACCACCAATAGCCATATGCACTGATTGAAATAGGGCATTTCTAAACAGCGGATGATCGTCTGCAATAACTATGGTGTGAGAGGCGTCCATGTTCTCTTATCTCGATTAGTATTTACGAGATAAAGTATTGTTCCTTTTGACAAAAGCAACAAGACGCATAGCCTAAAACTTAGCCATGGGTCACTACAGACTGAACTTATCCAGATGTTGCATGAATGGGTCGGCTTTTACGAAGCCAGTTAGGCGTGCACCATTGAGGTGTTCGCCATTCGCATCCCAGAATTCGATAGTTGGCAAACCAAGCACCCGCATCTTCTCTAGAAGCTGGATATCCTGAGGTCGATTGTTGGTGACATCTGCCTGCAGTAGCACAAAGCCTTTCAGCTTTTCTTCAACCTGAGGGGCGTGGAAGGTGTACTTCTCAAACTCTTTACAGGCCACACACCAATCGGCGTAGAAGTCGAGCATTACTGGCTTGCCTTGTTCTTTGGCCAAGGCCAGCTCTCGCTCCAAATCCTGCGCGTTTTCGATGCGCTTAAATGCGATCTGCGCTTCTGCTATTTCGACATGGTTACCTGAAACCAAAGTCCATAATGGAGTCGCTGAGCCTACTAAGCCCAAGATAGCAACGATAGAAACTAGGCTTTGTTTCCAACTGCCAAACTCCAACTGGTTTTTGGCGTGATATAGCCAAGCGAAGAAGCTGATGCCTAAGCCGGACCAAAGGATGGTCATCCAGGTACCGCTAACTAGGCGTTCGATAAAGAACAGAGGCGCTGCCAGGAGCACGAAGCCGAATAGGGTTTTAACCTTATCCATCCACAGACCTGCTTTCGGCAGTAGCTTGTTACCGAATACAGCTACTAGAATAAGCGGTATACCCATACCCAATGCCAATGCATATAAGGTTATGGCACCTGTGGTGAGATCCCCAGTTTGGGCCACATACAAGAGTGCGCCCGATAGCGGCGCTGTGGTACATGGTGAGCACACTAGCCCTGAAATGGCACCCATAGCAAATACGCCTGCCCATTTACCACCAGACTGTTTATTGCTGAGCTCATTCAACTTGGTTTGAATTGAGCTTGGAAGCTGCAGCGTGTATACGCCGAACATAGACAGGGCGAGCGCTATAAATAGTACACTAATAGAGATCAGCACCACTGGGTGTTGTAGGGCCGCTTGGAACTGCATACCTGCTGAGGCAACCACTAGGCCTAGCAAGGTGTAGGTAAGCGCCATACCTTGTACATACACAAAAGAGAGCGCAAAGGCGCGACCGTGTGATTGCTTACCGCCACCTAAAACAATGCTGGTTAGAATCGGATACATAGGTAGCACGCATGGGGTAAATGCCAAACCTATACCCAGAAGCAGAAACAGCAATGGTGTGGTCCATTGTGACTCTTCCAGCAATGACGCTAGGTCGCTTTCTTGGGAGGTGTTTTGGGGTGCTACTTGGGTAGAAACGAATTCGGAAACCTGACCAAAACTGGCTGGATTGAGTTCGATTACCTTGGTTTCTGGTGGATAACAAAAGCCCGCTTTAGCACAGCCTTGATACTGCACTAAGAGCTTGGCACTGCCTTGCTGTGCGATAACTGGAACCGTTAGCGTGACAGGCTCGGTATAGATGTTTACCTCACCGAAGAACTCATCTTGATACGGGATTCCTTGGCGCATCTGTACGTCGCCAATATCGGCATTTTCAGCATTGACCGAGAAACGCTCTTGATACAGGTAATAGCCATCGGTTACCTGCCAGGTCAAACGTACGGTTTCTCCCTGCTGAACATAATCAAACGGGAAGGCCTGCTCTACCTTAAGAAACGTCGGTTCACCAAAAGAGGGTTGTGAAGAGGCGCTGGAGAACGACGACTGTTGTTGGGCGTTGAAACTGGCTAATGCCGTTGATGAGAACAGCAGTAGCAATATTGAGAAAAAGGCTGTGCGCATAGTGTCCGTTTAATTGAGTCGAGTATCTCTTAGTAGACCCGATGATAAACAAATAAGTTTCTTAATCATACGTTATACCCAAGCAAGCTCAATTAAAGGCATTCGAATTTGCGATTTGCTCAGGGCGAAAAAAAGGGATGCCACTGGCATCCCGTTTAAATCGAGTAGATTAGCTCTTAGATAAAGAAGCCACCCACTAGGAAGCCTAGTGCTACCGCAGAGCTGATGGTTACCACACCTGGGATAAAGAATGGGTGGTTAAATACATACTTGCCGATGCGAGTAGAGCCGGTGTCATCCATCTCAACCGCCGCTAGAAGCGTAGGGTAGGTAGGAAGAACGAACAGTGCACTTACTGCTGCAAATGACGCAACCGCTGTAAGCGGGGCTACACCGATCGCTAGGGCTGCAGGCATTAGTGCGACGGTCGTTGCACCTTGTGAGTAAAGCAGCATAGAGGCAAAGAACAGCACTAGTGCGAGCATCCATGGATAGTCAGCTAGAAGTGCGCCTGCGAACTCTTTGATGTCGTTAACGTGTGCGTTAACGAAGGTAGAACCTAGCCAAGCTACGCCAAGTACACATACACAGGCTGTCATACCTGAGCGGAAGGTTGCCGCCGCTGGGATTTTCGCCGCATCGATCTTAGTGGTTAGAACGATTACTGCTGCCGCACCAAGCATCACTGTCATGATGGCTTCGTTACGACCCAGAGTAGGGTTCTCGATTAGGCCAACAGAGCCAGAGATAGCGGCCGCGTACATAACTACGAATGCGATAGCTGCCAGGAAGATGTAGGTAGCGCGCTTAGCCGTTGGCAAGATCTCACGTTTTTGTGCTGTGTTCAGCTTGATAAGGCCTTGCTCAAGACGCTCTTGGTAAACAGGGTCATCTTTTAGCGGGCAACCAATGAAGTTCGCAACGAAAGCACCGATCATACATGCGATAAAGGTTGTTGGGATACATACCGCCAGTAGTGTTAGGTAGTCCACACCCTTTGGCTCAAGCATAGCCGCGAATGCCACAACGGCTGCAGAGATAGGTGAAGCCGTGATAGCAATCTGAGACGCTACAACCGCGATTGAAAGTGGACGAGATGGACGTACGCCTTGGCCTTTAGCTACCTCAGCGATTACAGGAAGTGTAGAAAATGCAGTGTGTCCAGTACCCGCCATTAGTGTCATAACGAAGGTTACGATAGGCGCATAAAAGGTGATGCGTTCAGGATGCTTACGCAGAAAGTTTTCCGCAATCTCTACTAGCCAATCCATACCACCTGCAACCTGCATTGCTGCGATTGCCGTGATAACAGACATGATGATCAAGATTACATCAACCGGGATGTAGCTCTGACTGGTTGGAACACCTAGAATCAAAGAAAGGGCAATAACACCCAAACCACCAGCAAAACCAATACCGATACCGCCAATTCTTGCGCCCAAATAGATGAACACGAGAACGGTCAGTAGCTCTACCATTATCATTGTTGCTTTCCTCGAAAGTAATAAAAAAATTCAAAACGGGCCACCCCGAGAGGTGACCCAAAAAGCGGGATAATTGTTGTTTTTATAATTATTAAACTCAGCCCCCCAGCCAAGTTTAGAAGGGATTATTTAAAGCGCTTTGCTTTATACTGAGGCTTCATTAGGTTCTCTACTGAGAAGATGTCGTCCAATTCAGCTTCAGTTAGCAGGCCACGCTCAAGCACGACTTCACGTACGTTCTTACCCGTTTCGGCACAGATCTTACCCACGATGTCACCCTCATGGTGGCCAATGATAGGGTTTAGATAGGTAACGATGCCGATAGAGTTAAACACGTGGCTCTCACACACTTCTTTGTTTACTGTGATGCCTTCTATGCACTTATCGCGTAGGTTCACACAAGCATTGGTTAGGATCTCTAGAGATTCAAACATGCTTTGTGCAATTACTGGCTCCATCACGTTTAGCTGTAGTTGTCCGCCTTCTGCTGCGAAAGACACCGTGTTGTCGTTACCAAGAACCTTGAAGCACACTTGGTTAACAACCTCAGGAACCACAGGGTTTACCTTAGCTGGCATGATTGAAGAGCCCGCTTGTAACTCAGGAAGGTTGAGCTCGTTTAGACCTGCACGTGGGCCAGAAGATAGGATACGTAGGTCGTTACAGATCTTAGATAGCTTAACCGCTAGACGCTTGAGCGCGCCGTGAGTCATAACGTAAGCACCACAGTCTGAGGTCGCTTCGATAAGGTCCTCTGCAGGTACGCATGGTAGGCCAGTTACATCTGCAAGTGCTGCAACTGCAAGTTCTTGATAGCCGTCTGCCGCGTTAAGGCCAGTACCGATAGCGGTCGCGCCGATGTTCACCTCGAGAAGTAGCTTAGCTGTGTACTCTAGGTTACGGATCTCTTCAGAAAGAGTGACTGCCCAAGCGTGGAACTCTTGGCCCACAGTCATGGGTACTGCATCTTGTAGCTGGGTGCGACCCATCTTAAGGATGGTGTTGAATTCTTGGCTTTTCGCCTCGAACGAGCCTTTTAGGTATTCGATAGCCGTGATCAGTTTTGCCACGCTGTTGTATACCGCGATACGGAAACCGGTTGGGTAGGCACAGTTGGTTGATTGGCTCTTGTTAACGTGGTCGTTCGGGTTGATGATGTGGTAATCGCCCTTTTCCTTGCCCATCATTTCAAGAGCAAGGTTTGCGATAACCTCATTGGCGTTCATGTTTACTGAAGTACCAGCACCGCCTTGGAATACATCCGAAGGGAACTGATCCATGCATTTGCCAGTCTCAAGAATTACATCACAAGCATCGATAATGTATTGAGCAACATCTGGCTCAATCACACCTAGCTTGTTATTTGCAATCGCTGCAGCTTTCTTGGTCATCACCATGCCACGCACAAACTCAGGAACATCTGAGATGGTAGCGCTGGAGATATTAAAGTTTTCGATAGCACGTAGTGTGTGGATGCCGTAGTAAGCATCGGCTGGGACGTGGCGTTTTCCTAGTAGATCTTCTTCGATTCGAGTCGCTGACTGTAGTGTAGTAGTCGTCATAGCATGGACCTTCAATATCAGGGTATTAATGTGGGCAAAGCAACTACTACTATTTTTGATTTTGTATTTAAGTGCTCTGCCATTCACTACCAATTCTGTCTTGTAGAGTCCGTTCAGCAGATTATATTTGGTTTCAAAATCAGACTAGATTTTGTTAGGGCCAATGATACGTTATTTGGTTAAAAAAAATTATACCTTGATCACTATTTATCGCCGAAAATCGTAGAGATTTTTCATTTTCTATCTCTCTCACAATTCTGAGCAACTGAGTGCAGTTCACTAACTGGATTCAGACATGAATTAAAATTGAGTAAAAGGGCTTTTTAGGCGTAGACTAGGGGTTCAAACGCGAGGAGGGACAGTGTTTCCTATATTATTGTTATTATTCATTTTGGTTCCGATTGTTGAGATCGGCCTCTTCATTCAGGTGGGCGGATTCCTAGGCCTATGGACCACCATCTTCTTAGTTATTCTTACTGCCTTGGTCGGTGCCTCTTTGGTGCGTAGCCAGGGTATTGCGACCCTAATGTCTGTTCAGTCAAAACTGCAGCAAGGTGAGATGCCAGCACAACAGATCCTTGAAGGCGTAATGCTAGCGGTGGCGGGTGTACTGCTACTGACTCCTGGTTTTATGACAGATACCCTAGGCATGCTGGTGCTTCTGCCAAAACCGCGCGCCATCATTGCTCGTCAGATCATGTCGCGAGTAAAGGTAAACACGATGCACTCGAACATGCATGGTGGTTTTCAGGGTGGATTCCATGGTGGCTTTGGACAGGACCCACATCAGCGTGATGGTGAAGGGGATGTGTTCGAAGGGGAATACGAGAAAAAAGACGACAACGATAAAAACCGTCTCAACTGATAAACAAAAAAGCGCCCAAGGGCGCTTTTTTTAGATCTAGTGGCTGCTTAGATAGCGCCATTGAATCCCATCTGACGCCATGCTTCGAAGGCGATGATCGCCACGGCATTGGATAGGTTTAGAGAGCGACTGTTTTCCACCATAGGGATACGGATTCTTTGTTCTATCGGCATGCTTTCGATGAGCTCTGCTGGTAGACCTCGGGTTTCTGGGCCAAACAGCAACACATCACCTTGCTGGAAACTGGCATCGACATGATGGCCCTTAGTGCGAGTGGTGCAGGCAAAGATACGATACTCTTGGTCGCGCTCTTCCAGATACTCGATAAAGGCCTCATAGTTCTCATGACGCTTCACTCGAGCGAGGTCGTGATAATCCAGCCCTGCGCGACGCACTTTCTTTTCTTCTAAATCAAAGCCTAAAGGCTCAATCAAATGCAGGTTAGCGCCACAGTTGGCGCACAGGCGAATAATATTGCCGGTATTTGGGGCAATCTCAGGCTCATAGAGCGCAATATCAAACATGGTGTTGCTTCGTAATTTCGGATTTGCCCCAGTATAAACCGAATTAGGCCTTGAGAGGCAAACTCACTTGCATCATCAAGCCACCAAGTTGTTCACTTTGAGAGGCGGTAATAGAGCCATTGTGCTGCAAGATAGCGCTCTCTGTAATAGCAAGGCCAAGACCTGTGCCACCACTTTCTCTGTCCCGAGCAGTCGAAACACGATAGAAAGGTCGGAAGATGCTTTCTAGCTCTTCACTAGGAACGCCTGGGCCATCGTCTTCAACCCTTAGCTCTAGCTTGTTGCTCTGCACTGAAAATTCCACGTGTATCTGGCTTTCTCCATAGCGGATAGCGTTGCGGATAATATTCTCTATTGCGCTGGTGAGTAGTTTACGATTACCAAACACTTGCTGTTCGGGAATCGCATTAAACTCCAACTGCATGCCACTCTGTTCTGCCTCGAACTGTGCATCTAGCAGCATCTCGCGCCACAGTTCATCTAGGCTTAGAAGTTCTCGATTATGATGACTGTCTATCTGCATCCGAGACAGATCAAGAAGGTCGCGAATCATCTGTTCCAATCTTTCCGCTTCGGTTTCTATGCGCTCTAGCTCTTTGGAGTTTCCTTGCTTACGAGTAGCAAGGGCATTGGCCATACGCAATCGCGTAAGTGGCGAGCGAAGCTCATGGGAGATATCCGACAGCATCTTTTGTTGACCAGAGACCATCTGATTAACAGACAGCACCATCTGGTTAAAGCTCTCGCCTGCCTGTTTAAATTCTTTGGTTCCTTGCTCAAGGCTAGGGTCTACCTCAAACTCGCCTCGGGTGACTCGTTTCGCAGCTTGCTCCAATCGACGCGCGGGCTGACTTAAGGTCCACGCACACCACAATAGCAGTGGGGTACTGACCAGCATCACCGCTATTAAGAGGGTAACGGGTGCATCAAGTATTCGGTACAGGAATGGCGGCGGCAGTTTACGGTCAAAGCCAGCATACATAGAGTAGGGCTCGCCGTGTAACTCAATCGGGAAAGGACCGGCTACCATGAAATGGTCAAACTGTTTTTGGCTCGGCTCAGTAGCGTCCGCCAATTCAGAGGCCATCGCCTGTAGGGCACGACGCTTGAAGCCTCTTTCTCTGCTCAGGAGATTACCCTCGCTGTCTGCGAGATAGAGGCGAAAGTCTTTATTGCCAAAGCGGGTGACGTTTAGGCTCTTTAATCGTGCTCCTACATTCTTGCTTTTGTTGAGATCTTTTTCGACTAGATGCACTAGGCGATTGATCTTCACTAAGGATTCTTTGCTCACTGAGTGAGATTTACGAGGATCCGATTTTTGGATCGCGATCACTGCGATCAGTACTGCTAATACAGTGATCCAAAATATGGCAAAGATGCGCCCATACAGGCTAGAGAACTTGGGCAGATTCATTGTCCCGCCTCAACAAACAGGTAGCCCTTTCCGCGCAAGGTTTTGATGCGTGGTTTATCGTCCTTGCGCTCTGGCAGTTTCTTTCTTAGGTTCGAGACATGCATATCGATAGCACGATCAAATGGAGATAGGCGCTTGCCTAAGACCTCAAGACTAAGTGTTTCTTTAGTGATCACTGAGCCTGGGTGTTTTAGGAAATACTCCAAAAGAGCAAACTCTGTACTGGTAAGATCCAGCAGTTCACCCTCACAATAGGCTTCTTGTGCTCCAGAGTTAATGGAAAGATCTTCATAGCCTGTCTGTAGATTTTGACTCGGCACATGCTGGGTACGACGCAAGATGGCGCGGATACGCGCCAGTAGCTCTCTGTCAGAAAATGGCTTAGGTAAGAAGTCATCTGCGCCCAGTTCAAGGCCAATCACTCTATCTACTTCTTCGCCTTTAGCGGTAAGAAATAGCACAGGGGTTTGCCACTTTTCTCTGAGCTTTTTCAGCATCTCCATGCCGTTCATCTTCGGCATCATGATATCGAGTAGGATCAGATCTATGTCACCATTGACCGCTTCTAACCCCTCTAAGCCATTATTTGCTTGAGATACTGTAAAGCCCTCAAAGGTAAGGATATCTTCTAGCAATGAAGTCAATTCAACGTCGTCATCGACTAACAGGATATGTGGCATAGGTGCGATCTCTCTACTACTGATTCAGGTTTATTTTACGCATTGTAAGCGGTAAATCTGGTTAGATTTACCTATCTTTACGTTTCCCATACTGCGCTTTACACGCCTACTATTATTCTAAAACCAACGAACAGCGTTGGGGATTTTGAAAATCGTTTCTGCGAAGCAGGAACGCCTCATTTGACTTTTGGTCACGCTGAACTTCCGAAAGGCAATATATAGATTAGAGGTATTTAAAATGGCTATGTCTAAGAAATGGTTGGTATCTGCACTTGTACTTCCACTAGCACTGGGCGCAACAACAGTAATGGCGAAAAGTGGTGACAAGGGTATGAAGGGTGGTCACGGCTGTCATGGTGATATCTCATCACGCTCTTTCCGTCAGCTTGACCTAACAGATGAGCAGAAGGCAGAACTTGAGACTATCCGCAGTGAGATGAAAGAGTCTTACAAGGATAAGGGCACTGAAATGCGCGCTCAGATGAAGGCTAACAAGGCTAAAGAGCGTGAGCTGGTACTTGCAGCAGACTTCAACGAACAAGAAGCACAGGCTTTAGCACAAGAGATGGTTGAACAGCGTGCAAATATGCAGGTTGAGAAAATGCGCGTACAACACCGTATGATGAGCGTTCTAACTGCTGAGCAGAAAGATAAGCTAGTACAGATGCAAGATGAGCGTATGCAGAAGTGCGAGCAGAAAATGGAGAAAAAAATGGAAAAGAAAAGAGCTAACAACGGCTAATTCTTTTACCTAGGTCCTGCAGCGTTATTGGCTTTGTCGGTAGCGCTGTTTTTGTCTGTGGAGCATGGATCTCTGCGATAGGGTACGCAGCTTCGTTTTTGTTCTGGCGTCAGTCCCATCGAGGCGCACCAAGCATCATAGCGATTAATAAGATTTCGTAACCATTTCATCATTTTAGCGTCTGCCTAGTCTGTAGCTTGCCATTAGTTGGGTATATAATCTTCAACAAACCCATGCCGTGAGCCTGTATGCAACAAGAGTACAAAAAACTGGTCACAGTGGCCGCTTGGTCTGCCACCATAGTGGCGAGCCTGCTATTGATAGTCAAAGTGATCGCATGGTGGATAACCGGCTCTGTGAGCTTGTTGGCATCTTTGATCGATTCCATGCTGGATATCGCTGCCTCGACGGTCAATCTAGTGGTACTCAAATACGCCCTGCAGCCTGCCGACAAAGAACACACCTTTGGTCATGGTAAGGCCGAATCTCTAGCGGCACTAGCGCAGGCCATGTTTATTTCTGGCTCGGCCATCTTCTTGATCCTGAACGGCGTGGATCGTTTCTTCCGTCCTCATGAGCTTAATCAGCCAGAGATTGGTCTGTACGTTACTGTTTTTGCCACAGTTGTGACCTTTGGCTTGGTGCAGTTCCAAAAATATGTGGTGAGACGCACTGGTAGCCAAGCAATTGCCGCCGATTCATTGCATTATCAAACTGACCTTTATATGAACATGGCGATCTTGCTCGCCTTGGGCCTTAGCATGTACGGCTTTGGACAGGCGGATGCTGTGTTTGCTATTGGAATCGGCGTGTATATCTTGGTGAGTGCGGCTAAAATGGTCTACTCTGCGGTGCAGTCTTTATTAGACAGACAACTGCCCGAGGAAGAGTTGGCACAGATCCGCTCTATCGCAACCGGAGTAAAAGGTGTGCAGGGTATGCATCAGCTGAGAACGCGTATGTCGGGTCCGACCCGCTTTATCCAGCTTCATCTTGAACTCGATGATGATCTTCGATTGATCGAAGCGCATAGGATCGCGGACAAGGTAGAGGCTAAGCTAGAGGATGCTTTCCCAGGCTGTGATGTGATCGTGCATCAAGATCCTGTTTCTGTTGTGCTCGAAGAAGAGCAGGCACAGAAGCAACAAGGATGGTAGTAAATCTGAGAAATCGGATATAATTAATGCGGAATTTGACTCGGAATGAGAACTTGGTCGGATTCTGATATTAATCAAACTAAACAGACTGCAACTTGTAATACTCTTACCAAGTTGAAATTTTTTTAGCTGTTGTGGCTTTATGGCTTTGAAGGGGAGCCTCACGGCAGTGTTTTGAATTTTGCCTTTTAGGCGTTTTTAAATTTGTAATAAATCTATCCCAGAATTGAGGGTTAACATGATTAAAAAGATCGGTGTATTGACGAGTGGTGGAGACGCTCCAGGAATGAACGCAGCTGTACGAGGTGTTGTTCGTACTGCGCTAACTAAAGGCTTGGAAGTGTACGGTGTATATGACGGCTATTTGGGTCTGTACGAAGATCGTATCGAAAAGCTGGACCGTTCAAGCGTTTCTGACGTAATCAACAAGGGTGGTACTTTCCTTGGCTCGGCTCGCTTCCCAGAATTTAAGGAAGAAGAAGTTCGTAAACAAGCTATCGAGAACCTGAAGAAGCACGGCATCGAAGCGCTAGTAGTTATCGGTGGTGACGGCTCTTACATGGGTGCTAAGAAACTGACTGAGATGGGTTACCCATGTATCGGTCTTCCAGGCACTATCGATAACGACATTGCAGGTACTGACTACACTATCGGTTACCTAACTGCTCTAAACACAGTTATCGATGCTATTGACCGTCTACGTGACACGTCTTCTTCTCACCAGCGTATCTCTATCGTTGAGATCATGGGTCGTCACTGTGGTGACCTAACCCTAATGTCAGCAATCGCGGGTGGTTGTGAGTATATCATCACACCAGAGCGCAGCTGGAGCAAAGAAGATCTGATCCAAGCTATCGAAGAAGGCATCGCTAAGGGTAAGAAGCACGCTATTATCGCGCTAACTGAGCTAATGTTCGACGCTAACGAGATCGCGAAAGAGATCGAAGAAGCGACGGGTCGTGAGACTCGTGCAACAGTACTTGGTCACATCCAGCGTGGTGGTCGTCCAACCGCGTTTGACCGTGTTCTAGCATCTCGCATGGGTAACTACGCAGTTCACCTACTTCTAGAAGGTGAAGGTGGTCGTTGTGTTGGTATCCAGAAAGAAGAGCTGGTTCACCACGACATCATCGATGCTATCGAAAACATGCGTCGCCCAGTTCGTGAAGACCTATACAAGGTTGCTGACGAGCTATTTTAATTCGCTAAGAATTTACCAATTAAACCGTCACCTTGGTGGCGGTTTTTTTATGCCTGCAATTTAGTGATATCAAATCAGCAGGCATAAAAAAGGCCAGCAAAGTGCTGGCCCAAACAATATATTACTGCTCTTTTAAGCGATTAAGCTTTAGCTTCTGCTGCTGCTTTAGCGATAGCTGCGAAGCTTTTCGCGTCAAGTGCTGCACCACCAACTAGTGCGCCGTCGATGTCAGGCTGAGAGAAGTATGCTGCTGCGTTCTCAGGCTTAACAGAACCACCGTATTGGATGATTACTTGGTCAGCGATAGCTTGGCTCTTAGTTGCAATGTGAGCACGGATAGAAGCGTGGATGCGTTGTGCATCTTCAGCAGTTGCTGCTTTACCAGTACCGATAGCCCAGATTGGCTCGTATGCAATGATAGCGTCTTGAAGAGCTTCAACACCTAGCGCGTCGATTACAGCGTTAACTTGACGTGCACATACTGCTTCAGTTTCGCCAGCTTCGTTTTGTGCTTCAGATTCACCGATGCAGAATACTGGAGTTAGGCCGTTCTCTTTTAGAAAGCCGAACTTCTTAGCGATGAACTCGTCAGATTCGTTGTGGTATTCACGACGCTCTGAGTGACCGATGATGATGTGAGAAGCACCAAATTCTTTAAGCATTGCTGGAGACATGTCGCCAGTGAATGCACCTTGGTTGTTGATGTCAGTGTTTTGAGCACCTAGGATGACTGCACTGCCTTCGTCAGTTAGCGTGCGCTCAGCAAGGTCGATGTAAAGCGCTGGTGGAGCTACTGCTACGTCAACACCTGTTACGCCTTCAAGCTCAGCATTAAGACCAGTTAGCAAATCAACTACCATCTCTTTGCTACCGTTCAGTTTCCAGTTACCCATAACTACAGGACGACGCATAAAATACTCCCTTCTAAATTAGTAAAAAATATACGATCGATACGAAAGAATATAACAGAATCATACCTACAATTCATGATTCTGGTCATGTCGCTCAAGCTTAACTCAAAAGCGAGCAACTTGAGTGATCTGATAGGCAATTTCTCAGGCTTTATGCTTCAAACTGTGATGCTTGGTGTAAGGTGGCAAATTCACAAAAGGAGATCGTATGCCTAATCTAGTCATGGAATACACGCAACCCATTGAAGAAAGAGTGAATGTGCAGGGTTTGTTACAAGATCTGCATCAGTCTATGATTGATAGTGGGTTGTTTGAGGCAAGTTCAGTAAAGTCACGTGCACTGCGTTGCCACACCTGGTTGGTGGGGGAGCATGAAGACGATGTGGACTTTATCCATTTAACCGTAGAGTTACTCTCTGGGCGCACCGAAGAACAAAAGCGTGCCTTGTCTCGAGACCTGATGCAGTTGCTTACGCAAAATGCTGAGTGGGTGCACAGTTTGACTATCAATGTTCGAGATATGGATCGTGAATGCTTTCAGAAGGTGAGCCACGACTAAACGAGGTGAAGATGAATCTTCCACAACTGCTGTTTTCTTTTGAAGGCCGAGTAGGTCGCAAACAGTTTTGGATCTGGAACCTGTGTTACTACTTTGGATTGGCACTAATCGGCGGCTTGTTAGCTCAGATCTCGCCTGGGCTGGCTATGTTTGCTATCCCGATCGTGCTGGTGATACTGCTTATTCCAGATCTTGCGATAACAGCAAAGCGTTGGCATGACAGAGAAAAAAGCGCTTGGATGCTACTACTGAATATTCCATTAGTGGTAGGCAGGGCAATGATGCCAGCAGGCAGTCAGGCCATGGTGGCGGAAACCTCAGCCGCGCCAGTGATCTCAATCGTGGCTCTGGCTTGTGGGGCTTGGATTCTTATAGAGTGTGGTTTCTTAAAGGGAACCGAAGGCAAGAACCGATACGGTGAGCCTTACGCTTAAAGTAAAAAACGTTGCCCGAAGGCAACGTTTTTTTGTTTTATAGGATGTGGTGACGAATCTCGTCATCCTTGCGCTCCAAGTAGTGAATAGACTTGATGCGACGAATGGTGCGACAGCGACCACGGATAAGCAGGGTCTCTGTGGTTGCGATATCACCTTGACGGCTGATGCCTTCAAGTAGGTCACCTTTAGTGATGCCGGTTGCTGAGAATACAACGTTGTCACTACGAGCCATGTCAGACATGGTTAGAACGATGTTCGCTTCAACGCCCATCTCCTGACAGCGTGCTAGTTCTAGCTCGCCGTGTTCACGGTTCTCTGGGGTATCGCCCTTCACTTCGTGACGAGGTAGAAGACGACCGTGCATGTCACCGTCTAGTGCGCGGATAACCGCGGCTGATACCACACCTTCAGGTGCGCCACCAATGCAGTACATCACGTCTACTTCGCTATCTGGCATACAGGTTAGGATAGACGCTGCTACGTCACCGTCTGGCACAGCGAATACACGTACACCCATGGCCTGCATCTCTGCAATCACTTGGTCGTGACGAGGTTTAGCTAGAGTAGTTACGGTTAGCGTATCCAGGCTCTTGCCTAGTGCTTTTGCGATGTTTTGTAGATTCTCTGCCAGAGGCTTGTCTAGATCGATATGACCCTTAGCGCCTGGGCCTACAACCAGTTTTTCCATGTACATATCAGGTGCTTTTAGGAAGCTACCTTTCTCACCCGCTGCTAGAACAGCCAGTGCATTTGATTGACCCATAGCGGTCATACGTGTGCCTTCGATTGGGTCTACCGCGATATCAACCGCGTCACCACCTAGGCCTACGTTTTCGCCGATATACAGCATTGGCGCATCATCGATCTCGCCCTCACCAATCACAATCTCACCGCTGATATCGGTTTTGTTGAGTAGGCTACGCATTACTTCTACTGCCGCTCCATCGGCTGCATTTTTGTCTCCGCGTCCAAGCCATTTGTAACCGGCCAGTGCAGCACCTTCAGTTACACGAGAAAATGCCATCGCCAAATCGCGTTTCATATCGACTCCAGTATTTTAGAGGTTAAAGTTTGGTCGGCGGGATTCTAACATAGCCGTAGGAAAACGTTTGCTTAATTGAGCCTAATTTGACTTGAACCATCAAACTTGCGTTGTTATCTGCATCGAACTTGGTTGCTTACAGCACATTGATGTCAAAATATGATTAAGATCGCTGTTTTTTTATTCACTTGAACTAAAAATGAAAGTTTAGGTGTGTTTATATACATGACTGTGAGTAGAATGAAACGGAAGTTAGATCTATGACCAAGCTAGATACAGCATAGCCCGAGGGGGCATATAGCTTGGTTATACAACGATGATGGAATTAGGTAGGTCATGATGTCTTTAGAAGTATTGGAAAAACTAGAAGCAAAAGTACAGACAGCAGTCGACACGATTACTCTGCTACAAATGGAAGTTGATGAGCTTAAAGAGCAAAAGCAACAACTAGAAAGCGAAGCAGAGCAACTACGTGGTGAGAAAGCTCAATTTGAAGAGCGTGCACGTCAGGTTCAAACTGAGCACGACCAATGGCAAGAGCGCATCCGTAGCATGCTAGGTAAAATGGAAGAAGTGGAATAATCCGCATCTTCGCAAAGAATTGAAAAGAAAACGCCGACTCATTGAGTCGGCGTTTTTTTATCGGGTTAGCCAGCGTTGAGGGTTCTCGGTGCGGCTGTTACGTCTCAATTCGAAATAGACCGAGGCTCGGCTTTGGCCGCCGGTGTCACCGGCAAGGGCAATGGTCTCACCCGCTGTGACTTTATCGCCTTCTTTCTTGGTTAGGACTTGGTTGTAGCCATATAGGGTCATGTCGCCCTTGCCGTGGTCGATGAGCATTACTAGACCATAGCCACGCAAGTAATCGGCAAATACCACCTTACCTGGATACACGGCTTTAACTGGCTGCTCGTAATTGGCATTGATTACCATACCCTTCCAGTCAGCTTGTCCACCTTGGGTGGAGCCGTAGGTGTGTAGAACACGACCTTTTACTGGCCACGGCAGTTTGCCACGCTGTTTTGCCAGACCATCCATAGGCACTGAATTACGTTTAGCTGCTTTGGCAATCTCCGCCTTTAGCCGTGCTTCGTTTCGTTTTAGCTCATTCAGATAGGCTTGGTCGCCCTTGATGCTACGACTAATCTTAGTCACTGTGCCCTTACGGCTAGACTGCGACTTCTTCAGATTGGCTAATTGGGTCGATTGCTCTTGAAGCAGTGTTTGGATTTGCTGCTGCTCTGCCAGAAGCTGTTGGTTCTTGGCTTCAAGTTGCTTGTTGGTCTCTTCAAGCTCTTCAATGGCTTCAGTGCGCTTGATCGCGAGATGCTGATAATACTGACTGATTCTATCTTTGTGACCTGCGCTGTCCTGGCTCAAAAAGTTGTCCAGCTTGGCGTTGGTGTGCATCAGATAGTAGGCCTTAACCAACTCTTTAAGATTGTGCTTTTGTTGCTCGGTTTGTTTTACCAGAGCGTCGTGCTCGACCTTGTACTGGGCAAGATTCTTCTGAGAGGTGCTTAGGGTTGATTTGGTTTGGTTCAGCTTCTTGGTGGCGTTAGAGATAGCAAGCTCGTCGGATTTGAGTCGCTTCTGCAGGCCATCCAGTTCTTTCTGTTGCTGAGCTAGGTTTCTCTGCTGACGAGAGATCTCACCTTTTACACCCTTTAGCTCTTCTGTGCTGGCGAGGGGTGCCGCAGAGTGGAGCAGGGAGGCTGCTAGTAATAATAAAACGCCAGCGTTTCTAACACTGGCGTTTCGCTTTTGCTTACGCGTAGGTGCTTGATTCATCCTAAATCTTAATCTTGCTAAGGGTTGCTACCGAGATAGTAGCAACCAACTGATAGCAAAGATTATTTCAGATTTACTAGAACCTGACCAGACATCTCAGCAGGGATTTCCATGTCTGATAGAGACAGCATGGTTGGAGCTAGGTCAGACAGCTTACCGTCTTGTTTGAACTCTAGGTCTTTACCGCCCACGTAGATCAGAGGAACTGGTAGGTTAGTGTGAGCTGTGTGGATGCCACCAGTCTCAGGGTTAACCATCATCTCTGCGTTACCGTGGTCAGCAGTGATTAGCATTTGGCCGTCAACTTCTTTGATAGCTTCAACTACTTTGCCTAGGCACTCATCTAGCGCTTCACTTGCTTTAACTGCTGCATCGTAAACGCCAGTGTGGCCAACCATGTCACAGTTAGGGTAGTTGCAAACGATAGCGTCGTACTTACCAGACTTGATAGCTGCAACTAGCTTGTCAGTCAGCTCAGGTGCGCTCATCTCAGGCTGTAGGTCATAGGTAGCAACCTTTGGAGAAGCTACAAGTTGACGCTCTTCGCCGTCGAATTCAGTCTCAACACCACCGTTGAAGAAGAAGGTAACGTGCGCGTATTTCTCAGTTTCAGAGATACGTAGCTGAGTTTTGCCTTCTTTAGATAGCCACTCACCGTAAGTGTTTTCTAGAGTTGCTGGTGGGAATGCGCATAGCAGAGGGATGTCTGCAGCGTATTGAGTCAGCATTACGAAATCAACGTTAGGGAATACGTTACGCTCGAAGCCGTCGAAAGCAGGTACGAAAGAACGAGTGATCTGACGAGCACGGTCAGCACGGTAGTTCATGAAGATTACTGCGTCGCCATCAACGATAGCTGCAGACTCTTG
This sequence comes from Vibrio ishigakensis, assembly GCF_024347675.1. Taxonomy (NCBI): domain Bacteria; kingdom Pseudomonadati; phylum Pseudomonadota; class Gammaproteobacteria; order Vibrionales; family Vibrionaceae; genus Vibrio; species Vibrio ishigakensis. The sequence continues at coordinate 2,748,154 of NZ_AP024881.1, read as the reverse complement.
GCCTTCTGCTTTGATTTCAGTTGGTTTAACGAACTCATCGTTCTCGTCACGAGAATAAGCAGCTTCAAGACCAGCAACAGCAGAATCGAAAGTGAACTCAGCTTTAGCTTCAGTTAGAAGGTTATATGCTTGCTCAACACGGTCCCAGTTGTTATCACGGTCCATTGCGTAGTAACGACCCACTAGTGAAGCCACACGGCCTTTACCTAGTTTTTCGAAAAGAGCAGAGAAACGCTCAAGAGAGCCTTCAGCGCTGCGAGGTGGAGTGTCACGACCGTCTAGGAAGCAGTGTAGGTAGATCTTCTCAGCGCCACGCTCAGCAGCCATTTCAACTGCAGCGTAGATGTGGTCTTCGTGGCTGTGTACGCCACCTGGAGACATAAGACCCATGATGTGAACCGCTTTGCCTGCTTTGATAGCTTTATCCATAGCAGCAACTAGAGTTTCGTTTTGTTGGAACTCTTTGTCAGCGATTGACTTAGTGATACGAGTAAGGTCTTGGTATACAACGCGACCAGCACCGATGTTGGTGTGACCAACTTCAGAGTTACCCATTTGGCCGTCTGGCAGACCAACATCCATGCCTGACGCAGAGATTAGAGTGTTAGGGTTGTTAGCAATTAGACCGTCTAGAACAGGTGTTTTTGCGTTTGCGATTGCGTTGTCTTGTTTGTCTTCGCGGTATCCGTAACCGTCGAGGATCACTAGAGCCATAGGCTTCTTAGCTGACATAGGTTGACCTCTATATTTGAAAATTTAACTCAATAAACTGGTGAAGCTCTCACCCGAATGATTCGAGCATGAGCGAATTCTTCGTTGTTCAGTTTTCGACAAAGAGAACATTTAGCGTAATTTTACTACAGAAAAGCTCAGATGCGACGCTATCAGATCAATTAAATTTTATCTCGATCTCAGTTCTGAGTCTGTTGCGTTTGAATTTTATACAACATTAGAAATTTAGTTTCAAAACTCATACGGCATTTTTTATCTGTGACTTATCTTTACGATTTGAAATCAATTCTTGGCTCATACGTGATCTATGATCTCTTTTTCTTAGGGGATCCTAGGGCGCATCTTGTCGCATCCTAGATAGGTAGTGGTATACTGCGGCTTAAATTTTTCACTTTATGAATTAAAAAAGAGTATCGATAGATGCAAGAGATTTTCGAATTTGCACAGCAGAACCTAATTCTGACTGTTATTTGGGTTGGTCTGATCGTGGCTTTGGTGATGAACATCGTCAAATCGTCCACCGCGGGTTACAAAGAAATTGATACTCAAGAACTAACAACTCTGATCAACCGCGAAAACGGTGTAGTGGTAGATGTTCGTTCAAAAGATGAGTTCAAAAAGGGCCACATTACTGACGCAGTTCACATTTTGCCATCAGACATCAAAGACGAGTCATTTGGTGAGCTTGAAAACCGTAAAAGCGACCCAATCATCGTAGTATGCAAAACTGGTCAAACGGCGATCGACAGTGCAAACGCACTCGCTAAGTCTGGCTTTGAAAAAGTGTTTGTATTGAAGCATGGTCTAACTTCATGGACTGACGCGAACCTACCTTTGGTGCGCGTTAAGAAAGAGCCACGTAAACGTAAGCAAGCGCACAACAACTAATTCGAGTTGAGGCTTGGATTCACAAAGATGTAAAGGTCGCTGATTAGTATCGCCACCAAGCAAAGTGAAAGCCTCATCATCAATGAGAAATATTAAAGGAAAATACCATGTCTGACGCAGCAGCAGCGGCTCAACAGCCACAACAAAACTTCGCAATCCAACGCATCTTCCTAAAAGATCTGTCGTTTGAAGCGCCAAACTCACCAACTATGTTCCAAAAAGAGTGGAACCCAGATGTGAACCTAGACCTTGACACTAAGAGTGCTCAACTAGGTGAAGGCGTTTACGAAGTAGTTCTACGTCTAACTGTGACTGTTAAGAATGCAGACGAAACTGCTTTCCTATGTGAAATCCAACAAGGCGGTATCTTCACTGCTGAAGATATGGAACCAGGTCAACTAGCACATTGCCTAGGCGCGTTCTGCCCGAACATCCTGTTCCCATACGCTCGCGAAACTATCTCAAGCCTAGTAATCAAGGGTACCTTCCCTCAACTAAACCTAGCGCCAGTTAACTTTGACGCTCTGTTCATGAACTACCTACAAAACCAACAGCAGCAGCAAGAGCAACCTCAAGCTGACGCTTAATAGTTAGTTCATACTGACTTAATCTTCGAAAATGCACTTCCTGTCAGAAACCCTGGCAAGACGTGCATTTTTTATTTCTCGAGAGGTTATACTCTTGTGGATCTATTCAAGCAAACGGAAGTAACTATGGCTGAAACTACCACCGACTTTTCTGATGTATCGATGACGGTAATCGGCGCTGGCTCATATGGCACCTCGCTGGCAATTGCGCTCGCGCGTAACTCTAAGGTTGTTCTATGGGGCCATGAGCCTGAACATATGCATCGCCTTGAGCAGGACAGAGAGAACAAAGAATTCCTGTCAGACGTAGCCTTTCCTGAGTCTCTGGTTATTGAGGCGGATCTAGCTAAAGCGGTAGCAGCCTGTCGTGACATCCTAGTTGTGGTTCCAAGCCATGTATTTGGCATTGTTTTAAACAGCCTAAAACCGCATTTAACTGCTGAGCATCGTATCTGTTGGGCAACCAAGGGTCTTGAGCCTGAGACCGGTCGCTTGCTGAAAGATGTGGCTATCGACATCCTAGGAGAGAACTACCCACTGGCGGTTCTTTCCGGTCCTACTTTTGCGAAAGAGCTGGCTATGGGTATGCCAACGGCTATCTCAGTAGCTTCATCGAGTCCTGAATTTGCAGAGGAGCTTCAAGAGAAGATCCACTGCAGTAAGTCATTCCGCGTGTATGCTAATGACGACTTTATCGGTATGCAGCTTGGTGGCGCGGTGAAGAACGTTATCGCTATCGGTGCGGGTATGTCTGACGGCATTGGTTTTGGTGCCAACGCTCGTACTGCACTTATTACTCGTGGTTTGGCGGAGATGACTCGCCTGGGCGCGGCGCTCGGTGCTAAGCCTGAGACCTTTATGGGTATGGCTGGATTGGGCGATCTAGTCTTAACTTGTACCGATAACCAATCGCGTAACCGTCGCTTCGGTCTTGCCCTAGGCAAGGGACAAGATGTGGATACTGCACAAGAAGAGATCGGCCAAGTGGTTGAAGGTTATAGAAATACCAAAGAAGTTTGGATGCTGGCAGGACGCCAAGGGGTTGAAATGCCAATAGTTGACCAAATCTATCAAGTTCTATATCAAGGTAAAGATGCGCGCTTGGCTGCGCAAGACCTATTAGCTCGAGATAAAAAAGCAGAAAGATAAGCCCAAGGAAGAAGTTAATGACAGAATGTAAACCGGCACAGGTATGGGATTGCATCGTTAAAGAGGCAAGAAAGCAGGCGGATGAAGAGCCTATGTTGGCGAGTTTTTATCATGCCACCATTATCAATCATGATAGCTTTGCTGCTAGCCTGAGTTACATTCTGGCCAACAAACTCCGCACTGCGTCCATGTCTGCCATGGGCGTGCGTGATGTTATCGAAGAAGCTCTTGCCGCTGACCCTGAGATCACTAAGTCTGCGGCTTATGATATCTACGCTACCGTAAACCGTGACCCCGCGGTTTCTATGTACTCGGCGCCGCTTCTATATCTGAAAGGCTTCCATGCTCTTCAAGGCTATCGCATCGCGAATTGGCTGTGGAAGCAGGGGCGTGTGGCTCTAGCTACCTATCTACAAAACCAGATCTCTGTGGCGTGTCAGGTGGATATTCACCCTGCGGCTAAGATAGGTAACGGCATAATGCTCGACCACGCTACCGGTATTGTTATCGGTGAGACGGCCGTGGTAGAGAATGACGTTTCTATTCTGCAGGATGTGACCCTAGGTGGTACAGGTAAAGAGTCTGGTGACCGTCACCCTAAAATCCGCGAGGGCGTGATGATTGGTGCTGGTGCCAAGATCCTTGGCAATATCGAGGTGGGCGAGGGTGCTAAGATCGGCTCTTGTTCTGTAGTGCTTCAGGCCGTACCACCTCACACTACGGTTGCTGGTGTACCTGCTAAGATTGTGGGTCGTCCTCAATCTGATAAACCTTCAGAGGATATGGACCAACAGTTCAACGGCAAGTCACAAAGCTTTATCGGCGGCGACGGTATTTAGCTCGTTTATTTAAAGCAAGCTATCCGCTTGTTTTCTTAGTTGGAGTGCATACAGGTAACCCGCCACTCCAGCTAGGATATTCCCCACACCTATCCCAACAAACAGACCTTGTTCTCCATAGAACTCTGCGCCAACCCAGGCACAAGGCAGAGTAAAAGCAAACAGTCTTAAGCAGCTCCATAAGAAGGCTTTAGATGGCTGATGCAGTGCGTTTAACGCGCTCACCAACACCATTACCACCCCTTGAAATCCGTAGCTGATCGGCACGCACATCAGATATAACCACAGCAGGTCTTGTACCTGAATCTCTTGGCTAAACAGACCGGCGATAGAGGTGCTAAGTGGCACCATCATGATAAAGATAAGTATCTGAAACAGAATAGAAAAGCGCATACATAGGAACAGAGCATCGAAGCAGCGCTTGATGTTCTTTGCCCCTAGGTTCTGCGCAAGAAACGGCGTCAAAGCTGAAGTGAGTGCCATCAAAACAATAATAAGTAATGATTCCACACGCTGCGCCGCACCATAGGCCGCTACTGCAAATACTCCTTGTGCTGATACTAGCTTCATCAAGATGGCATTGGAGATAGGTACTAGCGAGTTAGAGATAGCTGCAGGCAACGAGATATGCAGTATCTGTTTCCAGTCTTGGATCAGAAACTTTGGCGATGGGAGCTTGAGCAGTTTTTCACGCTTGATCAGCAGGCTCAGCGACCAAACTAATGCTGCCCCCCAACTAATAGCACTGGCGATAGCTGCACCTTGAATGCCTAGCTTAGGCGCACCCAGATAACCAAAGATAAGAATCGGGTCGAGGATGGCATTAACTAGGGCGGCAAACATCATCATCTGCGATGGGGTTTTGGTATCGCCACTGGCGCGTATGGCTGCATTGCCGGTCATAGGTATCGTCAGAAGCGGAATTGCTAAGAACCAGATATGCATGTACTGCTCTATGAGAGGTAAGAGATCCGGTGTTGCGCCTAGGGCAAGAAACAGTGGCTCATGGAAGCGAATTCCTAACGAAGATACGCAGATAACCAAAAGCACCGCAAGGAGGATACCGTGACTCGAGAAACGAGCGGCCGTCTTGCTATCCCCTTGACCGAGAAAGCGCCCCACAAAGGTAGAGATGCCAAGGCCAACGCCCATAGTCAGACTGTTCAGACCAAAGGTAACAGGGAAAGTGAAGCTAACCGCCGCAAGAGGCTCGGTACCCAGCAGAGAGATAAAGAAGGCATCCACTAGGTTCATCAGCAAGATCGCGACAATACCAAACACCATAGGCAGGGTCATTTTTCGCAAAACATCGCTGATAGGGTCGGTTAACAAACCGTGTTTATCTTGCATCTAATAGAACTACTCTTGAGTCGTGATGGGCTAGCATAACCATTTCGCTCACACTCAGCTACAACTGTGCCAGCCTTTGCTTATTCATAGTCGGACGTAAACGGTTTCAGCGCACAATTTTTGTAAATTTCTTGTCTGCCCCCCTTGGGTTTGCCCCGTTAATCCCCATCATAGTTAGCGTTAGCCAAGAAATGGCATCCAATCATCTATCAGGAAAGTTAATTTAGGAGAATCAATCGATGAACATTCGTCCATTACACGACCGAGTTATCGTTGAGCGTCAAGAAGTTGAATCAAAGTCTGCTGGCGGCATCGTACTAACTGGTTCTGCTGCTGAAAAATCTACACGCGGTATCGTAGTTGCAGTTGGTAAAGGTCGCATCCTTGAAAACGGTACGGTTCAACCACTAGACGTGAAGGTTGGCGATACTGTTATTTTCTCTGAAGGCTACGGCACTAAGACTGAGAAGATCGACGGCAAAGAAGTTCTTATCATGTCTGAAAACGACATCATGGCAATCGTTGAATAATCGATTCTGAATCACAACGAAAACGAAAAATCGAATTTAGAAAGGAATAAATAATGGCTGCTAAAGACGTAAAATTTGGTAATGATGCACGCGTTAAAATGCTAGAGGGCGTTAACGTTCTAGCTGACGCGGTAAAGGTAACACTAGGCCCTAAAGGCCGTAACGTGGTACTAGACAAGTCTTTCGGTGCACCAACTATCACTAAAGATGGTGTATCTGTAGCGCGCGAAATCGAACTTGAAGACAAGTTCCAAAACATGGGCGCGCAAATGGTTAAAGAAGTAGCGTCTCAAGCAAACGACGCTGCGGGTGACGGTACAACAACTGCAACTGTACTAGCACAAGCTATCGTAAACGAAGGCCTTAAAGCGGTTGCAGCGGGTATGAACCCAATGGACCTTAAGCGCGGTATCGACAAAGCAGTAGTGGCTGCTGTTGAAGAGCTAAAAGCTCTGTCTCAACCATGTGCTGACACTAAAGCTATCGCTCAGGTAGGTACTATCTCTGCAAACTCTGATGAGACTGTAGGTAACATCATTGCAGAAGCGATGGAAAAAGTAGGTCGTGACGGCGTTATTACTGTTGAAGAAGGTCAGGCTCTACAAGACGAGCTAGACGTAGTTGAAGGTATGCAGTTTGACCGCGGTTACCTATCTCCTTACTTCATCAACAACCAAGAAGCGGGTTCTGTTGATCTAGAAAACCCATTCATCCTTCTTATCGACAAGAAAGTTTCAAACATCCGCGAACTACTTCCAACTCTAGAAGCAGTAGCTAAAGCATCTCGCCCACTTCTAATCATCGCTGAAGATGTAGAAGGTGAAGCACTAGCAACTCTAGTTGTGAACAACATGCGTGGTATCGTTAAGGTTGCTGCAGTTAAGGCTCCAGGTTTTGGTGACCGTCGTAAGGCAATGCTACAAGACATCGCTATCCTAACTGGCGGTACTGTTATCTCTGAAGAGATCGGTCTTGAGCTTGAGAAGGTAACTCTAGAAGACCTAGGTCAAGCGAAGCGCGTAACCGTAACTAAAGAAAACTCTACCATCATCGATGGTGCAGGTGACGAAGTAGCGATCAACGCTCGCGTTGCTCAAATCCGTCAACAAGTTGAAGATGCAACTTCTGACTATGACAAAGAGAAGCTTCAAGAGCGCGTAGCTAAGCTAGCTGGCGGTGTTGCAGTAATCAAGGTTGGTGCAGCAACTGAAGTTGAGATGAAAGAGAAGAAAGACCGCGTTGAAGACGCACTTCACGCAACTCGCGCAGCGGTTGAAGAAGGCGTTGTAGCAGGTGGTGGTGTTGCTCTAATCCGTGCAGCTTCAAAACTGACTGAGCTAACAGGCGACAACGAAGAGCAAAACGTAGGTATCCGCGTTGCTCTACGTGCAATGGAAGCACCTATCCGTCAAATCACTAAGAACGCAGGTGACGAAGAGTCTGTAGTTGCTAACCAAGTTAAGCAAGGCGAAGGTAGCTATGGCTACAACGCTGCAACTGGTGTTTACGGTGACATGCTAGAGATGGGTATCCTAGATCCAACTAAGGTAACTCGTAGCGCACTTCAATTCGCAGCATCTGTTGCAGGTCTGATGATCACTACAGAAGCTATGGTTACTGACAAGCCTCAAGCTGATGCTCCAGCAATGCCTGATATGGGCGGCATGGGTGGCATGGGCGGTATGCCAGGCATGATGTAATCCAGTCGATTTATCGATTTAAGAGCGAGGGTTTTTACCCTCGCTTTTTTTTGCCTCGAGTTCTGAATCTGTTATTTGCTCTGTGAATGCTAGGGATGAGATTAAGGGAGTAGATGAATGGTTTTAGGGGGTGAATCCCTCATCCTACAAAGCGTGAATAGGACTGTTTTTTGTACACCTGCATTTAGTGACTCTCCTTGCATATATCTCTATCTAATTGTTTAAAAAGACTTTTTACGTACGCTATCACACTTTGTGGCACGACTTTCTTCCTAACATATACGCCTATCGAGGCAGGGGGCCTCGGTTTAATTCTGTAGCAAATTTTTTGGAAGGGATTATGAAGTTCAAAATAAATACATTGGCGAAGACCACCATGCCTATGATGGTAACTTCGATCATGTTGATGAGTGGCGGTGTTGCCCAAGCATCGGATCTTTACCCAGCACAAGACGATGAAGTCGTTATCTATTATAACCGCGGTACCGACAACGAGGCCGAGTACAACGGTTGGGGTCTGCACCTATGGAATGGTGAAGGCTGTACCAGCACAGACCTTGAAAAAATGGGTATTGGTTCAGGCGGTACGGATTGGAATGATCCGTATCCAGTTTCAGGCTTTAGTGACACATATGGCGCGTATTACGTGCTGAATGTAGACCTAGATGCGAGCGACCCTCACACATGTATGAACTTCATCCTTCACAAGGGTGACGATAAAGCCTTTGGTAGTGCAAACCAAAAGGTTCAGCTGACAGAGCTGGGTGAAACGCGAGGCTTGTTTGGCTTCCATGGTTCGAGCCAACTCTATTATGAGCCGATCTCTGAGCGCCCAATCGCTATCGATGGGCAAAAAGCTCACTGGCTGGATAGAGACACAATCGCTTGGGAAGACGCGGCTAATGCAGCACGCGTAGAGCTGAGATACTCACCACGCAATCGCATCGAGCTTGACGAAGAGACCAATGTGATCACAGGTGGTAAATCCCTTGATGTGCCGATCACAGGTGAACTGAGTGAAGAGTTAAAACAACGCTTCCCGCACCTAAGTGGTATGACAGGCACTCAGATCGATGTTCGAGACAGAAAGCTAGCTCGTATCCTGAAAAGTCAGATCGTCATGGTCGCTTATGATGATGAAGACAAGGTACTCGCGGCCACTGAAGTGCAAAAGGCTGGCGTGCTGGATGATGTGTTTGTTAACGAAGATGCCGGTAATGCTATCTCTGAAGAACTGGGCGCTATCGTAAACGGCTCCCGCACCGAATTTAAACTGTGGGCACCAACCGCTCAAAACGTAGATCTATACATCTACAACAAGAATAAGAAACAGACCAAGAAGATTAACCTAGCTGAGAACCCTGAGACAGGTGTATGGGAATCTGGTCAGGTTAATGGCGTAGTAGGTGATTACTATCGCTATGAGGTAACGGTTTATCACCCAACCACTAAGCGCATCGAAACTGTGATGGTTACAGACCCTTACTCGCACAGCGTTTCAACCAACTCTCGCTATTCCCAAGTTGTTGATTTGGCGAATGATAAAAAGTTGAAGCCGAAAGGCTGGGACAAGTATGAAAGACCAGAAACCCCTGTGGGTGACAATGGCGAGTATCTAGATGAGTACCACATCCTGTATGAATCTCACCTGAGAGATTTCAGCTTCAGCGATAGCAAAGGTAAGAAAAAGTACAACGGTAAATACCTAGCCTTAACCGAAGATAAGCGTGAATCTGTTCAGCATCTTCAAGAGCTTCAAGCGGCCGGTCTAACTACGCTACACATTCTACCTGCCTTTGATATTGCGACAGTAGACGAAGCCAACACAGTAGACATTAACGATAAAGTACGTGATCTGTGTAAGGTGAAGCCAGAAGCGGTTGTTTGTGGTACTGAGAATAAGAACGCCACTCTAGAAAGTGTACTAGAGAGCTACGACCCTGCTACCAAGGATGCGCAAACCTTGATGAATGACCTGCGCATGTTGGACAGCTTCAACTGGGGTTATGACCCATTCCATTACACGGTTCCAGAGGGCAGTTACGCGACCAATGCTGAGGGCACTGCGCGCATCAAGGAATTCCGTGAGATGGTTAAAGCCACTCATGAGATGGACCTTAAACTGGTTATGGACGTGGTGTACAACCACACCAACGCTTCGGGTGTGAACGAGAAATCGGTTCTAGATAAGATAGTTCCGGGATACTACCACCGCCTAAACATCAACACCGGTGGCGTTGAGACTTCTACTTGTTGTGATAACACAGCAACCGAAAACCGCATGATGGGTAAGCTGATGGTGGACTCATTGGTGACCTGGGCGAAAGAGTACAACGTGGATGGTTTCCGCTTTGACTTGATGGCGCACCAACCAAAAGACCTTATGGTTGAAGCGCTAGAAGAGGTACGTAAGGTTCGTCCTGACATCCTATTCTACGGTGAAGGCTGGGATTTTGGTGAGGTAGCCAATAACGCACGCTTTGAGCAAGCTACCCAGATCAATATGGCAGGCACGGGTATAGGTACCTTCTCTGACCGTCTGCGTGATGCGGTACGTGGTGGTAGCCCATTCGATGGTGACGGCACAGGTCTTCGTAAGAACCAAGGCTTTGCTAACGCCGCTTATCCAAACGAGCGTCGTGACGAGTCTCAGGAAGAGCTAACTAATATGCTTCATAACCAAGACATAGTGCGTCTGGGTATGGCGGGTAACCTAGCTGATTTTGTTATGGTCGACTCTCAAGGTAATACCATTACAGGTAAAGACCTTGACTATAACGGTGCACCTGCGGGTTACACTAAGTCTCCTTCAGAGAACATCTCTTATGTATCTAAGCACGATAACCAGACCCTTTGGGACAACAACGCTTATAAGACAGCGATTGGGGTAACACCGCAAGAGCGTGCACGCATGCAGACCATCGCTATGTCCACGGTTATGATAGGTCAAGGTATTCCATTTATTCATATGGGCTCAGAACTGCTTCGCTCTAAGTCGATGCAGCGCGACTCTTATGATTCAGGAGACTGGTTCAACCGCGTTCGCTTTGATGGTAGCGACAACAACTGGAACGTAGGCCTACCTCGTGAGGACAAAGATGGTGCTAACTACGAGCTGATCGGTCAGATCATCGCAGATACGAGTCTGTATGTGGATGAGTCAGATATCGAACTGACTAAACAGCAGTTCCTAGAGCTTCTGAAGATTCGTACCTCTAGCCCACTGTTCCAACTACAAACAGCAGATGATGTGGCTGACCGAGTTGATTTCCACAATGTTGGTGAAGATCAAACCTATGGCTTGATCGTCATGTCTATTGATGATGGTACATCAGCCGGTGCTGACTTGGACCCTAACTATGACGCTGTAGTGGTAGTGGTGAATGCGACTGCTGAAGAGCAAAACTTTACTGTTGATGCTGCTTCAGGTTTTGAGCTGCACTCAGTGCAACAAGACTCTGCCGATGCCGTCGTGCAGCAGGCATACTTTGCAGGTAATACCTTCAACGTACCAGCACTGACAACAGCGGTATTTGTACAGCCACAGGATGGTGCACAGGGTGCAGGTCTTCCGGTAGATTCGAAAGAAGATGTTCCTCCATTCGGACAACAGAAAGTATACATTGCGGGTGATTTCCCAGCAGACTTCTGGAACCCTGCTGGCATTGAGGTTCCTTATGCTGGAAATGGCATCTACAAGGTAGCTCTTGGCTTGGCATCAGATACTGGTTACAAGTTCACCCTAGGCTCATGGGAGACGGAAATGGGTTGTGGTGGTGATAACTGTCCAGCTAACTTCTCTGAGTTAGGTATGTATGAGTTTGCTATCGATGCTACTGATTACCAAGCACCACAGATCATCGATGCCAAATTGGTTGAGAGCTATGAAGGTGAAGATTGGTACATTCCGGGCACCATCGTAGGTGGTTGGAATCATGATGCCGCAAATCTAATGGCCTTTGCTCAAGACGATGGCCTTGTAACTATCGAGAGTGCAGAGCTAACAGCAGGTACCACTTATGAGTTTAAGTTTACCTGTGGCGATTGGGGTCAATGTGAACACGGCGCTAGTGCAGTTACTGCAGCCGATGGCTCACTACCAATCGGTGGTGACAATAACATCACCTTTACTGCACCAGCAGATGGTCGTTATGTCATTAGCTTCGACTTCCTACAGAAAACCGTATCTATCCAAGTGCTTTAATCTCAATTGAGTTTTCTAAAAAAAGCCAAAACGCCACTCTCGACGAGTGGCGTTTTTTTGTTCCTAAAGTCATGGCACAATGGGTTGAAATAAGGAGAAAGTCATGCGCATTCAGGGAATTAGGATCAGTAACTCAACGGCTAGCTTGAGTATCAAAGATTGGCAACTAGGCGAAGAGCACTGGGGAATACTCACAACCTCCAGTGACAGCAATCGACTGCTAGAGCAGTTGCTCATGGGTGATATTGAGCCTGAGAGTGGTGAAATCTCTCAGCTCGTAGATTCAGTTGAATGTGTTTCTCTGTATGAGCAACAAAAGCTCCTAGAGCGAGAGCTCGCAAATGACGAAACGGACTTTCAAGATTCTATCGATTACGGCTCCAGCGTTGAGCAACTTATCTCCGAGCTCGGTTGCTCTGATGCTGAGCTTGAGCAGGTAATCCAAAAAACTGACTTAATTGCTCTACGTGATAGACCGTTTAGGCAGCTTTCCACCGGCGAAACGCGTCGCTTGATGTTGGCTAGAGCCTTGGTCAAAAAACCAAAGCTGTTAGTGCTAGATGAGCCATATTCTGGGCTCGATATCGCTCACCGTGCCTCACTAACCAAGCTTCTTGATGAACTCTCATCCAAGATGCAATTGATAGTCATGACTTCTCGTGAAGATGAATTCCCAAGTGCTATTTCCCATCTCGCCCTGTTCGATAATGCACAGCTTAGCCAAACCTTAAGCATACAAGAGTGGCACGATCACCCACTACGCCAACAAGCACTTTCACTATCGGAGTCCAAAAGCTCGGATTGGCTCTCTTTGATGGAAGGAGAGAACGAGCAACTCTCGCAAGAGCCTCTGATTAAGCTAACCAATGCCAAGGTAGAGTATCTAGATGGAATCATCTTCAAGGACTTTAACTGGCAGATGGATCAAGGTCAGCACTGGCAAATACGCGGTCCAAACGGATGCGGCAAGAGTACCTTATTGGGGCTTATCGTCGGTGACCATCCACAGTGCTATGCCAATGACATTCAAATCTTCGGTATCAAGCGTGGTAGTGGCGAGTCTATCTGGGATGTAAAGAAACGCATCGGGATTGTTTCGTCTTCTTTGCATCTTCAATATCGTGTGGGCTGTAGCGTGCTTGAGGTGCTTTTATCGGGCTACTTTGACTCCATCGGCTTATATGAACAGCCGAGCAAGAAGCAGTTGCTGTTCGCTGAGCGTTGGTTAGAAGTGTTGGAGATGAGCCATTTGGCTAAAACCGGCTTTAGGCAGCTGGACTATGGTCAGCAGCGTTTGCTGCTGGTGGCTAGGGCTCTGATCAAGCGTCCGCAGCTTCTGGTGCTCGATGAGCCTTACCAAGGGTTGGATTTTATCAGTCGCAAGTTGGTACATGCTGCTCTTGAAAAGATATCCAGTGCCAATCTTAGCAGCCTTTTGTATGTCACCCATTATCAAGAAGATGAACTGCAAGCCATTCGAAACTTTATCGACTTTGAGCCTCTAGAAGAGGGGCATAAGCTGGTAACTAGCCACAAATAACAGCATTTGAGCTAAACAAAGTGTGCTTTAGCTCAAACTTTACTGGCTATTTTTCCTACAAACGAGTACCTTTGCGCGGTTAATTTTTTACGCATAAGGGTCTGCTTTGATTTCCACAGCTAATATCACTCAACAATTCGGTGCAAAACCACTTTTCGAAAACATCTCAGTTAAGTTTGGTGAGGGTAACCGTTACGGCCTGATCGGCGCTAACGGCTGCGGTAAATCTACCTTTATGAAGATCCTTAGCGGTGAGCTAGAGCCGACTTCAGGTAATGTTAGCTACGATCCAAACGAGCGTGTTGCCAAGCTAAACCAGGACCAGTTTGCCTATGAAGAGTTTACGGTAATCGACACTGTAATCATGGGCTACAAAGAGCTGTGGGACGTTAAACAAGAGCGTGACCGCATCTACTCTCTTCCAGAAATGAGCGAAGAAGAGGGCATGTTGGTTGCTGACCTTGAAGTTCAGTTCGCTGAGATGGATGGTTACATGGCAGAGGCGAAAGCCGGTGAACTGCTACTTGCTGTAGGTATCCCGGAAGAGCAACACTTCGGTCTGATGAGTGAGGTTGCACCTGGTTGGAAACTGCGTGTGCTTCTTGCTCAGGTTCTATTTGCTGACCCGCACATCATGCTTCTTGATGAGCCTACCAACAACTTGGATATGGACACTATCCGCTGGCTAGAAGAGACCCTAAACCAGCGTAACTGCACCATGATCATTATCTCGCACGACCGTCATTTCCTAAACTCAGTATGTACCCACATGGCTGACTTGGATTACGGTGAGCTTCGCGTTTATCCAGGTAACTACGATGAATACATGACAGCAGCTACACAGGCTCGTGAACGTCTGCTATCGGACAACGCTAAAAAGAAAGCACAGATTGCTGAGCTACAAACCTTCGTATCTCGCTTCTCGGCTAACGCATCTAAGGCGAAGCAAGCCACCTCTCGCGCTAAGCAGATCGATAAGATCCAGCTTGATGAAGTTAAAGCGTCGAGCCGTCAAAACCCATTCATTCGTTTTGAGCAATCTAAAGAGCTATTCCGTAATGCGCTTGTGGTTGAGAACCTAACTCAAGGCTTTGAAGAAGACCTGTATTCTGACTTCAACGCTATCTTCGAAGTGGGCGAGCGTGTTGCTATCATTGGTGAAAACGGCGTGGGTAAAACCACACTGCTGAACACATTAGCAGGTGCGCTTGAAGCTCGTTCTGGTGAGTACAAGTGGTCTGAAAACTCGAACATCGGTTACTACGCTCAAGACCATGCAGAAGATTTTGCAGAAGACCTAAAAGTATTTGATTGGATGGCTCAATGGCGTCAAGAGGGCGACGATGAGCAAGTGGTACGCAGCTTCCTTGGTCGTATGCTGTTTGGGCAAGACGATATTAAGAAGTCGGTGAAGGTTCTATCTGGTGGTGAGCAAGGTCGTATGCTTCTTGGCAAGATCATGATGCATAAGCCAAATATCCTATTGATGGATGAGCCAACTAACCACATGGATATGGAATCTATCGAGTCATTGAACAATGCACTTGAGCAGTATAAGGGCACCTTGTTCTTCGTATCTCACGACCGCGTATTCGTAGACTCATTGGCGACCCGTATTCTTGAGATCAAGGATAACAAGATCACTGACTTCCGTGGTACCTACGCTGAGCTTCTAAAGTCTCGCGGTATCGACGGCTAATCCAGCCTTTTAGTAAAAAGAACATGATGAGCCCTCTGCGAAAGCAGGGGGCTTTTTTTTATGATAAATATATGAAATATCTATATTTTGCTGTGGCAAATACCATCTTGGGGTATTCTTATTAGTAGCTTGATATGCAAGCTCTACAACAAGATGGATTTTAAAATGAAAAAAAGATTATTAGCTGCAACGGCAGCAGTGGCTCTTGCTTCCCCTCTAGCTATGGCTAATAGCTCTCCGGTAATGTTCTCAAGCCTGAACGGTTTCAACGCTCCAGATGCAAATGCAGTGGGTGGTGTTCGTCTTGCAGTGCTACACGGTAAGGTTGGCGAGGTAAAGGGTGTTGATTTCCCTCTACTAGGTATGTCTGAAACTAATACCACTACCGGTGTTAACTTCGGTCTTATGTTTGGTGGCTCTAAGGTAAACCAGCAAATGACAGGTGTTTCTTTTGGCCTGTTCAACTGGATGCCTGGACAAACTACTGGTGCTAACGTGAGTGCAGTAAACATCACCAACAACGTTAAAGGCCTTAACTTTGGTGCGGTAAACTACTCACAAGGTATGACGGTAGCTGACGTTGCGTTCGCAAGTGTGTCAAAGAGCTCTAACTTCCAGTTAGGCTTCTTCAACATGACAGATAAGATCGATGGCGTTCAGATTGGTCTAATCAACTGTGCTGACAACGGTTTCTTCAAGTGCTTCCCAATCGTTAACTTTGCGAAGTAAAAATACCGTTATCTGAATAGCAATATTCTAAAAATAAAAGTGGCGGAGCTACTGTTTGGTAGCTCCGCCATTTTTTATTCAAATTACACTTTATTCAATAACGTCTAAGAAGCGAGCCTCAAACGCTTGCAGGGTAAACTGATAGTTACCCGATTGAACCTCAACAACCTCATTAGTCATAAGGTCAATCAAGTCTTGGCTTGTACCTAGTTGTTCTGAGGGCAGGGTGATCTCTTGTGCATTTGGACCTAGGTTGGCCGCATACACTACCTTGTTGTCACCCGAAGTCTTAAGGTCGATATAGATATCGCCTTGTGCCTCTAGATTGAGCCTCTCCCCCGCATAAAGAGCTGGGTTAGCATCACGAATCTCCATCAGTTTGGATACATAGCTTCGAAGGTCTGCTTGATTGGCAGTCAGAGTATCACCTGTCACGCCCTCTATCTTGGCGCTACTGCGAGCAACATGGTCATCACATAAGCCCTGTACGGCACAGTCGCTAGTTACCTGGTCATCGAAATCTGGTACTTCATCACCAATCTCTTCACCGTAGTAAAGGGTGATAGGTCCGGTGTAAGCGGCTTGGAAAGCAAACGCCGCCTTGTGACGAAGCCAGTATTCATCCTCATTTGGTTCAGCGATATCTCCTCGCTGTAGTAAGTCGCCAAATCGCACTAGGTCATGGTTGCCAAGCATTAGATTAGGTTTGGCATGGTCTGGATATTTAGCGTGGGTCTCATAGCCATTAGCCAGCCACGAAGCGTCGCGACCCGATACATTGCTCTCGTTGGCAGCGAGCGTTTCTACTATGCGATAGCGCATTGGGAAGTCGAAGGCTGAGCACAAAGCTGGAGCTTCTTCTGTGCCATAGCCTGTCTCGGCGATGTAGTCCTCACCGTTCCAAATTTCTGCCACCATGTAGCCAAGTGGATTGACGGTCTCACCTAGGTTATTGGTGTAGGTGACAGACTGTGATGCTTCATCTACCGCCTTGCGAATCTCAGTCCATGCCTCTGTCGGGACTTGATAGGCTTGGTCTAGGCGCCAGCCATCAATTTTTAGCTCTTCAATCCAGTAGGTTGCGACTTCCTTATAGAAAGCCAAGCTCTCAGGGTAGCTAACTGGGTTACTGCTTCCGCTTGGCGTCAGTCCGGAAGGAGACGGGACGACGTTGTCTTTGTGGTGACCAAACACGCCATCAAAGAACACGTAGAGACCTTTTGCATGGGCTTTTTCGACTAGCGCTTTGGCTGTGTCCATATCGCCGAATCGTGGGTCGATAGAGAAATAGTCACTGGCAAAGTAACCGGTCGCATCTAGGCGGTCTGCCCAGTGATCTTGTCCATCAACTGGAATCGAGTGGAAAATCGGCGTTAGCCAGATGGCATTTGCTCCGGTCTCTTTGATGTAATCCAGTGAGTCAATGATCCCTTGCAGGTCTCCATTATGGTGGCTTGTGCCATAACCGGTTCCGTGACCGATGTTCGGATCTCCGCTAACAAAACTCTCTACCATCACCTGATAGATGCGCAGCTTATTGGATTGCTCAGATTGGCTTACATTACAGGCATAGGTTTCTGGTGTTTGAGGGCCATCCTGGCCTGAATTACCGGAGTCTGAGCCTCCACAACCGAACAGTGCGGCGCTTAATGCCAGAGTGAGGAGTGTTTTATTTGCGTGTTTCATGGGTGTTCCTTTGTAACTAGCACTCTTCCTGAGTGCTAAGACGAAGAGTCTGCATCAGATAGTGCTAAATTACGTTTTGAATAGCCATGAGTTGGGGTGGTTTGTTTATGAACTTAGAATTCCATCGCGAATTGTAGGGCTACAAAAAGCGAGCTAGATCTCGGGGTAATAATTACTCTAAGTGCAGATCGAGTGGTGTCTTACTCGGCTTGCCACCTGTTTCTCGGGTAAGTTTGGGTACGAGATAGCCTGAGGTGCTCGCCATTACTTCCGCCATCAAGGCCTTGGCTTCTTCATCCTCAATGTAGAAGTGTGTTGCACCTGCTACCTTGTCTAAAACATGCAAGTAGTAGGGCAGTATGCCTGCATCAAAGAGCTTTTGGCCTAGGGCAACTAAAGTGCTCGCATCGTTGTTAACCCCCCTCAAAAGCACCCCTTGATTTAGCAAGGTCACATCGGCTTTCTTCAGCTTTAGACAAGCCTGTTCCAGCTCTCTAGATATCTCATTGGGGTGATTGATATGGGTCACTAGGATCGATTTCAGTCTGGTTTGTTCAAGCATTTCACACAATTCATCGGTCACTCTATCTGGAATCACCACAGGTAGGCGCGAATGGATTCGCAGACGCTTCAGATGCGGGATAGCACCCAGAGCATCGATCAGAAACTTGAGTTCACTGTCCTTTGCCATCAGCGGGTCACCGCCAGAGAGGATCACTTCATCAACCTCAGGGTGCTCAGCGATATAGTCGATGTTTGCCTGCCATACTGATTTGTTGCCACGGTTCTCCGAGTACGGGAAGTGACGACGGAAACAGTAGCGGCAGTTCACCGCGCAGTTGTTCTTTAGGATCAGCAACACTCGGTTCTTATATTTGTGTAGCAAGCTGGGCTGAGCATTGTTTTGCTCTTCTAGCGGATCTGCCACAAATTCAGGATGCTCAATAAACTCTTCTTTTACTGGCAACACTTGCCTTAAAAGAGGGTCGTTTGGATTGCCTTTTTCCATTCTCTCAGCAAAGCTTAATGGCACTCGCTGTGCGAAGGCTTTGCGCGCTGCGAACCCTTGGCTGAAATCGGTCGGGTCTATATGCAAATAAGCCAGTAACTGTGCAGGGTCTGAGATCCCATCTGCGAGCTGTTGCAACCAGTTTTGTTCAACAGAATCAGCTTTTTGGGTTATGATATGCGACATTAAAACTTGCTCTAGAAATTAAAGAGGGAAAAATGGCTACTGTAAGTACCAATGAATTCAAAGGCGGCCTTAAGCTAATGCTTGATAGCGAGCCATGCGTAATCCTAGAAAACGAATACGTTAAGCCAGGTAAAGGTCAGGCGTTCAACCGCGTTAAGATCCGTAAGCTACTGTCTGGTAAGGTTTTAGAGAAAACCTTCAAGTCTGGTGAGACTGTTGAAGTAGCTGATGTTATGGATATCGACCTAGATTATCTATATAACGACGGCGAATTCTACCACTTTATGAACAATGAAACCTTCGAGCAGATTGCAGCTGACGTTAAAGCAGTTGGTGAGAACGCTAAGTGGTTGGTAGAAAACAACACTTGTATGATCACTCTTTGGAACGGTAGCCCAATCACTGTTACTCCGCCAAACTTCGTTGAGCTTGAAGTAACGGATACTGACCCAGGTCTGAAAGGCGATACTCAAGGTACAGGTGGTAAGCCAGCGACTCTATCTACTGGTGCTGTTGTACGTGTTCCTCTGTTCATCGCTATTGGCGAGGTTATCAAAGTAGATACCCGTACTGGTGAATACGTAGGTCGCGTGAAGTAATCTTCACTCTGCGAACATAAAAAAATGGCGCATCATCTGATGCGCCATTTTTGTTTTGGTCTGGGTTAGACCATAAACACAAACACGATAGCTAGACCCGTTAGGAAGGCCGCTGCAAAGTAGCATGCAATCTTACCGGCAACGCCAGTGTGGAATTTTAGGTCGTGCATACCGTGGTGTAGACGGTGCATTGCGTGCCACATAGGTAGCGCAATAGAAGCGATGATAAACAGGCCACCTATGATGCTAGTAACGAAGCTAGAAACACGCTCGTAGCTCATTGCTTCTGCATCGATCACACCTAGTGGAACCAAGATACCTAGCACAAAGATAGTGATAGGGGTGATCATTGCAAACCAGCTACCACCGGCACCAAACAGTCCCCACCATACTGGTTCGTCTGAACGCTTTGGATTCTTATTAATCACGTCATACTCCTCAAACTATGATTAGAACTACAAGTGAAATGAACGCTACAGCTGCCCACTGAGCCAATACCACCGCTTTCTTATCTAGGGTCTTACCCTTGATGCGAATAGGCATAACCTGAGGCATCATGCTAAAGAAGGTGTGCGCGTGGAAAAGGCTACCTGCAAGTGCCAGCACATTGATGAGCATCACGATAGGGTTCTTCATGAACTCAAGCCAAGTAGCCCAAGCCTCTGGACCTTTGACCAAAGAGCCAAGGCCAATGGTCAGGAATAGAGTGAATAGGATCAGTGGCAAAACGGTCGCTTCACGCAACATATAGGTGCGATAGAAAGAGTGATCCTTCCACCAGGTGCGCTTCATTTCACGAACATAAGGCTTACGATTACTCATTACGCATCCTCCGGTTTCAGCATCGCAATCACAAAATCTTTTGACGATTCAATCTTGCCTTGGTTAACCGCCGCTGCAGGGTCAACGTTCTTCGGACAAACCTCAGAGCAGTAGCCAACAAAGGTACAGCCCCAAGCGCCATTGTCGCCATTGATCAGCTCCATACGCT
Organism: Vibrio ishigakensis; assembly: GCF_024347675.1. Taxonomy (NCBI): domain Bacteria; kingdom Pseudomonadati; phylum Pseudomonadota; class Gammaproteobacteria; order Vibrionales; family Vibrionaceae; genus Vibrio; species Vibrio ishigakensis. Next base: position 2,727,736 of record NZ_AP024881.1, on the reverse strand, counting down.
CTTGTTTGCCGTTGTCACGAGTATCTAGGTTGTAGCGGTGCGCAAGAGTCAGCGCTGCTGGACCGATGAACTCAGGGTTTAGGCCGAACTGAGGACAGGCTGCATAGCAAAGACCACAGTTGATGCAGGCAGCAAACTGCTTATAGCGAGCCATCTCTTCTGGAGTCTGTAGGTTTGCGCCATCTTCAGGCTTACGATCATTACCTATGATGTAAGGCTTAATCGCTTCAAGACGCTCGATAAATGGCGTCATGTCTACGATCAAATCCTTTTCGATAGGGAAGTTCGCCAGTGGCTCTATGGTCAAACCATCTGGGTAGTCACGCAGGAAGGTCTTACATGCCAGCTTAGGCACATTGTTTACCATGATGCCGCACGAACCACAGATAGCCATACGACAAGACCAGCGGTAAGCCAGATCCTTGTCTAGATGGTCCTTGATGTAGCCGATAGCATCCAGTACCGACATGGTCTCATCGAAAGGAACCTCGAACTTCTGCAGATAAGGTTGTTCGTCTTTCTCCGAGTCGTAGCGAAGAATGTCTACTTTTTGAATACGAGATGGCATTACTTGTTCTCCTCAGCTTCTGCTTTTGCCGCTTCTTCAGCTGCTGCACCGTATAGGCGAGCCTTAGGCTGAGACTTAGTGATGGTCACATCGCTGTAGTCGATAGATGGCGCTGCATCTTGGTTGAAGAAAGCCAGTGAGTGCTTCAGGAACTGCTCATCATCACGCTCTGTGCAGCCTTCATCTAGACGTTGGTGTGCACCGCGAGACTCTTTACGCAAGATAGCAGAGTGAACCATAGCCTCTGCTACCTCAAGGCCATAACCAACCTCGATAGCGTAAAGCAGATCAGTGTTGAACACCTTGCCTTTGTCTTTGATGCTGATCTTCTTATAGCGCTCTTTCAGCTCAGTTAGCTTGTCCATGGTCTCTTGCATCAGGTCTTCACGACGATAGATACCACAGCCCGCTTCCATGGTTTTACCCATTTCAGTGCGGATTTCAGACCAGTTTTCATCGCCTTCTTGACCCAATAGCGATTGGATACGAGCATCAACGGCATCGATCTGAGCTTGAATACTTGCATCATTCCAACCCTTGAATTCTGATGCACGCTTAACTGCTTCTTCACCGGCAACGCGACCGAATACCACAAACTCAGCCAGCGAGTTTGAGCCAAGGCGGTTAGCACCGTGAAGACCTACAGAAGCACACTCACCTACCGCGAATAGACCCTTGATGCGAGTCTCACATTTAGGGTCGGTTTCGATACCACCCATGGTGTAGTGAACGGTTGGACGAATTGGGATTGGCTCTTTGGCTGGATCAACGTTTACGTACGCTTTTGCTAGCTCACAGATAAACGGTAGACGCTCTTGCAGATACTCTTCACCAAGGTGGCGAAGGTCTAGGTGCACCACATCACCCAGTGGGTGTTCTATGGTGTTGCCTTTCTGCTGTTCATGCCAGAATGCTTGTGAAACCTTGTCGCGAGGACCCAGTTCCATGTATTTGTTCTTAGGCTGACCTACTGGAGTCTCAGGGCCCATACCGTAGTCTTGTAGATAGCGATAGCCGTCTTTATTGACGATAATGCCGCCCTCACCACGACAACCCTCGGTCATCAGGATACCTGTGCCTGGCAGACCGGTTGGGTGATACTGAACGAACTCCATATCACGCAGTGGCACGCCGTGACGATAAGCCATAGCCATACCGTCACCAGTTACGATACCGCCGTTGGTATTGGTGTTATACACGCGACCCGCGCCACCGGTTGCCAGTACCACTGACTTAGCCTTGATGGCGACCAGTTCACCCTCAGCCATATGGATAGCAATCAGGCCTTGTACCTCGCCTTCGTCAACCAAAAGGTCAACCACGAAGTATTCGTCAAAGCGCTTGATCTGCGGATATTTGATAGAGGTTTGGAAAAGGGTGTGTAGCATGTGGAAGCCGGTTTTATCCGCAGCAAACCAAGTACGCTCAACCTTCATCCCCCCAAAGCGACGAACGTTAACTTCGCCGTTGTCTTTGCGGCTCCATGGGCAGCCCCATTGTTCCATTTGAATCATCTCGCGAGTGGCATTCTCAACGAAATACTCAACTACGTCCTGTTCGCATAGCCAGTCACCACCACCAACGGTGTCGTTGAAGTGGTTATCTAGGCTATCTTCGTCCTTAATTACAGCTGCAGAACCACCTTCCGCGGCCACCGTGTGGGAGCGCATAGGGTAGACTTTTGAGATTAGGGCGATTTCCATTTCTGGGTTCGCTTCTGCTGCTGCGATAGCAGTTCGAAGACCGGCGCCTCCAGCACCGATGACAGCGATATCTGTGGTAAGTGTTTTCACAGTTATCCTCCAGTAGTAAGCAGTATTAACCGCAATTTATAGTAGAAATTCTGTTTACCATTCTAGGGGAATAAAGTTGCGAAAAAATTGATTTACTTGCTTTTTTTCTGGCTAGAAAGGTGAAAAATCCGAAAAAAAAATAGGTCTGTGATCCTTGTCATGTGACACTATGCACAAACAAGCAAGGCTTGTGAGTAACTGATTTCATAGGAACAAATATGTCAGAACCTCTCTGGAAACCGAGTGCAGATATTTCAGCTCTTCGTCTGCGCGCTAAGGTAGTAAACCGCATTCGACAATTCTTTGCTGAGCGTGATGTGCTTGAGGTGGATACCCCGGCGTTGAGCCATGCTGCGGTAACGGATATTCATCTGCATACCTTTCAAACCCAGTTTGTAGGGCCAGGGTATGCCGATGGCAGTTCGCTAAACCTTATGACCAGCCCTGAGTTTCACATGAAACGCCTGCTAGCAGCTGGCAGTGGTTCTATCTATCAGATGTGTAAGTCGTTTCGCAATGAAGAAAGTGGGCGTCACCATAATCCTGAGTTCACTATGCTGGAATGGTATCGTGTCGGTTTTAATCACCATGACCTTATGGATGAAATGGATGAGTTTTTGCAACTGGTTCTGGAAACCGAGAGTGCAGAGCGTATGACCTATCAAAAGGCGTTTCTTAAGGTGCTAGGTGTTTGTCCGCTAGAAGCGAGTATGACGGAGCTTAAAGCTGTGGCCGCTACTTTAGGCCTTAGCGACATTGCTGAACCAGAAGAGGACAAAAATACCCTGTTGCAACTGCTGTTTAGCATGGGTGTTGAAACCAAGATTGGCCAGAAGGTTCCAGCGTTTGTCTATGACTTCCCAGCCTCCCAGGCAGCACTTGCTAAGATAAATCCAATGGACCCAAGGGTGGCAGATCGCTTCGAGGTTTACTTTAAAGGGATAGAGCTGGCTAATGGCTTCCATGAGCTGGACGATGCTAAAGAGCAATTAGCACGCTTTGAAGAAGATAACCGTAAGCGTGTTGAGATGGGGTTAGAAGCGCAACCTATCGATAAGTATCTTATTGAAGCCATCAGTCATGGCCTGCCTCAGTGTGCTGGGGTAGCTCTAGGCATAGATAGACTCATCATGCTAGCGCTAGGTAAAACCCATATCGAGCAGGTAACGGCGTTCGCCTTCCCCCGAGCTTAAGAGACGATGAGCCCTGTTCCAATCACCGCTAAGATAGCGCCAAACCAAGCATAATGGTTGGGGCGCTGTTTGGTGATAAACCACAATAGTGGCAACACCATGATAGGTGTGGTGGAAGAGAGCAGGGCAACCATACCCACATTGCCGTCCTGCAATGCATAAAGGATAAGCGTCATACCTACCGCCATAGCCAAGAAACCATTGAGTGCGGTAATGGAGAAGATCTTGCGATTGATCGGATTCTTAGACTTCGCCAGTTTCGCACCACTCGCCCAGAATAAGCTGTGAGCTGCAAAGGCTGTGATCATACGAATTGCAGAAGCTGCAATTGGATTGATATCGGTCTGCATTACCGGTTTTGCGATAATGCCGCCTAACGCCTGACATAAAGCCGCCAATAACCCTAAGGCGACCCCGATAGCAAGCTTGCCATGCAAGGCTTCCCAGTCGTTGTTATCTGAGCCTTTGCGTCCAAAAAAGATGGCAGTGACTACCCCGGAAAATACCAGTGTTGCACCGATAATCTCGGCCAGATGCCAGGTTTCGTTGAACAGCCAATATCCGAGGATGGCGGAGAAGACTGCATGACAAGAGAAGAGCAACCCCGCTTGTCTCGGTCCCATGCGATTCATACAGGCAAAAAGCGCAGTATCGCCGATAAAGATACCGATAAGACCAGACAACACCATAGGCATAACATGTGCCGTGCTGACACTGCCCCAACCTCCGACGATTAAGGCCATGATGGTGAGCATGACAGCGGTGCACCCCATGCGCCAGCGGCTATAGGAAAAAGGCCCGAGGTGACGGGCTGGGGTGACCGATATTAGGCTAGAGATAGCCCATAAGAAGGCAGCCGCTAGGGCCAACCATTCGTATCCCATGGTATTTACTTAAGCAATTGAAGATTAAATCAATATGCCTGATAAATACCTGAGTGCAAAACTAATTTTAGTTTGGCCAGTGGCGAGTCTGATCTGTGATGCCGGAGAAGTAGCGCACCGCATCTACGGGTTTGTCACAGAAGATTCCATCTACACCTAACGTCTGAAGGCGCTTCCAATCCTCTTCTCGATTGACTGTATACACGAAGATCTTTAGTCCTCGCTTCTTGGCATCATCCACCATCTGACCATCGATAACGTCTATATCCACGTTGACGCTGTAGGCACCCAGCTCTTGGGCAAACTGGCACAGGCCGATAGGCTTGTTGGCGGTTAGCGCTGCCAACTTATACTGAGGAGCGATTCGATGCAGTTCTGCAAGCCAGTGATGGTTGAAAGAGGAGATAAGCAGTTGCCCTTCAGCAAAGCCATATTCGTTTACTGCAAGCTCTAGGTGTTCAACTAGGCTATTTATATCATCCAGGCCCTTGAGCTCAATATTGACCGCGCAGCGCCCCGCTAGGGTTTTAAGTGTTTCATCTAGGGTAGGGATGCGCTCTCCCTTACCCGCGTCCAACGACTTTAAGCCGTCGTATGAATGCCAAGTGAGAGGGCCGTTTCCATCTGTGGTGCGGTTGACCCATTTGTCATGTATTACCCAAAATTCCCCTTGATGCTGGTGGATATCCAGCTCTATGGCGCGAGCCCCGCCCTCGATAGCTGATTCAAAGGCCAACAAGGTATTTTCTGGGAGTTCTCCGCGTGCTCCTCTATGAGCGATTACTAACATGACATTTCCTTAGTCTTGGTTAAGTTAAAATCATCATCGCGGCATATACAATCGCTAGGCCGACTACGCCCAGTATGATGCCGGTTTTCGCCATATCCTTACTATCAATCAAGCCAGTAGAATATGCCAGTGAGTTAGGTGGTGTAGAAACAGGTAAGATCATGCCCAATGATGCCGAGAAGGCCACTACAACCAGTAGTCCTTGCAGACCCCCAACCGCTACCAAGCCAGGCATTGAGGCTCCGATAGCCGCCGCGATAGGCATGAGCAAGTTGGCGGTAGCTGTGTTAGACATGAAGTTGGCCATCAGCCAACAGATAATAGAAAGGGTAAGCACTACCGCAACCGGTGATAGGCTTTCATAGTCGATAGAGTGTGCCAGCCCTTTTGCGAGCCCCGTTTTGTCCAGTGCTAAGCCGATAGCAATACCACCGGCAACTAGCCACAGTACGTCCCAGTTGATCTGTTTGATCTCAGCCTTACCCATGATGCCGGTTAGGGTGAATACCGCCAGTGGGATAACCGCCACCACATAGGTGTTCATGCCATGGAGCTTGGTGGTTATCCACAAAATGATGGTGGCTGCAAAGGTGATATACACCACAATAGCCTTCCACGATTTTAAGAACTTACCCTCCAGGGACAGCTCTAGATTTTCTTGCTCAGAAGGGAACAGCTTTTGTAGCAGTAGCCAAGCGATAGCCAGTTGCACTATCACGAAAGGTAAGCCAAACATCATCCAGCTTAAGAAGTCGATAGCATGCTCGCCTGTAAGGTACTGCAGGGCGATGGCGTTTGGTGGCGTGCCTATTGGTGTGGCGATACCACCGGTGTTTGCTGCAATCGGAATACATAAAACTAGTGCTTTGATACCTAGGTCACCCGGTTTAGCTGAAGCTACTATAGGTCCAAGCAGTGCCAACATCATTACTGTAGTGGCTGTGTTAGACATAAACATGGAGAACACGGCAGTGATAAGCATCAGACCTAACATGATGAACTTGGGTTTGCTACCAAACGGCTTTAGAAGCACCCGCGCTAGGTTGTTGTCCAGTTGATACTTAGAGGCGGCAATCGCCAGTGCAAAACCACCCATGAATAAGATGATAATCGGTGATGAGAAGGATCCGAGGATATCGGTATAAGGGATCAATGTGCCAAAGGCTTCATCGGCATGGTCGATACGAAGCACGGTCAATCCTTTATCTGATAAGAAGATCAGCTGTAAGGTGATGATAAGGATTGAGGTGGCAAACACTGGAACAGGCTCAAGTACCCATAGCAGTGCCGACATAATAAAAATGGCTAACAAGCGATGCTGCACTACCGTCAGTTCAGCAATAGGAATCCAGCTGCTGGGCATGGCCAAAACAAATAAGGGGATCAAGATGCTGACTGCCAGTTTGATAATCTGACTTGAGTTGGTTTTATTCATTCCCTAGCGCCTTAAAAGTGACTCCAAGCCCCTGATAGGGCTGAGATTATTTAGAGTTATTATCACTTAACAAGCTAAGGGTTTTATTCGTAAATGCTTTGTTTTTAATCAATAAAAAAGCAGACCTCATATCGAGATCTGCTACCAAATGTGTTTTCTGTTAAGGCTTTCAGGTTTACTCGTCTTCGTCTATCTCGAAGTTAGTTTCTAGTGCCTCCTGAGATAGGATGATCCCTGTGTTATCGGCATAGATATAATCTTCAGGTAGAAAGCTCACCCCAGCGAAGTTAACTGGCACATCGACCTCTCCAACCTCAGTTTGAGTTGCACCCACAGGGTTTGAGGCCAGAGCTTGGATACCAATATTCATATCTTCAAGTTCATCGACTTCGCGTACTGAACCGTAGACTACGATACCTTCCCACTCGTTCTCTTCTGCAAGAGTTGCGATCTCAGCATCGATAAGGGCGCGTCTCAGTGAACCACCACCATCGATAAGCAGAACTCGGCCTTGTCCATCCTCTTCCAGTACGGAGCGAATGAGCCCGTTGTCCTCGAAGCATTTGATTGTGGTTATCTGGCCGGCAAAGGATGCGCTACCACCAAAGTTGCTAAACATTGGCTCTACCACATCAACCTGATCCAAATAAACGTCACAAAGAGCTGAAGTATTGTATTCCATGGTTCGAGTCACCTTCTGATTAGGGTCTGTGAACTGAGTATATCTTGCTAAGGATTAGAAAAACTGATTTAAGTTAACTAAACAATAATTGCGATAGAAAATAAAAGGTTAGCAATTAGAGCTAGCTTTACAATGTCGCCCATTAGCGGTGCAATTTCAGCGCTGGTGGATGCCGATTTAATCGCAACAAGGTGCTTGATTCCTGGGCCCAATATCATGATCACCAAAGCTAGACTCTCCAAGCTAAAGTGATTGTTGAGAATAAAACCAAGGTAGCAGAGCCAGGCCACACTTACCAAAAGCATGTGATAACGCTTAGCTTTTTCTAAGCCTAGACGCACAGCCACCGTAGTCTTGCCAAATGCGCTGTCGTTCTCAATATCTCGCATATTGTTGACGTTAAGTACACCCACAGCCAAGAGACCTGATGCGGTTGATGGAAGCAATAAGAGTGAATCTATGCTCTGGGTGTGCAGATAGAAAGTACCACCCACACCTAGAAGACCAAAGAATACATAAACCGACAGATCGCCCAGACCAAGATAACCATAAGGTTTTTTACCTACCGTATAGGCAATAGCACAGAAGATAGAGGCCACACCCAAACCGATAAACATCCAGATATCAGCGCTATGAGTGAGTGAGGTGAAGATGAGTGCAAGACCGGATGCCACGCTCAGTAGTGAGCAGATAACCATGGCCGTCTTCATCTGCGCAAGTGTTATAGCCCCTGACTGTATGGCTCGCTCGGGGCCAATTCTCTCTTCATTGTCGGTACCGTGCTGAGCATCACCATAGTCATTGGCAAGGTTGGATAGAATCTGCAGCAGGGTAGCAGTAAGCAGTGCTAAAAGGCTCACTGACCAGAAATGGCTACCTTGAGAGTAGGCGATACAACTGCCTGTCACGATAGAGGCTAAGGCTAGGGGAAGAGTTTTAGGTCTAGCGGCAGAAAGCCAGTGAGAAATAGACAAAATAAATGAGTTAATAATTGTTAATATTGATTTAGAGTATATACCCAAAGGAACGGCCATACACACTGAAAAATAAAGTGTAAATCATGGACTTAAATTCGAAGGCACAGAGTTTCAATACTATATGAAAACAAAGCAAAGAATCATTAAGGGCGCGTTAGAGCTGTTCAACCAACAGGGTGAGCGTAATACCACCACCAATCATATTGCTGCGCATCTTGGGATCAGCCCGGGAAATCTTTATTACCACTACGCCAACAAACAAGAGATCATTCGAGCCATCTTCAACGAATACACCACTGAGTTGCTGGATAGGTTCCGCCCAGTAGAGAGTCAAAGTGAAAGCCTAGTGCTACTCAAGCACTACGTGAATTCGACCTTCTCATTAATGTGGAAGTATCGTTTTTTGTACGTCAGCCTAGCTGAGATATTGGGTCGTGATGAAGAACTACATAAAAACTACCTAGCGGTGCAACACAAGCTGCGCATCAACTTGGTGGCTATTGTGGAGTCCTTCTTGGCGCTGAAGCTAATAGAGGTGAAACGCTCAGACCTTCCTCGCTTGGTCACAAACCTGCACTGCATTGCGACGGGCTGGCTTGGATATCAATCGGCGATGAATGCCAATACAGAGATCACTGAGTCCATGGTAATGCAGGGTATGCTGCAGATACTTGCGGTGGTAAAACCTATGGCAACATCTCTTGGACAGGAGCAGTTGGCGCTTCTCGAAGAGGGACTGCTGATGGCAACGCCATCTCAGGCATAAACAAAAAAGGAGCGTTCGATACGCTCCTTTTGTCTGTCTTAGGTGTGCTTACGACTCTTGGATATGAGCGTAAGCTGTGCCTAGGCGAGTTGTTGCATCAAGCTGCATGCTTGAATCGAACTCGATAGCACCTTTCGGGAATAGGTTGATAACCGTAGAGCCCAGTTTAAAGCGACCCATCTCTTCACCTTTCTTGATGTGGATAGCCTTTTCGCCCTCACTTGGGTAATCCCAGCGATACACAGTGTTGCCTGTTGGTGGAGTCACAGTGCCTGCCCAGGTAAGCTCGATGCTACCTACGATAGTCGCACCTACTAGAACTTGAGCCATAGGGCCGAACTCAGTATCGAAGATACATACCACGCGCTCGTTACGTGCAAATAGGTTTTCCACGTTCTCAGCTGTTAGTGGGTTTACGGAGAACAGGTCACCCGGTACGTAGATCATCTGACGCAGTGTACCGTCACACGGCATGTGTACGCGGTGATAGTCACTAGGAGATAGATATAGCGTAGCAAAATGACCCTCACTGAATTCTTCAGTTAGGTCTAGGTCGCCACCGAGTAGCTCACGCGCTGAGTAATCGTGATTCTTTGCTTGGATAAGGCGGTCGTTTTCGATCGGACCAAACTGGCTAACGCAAGCGTCAGCTGGGTGCACGATGACAGACTCGTCTTCTACTACTGGGCGAACGCCTGCCTTTAGTTCACGCACGAAGAAGTCGTTAAAAGTCTTGAAGTGCGCAGGATCTGAGTGCAATGCCTCATCCATGTTGATCTTGTACTGCTTAATGAACCAGCGAATGATAGAAGTCGTGAAGCTTCCAAGCTTTGCTGATGCCAGCTTACCGACTAGGCGGGTCAAGCCATGTTGAGGGAGCCAGTATTGGGCGCCCACTTTGATTTTATCAATCACAATATGATCCGTATTTGCAAAATTGGTCGTGAATGTTACTTAAAAAGCCTGAGTTTGTCTAAAAAGCTACTGGTCTAGCTTTTTGTTACGCGAATATTGTCGATTCGCTTTGTTCTCCGCCATGCTCTCGATAATTCTATGGTAGTTATCGAATCGCGATGGATGGATCTTCTCTTTATCAACAGCCTCTAGGATGGCACAGCCTGGGTCGTTTAGGTGCTTACAGTCTCTAAACTTACACAGCCCCAGGTATTCGCGAAACTCAACGAATGCCTTGGTAACTTCATCGGCTTCCAGATGCCAAAGTCCAAATTCTCGAACCCCAGGAGAGTCGATAAGGTCACCGCCAAGAGGGAAGTGGTATAGACGTGAGGCCGTAGTTGTATGCTGACCTAGATTCGAGTTTTCAGAGATCTCACCCTCCTCAACCTCTAGTCCAGGCATAAGCGCATTAACTAGGCTGGATTTACCTACACCAGACTGACCCACGAAGATATTTATCTTGCCTTGCAGTTCTTGCTGCAGCGCATCGATACCCTCGCCAGTCTCTTTACTTACTAGAAGCACCTTGTAACCAATATTGGTGTAGATATCGAGTTGCTCTTTGTAAGCAGTCATGAGCGCTTCATCAGCAAGATCGATTTTGTTCAGTACCAGTAGAGGTGCGATCTCTAGGGTCTCTGAAGCAACCAGATAGCGGTCGATAATCGAAAGTGATAGCTCTGGAAGTACAGAAGAGACAATCACCATCTGCTCAACATTAGCAGCAACTGGTTTTAGGCCGTCGTAATAATCAGGACGGGTTAGCACTGAGGTGCGTGGCTCTACCGCCTCAACCACACCCGAAATACCCGCCATGGTCTCAAGACCTTTACGCCAGATTACTCGGTCGCCTGAAACTAGGCTCTCAATACCACGTCTTAGGTTACAGCGTTGGATTTCACCTGATTCTAAGTCTTCAATATCCGCATGCTGACCAAATCGAGTGATCACCAATCCTTTCTTCGACTCACCAAGCATCTGCTCATCCCAGTCCACACTGGTATCCTGCTTGAGTCGTTTCTTCTGATTGTGTCGTACTCGACGTACTTGCCCTTTAGTGAGCTTTTTCTTTTTGGCCATTAATGGTTTCCGACTTAATTGGCTTTTTGATATTGCGGAGTATCATATAATTAAATTCGCGATCTAACACCAATAATAGGCAATTTCCTCAATGGCACTAAATGAAACCAACCTTATCTGGGTTGACCTGGAGATGACGGGTCTTGACCCAGAAACCCACAAGATCATCGAAATCGCATCAATCGTTACCGACAGTGAACTCAATATCTTGGCTGAAGGGCCTGTTATTGCTATCCATCAACCAGAGTCTGAATTAGATAAGATGGATGACTGGTGCACTAACACCCACACCAACAGTGGTTTGGTTGAGCGTGTCAGAAAGAGTGACATTACTGAAGACCAAGCGGTTGAGATGACTATAGAGTTCTTGAAGCAGCATGTTCCTGCTGGTGCCTCTCCCATCTGTGGCAACAGCATTGGTCAAGATCGTCGTTTCCTATACAAGCACATGCCTGAGCTTGAGCAATACTTCCATTATCGTTATGTAGATGTAAGTACTCTCAAAGAGTTAACACGCCGCTGGAAACCAGAAGTTTTGGATGGTTTTTCTAAGCAGGGCGTGCACTTAGCACTGGATGACATTCGAGAATCTATCGCTGAACTTAAGTACTATCGCCAAACTATTATGAAGATCTGATGTTTTTTTGTTCGTTCAAATCGATTTTCTGATTTTTTTATAAATAGGGGTTGCATCACATTAAATTCCACTTATAATGCGCAACCCTAAACGGCGAAAGTCGTTAGAAAGCGACACTAGCTCAGTTGGTAGAGCGCAACCTTGCCAAGGTTGAGGTCACGAGTTCGAACCTCGTGTGTCGCTCCAAATTTAAAAGCCTTCATCATGCTTAGAATGGTGAACTACGGACGCGGGGTGGAGCAGCTTGGTAGCTCGTCGGGCTCATAACCCGAAGGTCGTCGGTTCAAATCCGGCCCCCGCAACCAAATTCAAGACAGTTTGATTGTTATTCATAACCCTCAGGCCGTCGACGGTAGCGCCGCCCGGTACAAATCCGGCCTCGCAACCAAATTCAAAGTTATTCGATAAAAAATCGAGTATCTGTGAAGCGACACTAGCTCAGTTGGTAGAGCGCAACCTTGCCAAGGTTGAGGTCACGAGTTCGAACCTCGTGTGTCGCTCCAAATTTAGCCTTCATCGTGCTTAACGGTGACACAATACGGACGCGGGGTGGAGCAGCTTGGTAGCTCGTCGGGCTCATAACCCGAAGGTCGTCGGTTCAAATCCGGCCCCCGCAACCAAATTCAAAGTTATTCGATAAATAATCGAGTATCTGTGAAGCGACACTAGCTCAGTTGGTAGAGCGCAACCTTGCCAAGGTTGAGGTCACGAGTTCGAACCTCGTGTGTCGCTCCAAAATTAGCTTTCATCGTGCTTAACGGTGACACAATACGGACGCGGGGTGGAGCAGCTTGGTAGCTCGTCGGGCTCATAACCCGAAGGTCGTCGGTTCAAATCCGGCCCCCGCAACCAAATTCAAAGTTATTCGATAAACAATCGAGTATCTGTGAAGCGACACTAGCTCAGTTGGTAGAGCGCAACCTTGCCAAGGTTGAGGTCACGAGTTCGAACCTCGTGTGTCGCTCCAATTTTCTCCTCTTTAAATAATTCTCCAAATACCAAATCAATAAACCAGCACTTTCCTGCGATTTAGTCATCTTTATCATATTAAATTCACAGACTTATCCACAATGCCTATTCTGTGGATAACTTGGTTGATAAAAAATTTTCTATCCTTAATTTAACGATCTTTTGTCAAGATCCTTTTTCAGAATAAAAATGACCGCTTATATAGCTATTGATTTAAAGCCTTGAATTGACTGTGTTTGGCGGGCTTTTCTAAGATCCTATAGTTCAAATTTCAAGATCTCTTGTTACGCATTCTTTGATCTTTGTCATGAATTTAAACTGTGTTTAACTTTAGTGCATGCTTAATTGAGTTTGTGCCGGGAATCTTTTTCCACATTAGACTACCTATGCAGTGCAATTATCTGCTGAGATAGTGGGCAAAGCCTCTATAGATGGTTTTCATGTCCCAGAATTCCAGATAGATTCACTAGACTCACGCGTCTCGTGGTAGACCCTTTTGCACTATTCTGATCAGCCTTTCTTTTTTAGTAGATCGATTTGGTCTTTGTTGGTGCAAGCGCTCCAAAGCCTCATTGATGTGGGTATCTAATACTTCACCAAGACCAAGTTTAGACTCTAATGCCTCGATTGCATCATGGGAAAATGGACCATTGCCAATGGCAATACTCAGATTCCTCAACCACTGTAGATAACCTATACGACGAATCGCAGAACCTTCGAAATTTTTGAGGAAAGTTTTCTCATCCCAAGAGAATAGATTTAGCAGTTTGCTATCGGTTAGTGCCTCTCTTCGATGGAAGTCTTCGATAGAGGTTAGACCGGCTGCGCGATTATGTGGACATACCAACTGGCAATCATCACAACCGTAGATACGGTTGCCCATAGCTTGGCTAAGCTCGGCATCAATCACACCATCATATTCGATGGTGAGGTATGAGATGCACTTTCTCGCATCAACCACACCCTCTTCTACTATGGCGCCGGTCGGACAGCTGGTCATGCAAGCGGTGCATTTTCCACAGTTGTCTTCGGCCGGTGTATCTACCGGAAGGGGTAAGCCTATCAGTATTTCTCCTAGGAAAAACCAAGAGCCTGCTTCTTTGTTGAGCAGAAGTGAATGTTTGCCTCTCCAACCAAGACCAGCTTTTTCAGCTAGAGGCCTTTCAAGGACAGGGGCAGAGTCTACAAAGGGGCGGTAGTTGAGAGCCTCAAATTCTGGATTAGATGCTATCTCTGCTTCAATTTGCTGACCTAGCTGTTTGAGCCTATTCCTCATCAGTTTGTGATAGTCGCGTCCAAGAGCGTAGCGACTAATGTAGGCTGTGGAGGTGTCTTCTAGATTGCTAGCAAAGCCCGCCTGAGGGGGAAGGTAATCGAGTCTCACGCTGATCACTCGCACTGCACCCGGATGCAATTCTTCTGGATGGATGCGTTTTTCGTGATTGCGCTCCATCCAACTCATTTCACCGTGATAGCCCTCATCTATCCAACGTTGCAGTCCTTGCTCGTGCAAGGATAGATCTGTGTCGGTAATTCCTACCTGTTGGAAACCCAACTCTTTACCCCAAACCTTAATTTTTTCGGCTAATTGACACAAATCCATAGGAACACTCAATAATAAGAATAAACTCACACCTAATTTAGGAGACGGAGTCTACCCAAAAACGCTGGGTTACTCGACAAAAGTCTTCTAATTGAGATAATGAACGACTGACATCAATAATAAGCATAGGCTTGCTAGAATCATGAGCCAGAAGACCTTTCAACTAAAAGACGAACTCGACACAATAAAACTGGGTACCCAGCTATCAAAACTGTGTTCACAGCAAACGACTATCTATCTACACGGTGACCTCGGTGCCGGTAAAACCACATTTAGCCGTGGCTTCATTCAGTCTTTGGGTCATCAAGGAAATGTAAAGAGCCCAACCTATACTCTAGTGGAGCCCTATGCCTTAGAGCCATGGCAGGTATATCACTTCGATCTTTATCGTCTAGCCGATCCAGAAGAGCTAGAGTTTATGGGGATTCGTGATTACTTCACCCCAGATGCTATCTGTTTGGTGGAGTGGCCAGAAAAAGGTGAGGGCATGTTGCCTGAACCGGATCTCGATATTGATATCCGCTATCAAGGTGAAGGGCGAGTGGCAACAATAAAAGCGAACAGTGAAGTGGGCAATCGCTTGGTAGAAAACTTGGAGTTAAGTTGAAAAAGAAGTTTTGGTGGGGGATCGTAGCGTTTTTCTTCTCGATGCTCTCCTCCGCAGTACATGCAAACGAAATCAAGGATATCAGGGTAAACACTTCTAAGAGTGAGACCCGCACGGTTATCGATCTCTCTGCATCAGCTGAGTACAGTTATTTCACACTGGCGACACCACATCGACTGGTCGTTGACCTTAAAAACACCAAAAATAGTGCTAAGTTGCCTAAATCGGTAACTAAAAGCCCTATTTTAACCAAGATTCGAGAGAGCAGTCCACCGGACGGCTCTTCTTTTCGTTTGGTGTTTGAGCTGAAGTCCAACGTCTCACCAAAGCTGTTTAAGCTAAACCCAGGTGGTGGTTCCGGCCATCGTCTCGTTATTGACTTTCCGATCTCAGGTTCTGCATCAGCCAGTACGGCTACGCCTGCACCAAGTAAACCTGTGACTGCTGTTAAGAGAGCTTCAAAGGCTAAGCGAGACGTCCTTATCGTGATCGACCCTGGTCATGGTGGTAAAGACCCTGGTTCAATAGGTCCCTCTAAGAAATATGAGAAGAACGTTACCCTTAGCGTGTCTAAGAAACTGGCCGCACGTTTAAATGCGACTCCAGGTGTGCGTGCACGTCTTACTCGCACCGGTGATTACTATGTGGGGTTAGATCAGCGCATTGCCATCGCCGATAAAGATCAGGCACATCTGTTTGTCTCTATCCACGCAGATGCCTTTACCTCGCCTCAGCCAAGAGGAGCATCGGTATTCTTCCTTAACGACCGCCGCACCAATACGGAAATCGCTCGTTGGGTTGAGAACCATGAGAGACAATCTGCGCGCTTGGGCGGAAATACAACCGTTACCCGAAATGATAGAAACGTAAATAAGACTCTGCTCGATCTGCAATTTACTAACTCTAAACGTGAAGGTGAGAAGCTAGCGACCGAGATCTTGGCTGAACTCAAGAAGATAGCAAGACTGCACAAGAGTAAACCCGCGGAAGCGAGCCTTGCGGTGTTGCGTCAGCCGCAGATACCATCGGTTCTGGTTGAGCTTGGTTTTATCTCCAACCCAACCGAAGAGCGCTTGTTATTCCAACGCTCATATCAAGACAAGTTAGCAGGCGCACTCACCAATGCGATAATGAAGTATATGAAGGCGAACCCGCCAGAGAATACTCATTTCGATAGCTCGACTCCAAGTGTTGGTGGCTCAGGTATTTATGTGGTGAAAAGCGGAGACTTTTTGTCTCGCATTGCCGCCAACCATGGTGTAACAGTTTCTGCGATTAAGCGTGCTAACAATCTCAAGAGCGATACGGTTCGAGTGGGGCAAAAACTGAAGATCCCATCATCCGGCTCTTCTTCAAACCTGAACACAGTTGAAACCCAGACTATCACTCACGTAGTTCGCTCTGGTGAGTTCCTTGGCAAAATAGCCAGTCGCTATAAGGTTTCAGTATCTGCGATTAAGCGTGAGAATAACCTTAAATCAGATCAGGTTCGTGTAGGGCAGAAGCTGAAAATCACGGTAGCGGTTAAGGATGCACCTATACGCAAACATAAGGTTCAGCGTGGTGAGTTCCTCGGTAAAATCGCTTCAAGATACGGGGTGAGCGTGAGCAGTATTCGCAGTGCAAACAACCTCCGCTCTGACGAACTGGCAATAGGACAAGTACTGATAATTCCAAATAAATGAGTGAGATAAGCATATTACCGGCCAGGCTGGCCAACCAGATAGCAGCAGGCGAGGTGGTAGAAAGGCCTGCCTCTGTAGTTAAAGAGCTGGTTGAAAACAGCATTGATGCAGGTGCTACCCGAATCGATATAGATATCGAAAAAGGGGGCACCAAGCTTATCCGTGTGCGCGATAATGGTAAGGGCATAGCCAAGGATGAACTAGAGCTTGCCCTGAGTCGTCACGCCACCTCAAAGATTAAAACCTTGGATGACCTGGAAGCCATCTTAAGCCTTGGCTTTCGTGGTGAAGCGCTAGCCAGTATCAGCTCTGTTTCAAGACTCACTCTGACTTCAAGAACACCTACCCAAGAACAAGCGTGGTCTGCCTATTCTGAAGGGAGAGACATGAAGGTTAAACTGCAACCGACCGCGCACCCGGTGGGTTCGACGGTTGAAGTGCTTGACCTCTTCTTTAATACTCCCGCTCGTCGTAAGTTTCTGCGCACCGAAAAGACCGAGTTTTCTCATATTGAAGAATTGCTAAAACGCATCGCTCTGAGTCGCTTTGATATCACTATCAACCTTCGCCACAACGGCAAGATGATAAAGCAATACCGAGCAGCAAAAGCCGAGGCGCAATGGGAGAAGCGAGTTCAATCTGTATGTGGCGCTCAGTTTGCTCGTCATATGTTAAGGGTTCAAGTGGAGCACCAAGGGCTTAAGCTCAGCGGATGGATTACTACTCCTGAGGGCGCACGCCTGCAAAGCGACCTGCAATATTGCTACGTGAATGGTCGCATGATGAAAGACAAGCTTATCAATCATGCGATCAGGCAGAGCTATGAGCTTACCCTGAGGCCTGAACAATACGCCGCGTATGTGTTGTTTATAGAAGTTGACCCGCATCAGGTGGATGTGAATGTTCACCCAGCCAAGCATGAGGTACGTTTTCATCAGGCGCGCCTGGTGCATGACTTTATTTATCAAGCATTGGTCGATGCGCTGGGACAAACCCAGCAAGCAGAGCAACCTCGTAGAGAGAGTGCTTATGCTGTGCCAGTGCCTGAAGCACCATCAGAGCCCGAGAAGCCCAAGCCGGTGATAACGGATACTTGGTCAACTGAGCGCGGTGTAAGTACCCAATGCAGACAACAGCAAGAGGCGAACGCGATTCGCCACGCGTCTTCATATCCAAGCTCAGAGGGGCACTCTCGTACACAGTCGGTACAAGAAGCACCAATTTCACCCCCTAAGCCCAGCAGTAAGCCACAGCCCAAGCGTGAAGAACCAAAGCAGGTCACCGCTGAAGAGGCAAGGATTTACCAGGAGCTGCTGACGGTAGAGCCTGAGGTCGAGTTACCTAAAGCGAGCAAACTAGGTAAGGCGCTCTCGGTTGTGGAGAAAAGGTACCTGCTGGTACAAAGTGATGTAGGTCCAGCATTGGTGAACTTGGCTCGCGCAGAGGTACTTAAACTACAGCTACAACTTAGTGTCGAAGAGCGTAATCTGGTTCCTCAGCCTTTGCTGATTCCACTGGCTCTTCGAGTAAATGAAGTCGAAGTGCAGAAACTTAAGCAATATTCCGCTATATTGCAGCGCTTCGCGATCCAGCTGATGTTCAAATCCAACGCTAAGGTTATGGTGATGGCAGTGCCACAGCCGCTGCGTAATCAAAACCTCCAGCACTTGTTTGCTTCCTTGCTGTTGCTGCTTCAAGGGGAGTCTCAGTTAGAGGCGCAAACCCTATCCAATTGGATAGCAGAGCAGTTGGCTGATGCAGACAAGGAATACAGCTTGTCTGAAGCGGTGCAGTTGATGTCTGAACTGGAGGGCGCATCTGCACAACGGCTAGATTTGAACGATAATAGATTTATTCAAACCGTGGACTTCTCCACTCATATAAAAGCTTTTACAAATGAACGATAAATGGCCTCTGGCTATCTTTTTAATGGGACCGACAGCATCTGGCAAGACCGAGCTTGCAATCCGTCTTCGACAAAGATTCCCAATAGAGTTGATAAGTGTGGATTCCGCTCTTATTTATAAAGGGATGGATATAGGTACAGCCAAGCCGAGTGCTGAAGAGCAGGCAGCTGCGCCACACCGCTTGATCGATATCCTAGACCCGAGCGAGTCCTATTCCGCGGCCGATTTTCGTCGTGATGCCCTTGCTCAGATGGAGGAGATTACAGCCCAAGGTAAGATCCCTATGCTGGTGGGCGGTACCATGCTCTATTACAAGGCATTACTTGAAGGCTTGTCACCGCTTCCTGCGGCCAATCCGGAGATCCGTGCCGAGATAGAGAAAGAGTCTAAAGAAAAGGGCTGGCAGTCTCTGCATGATGAGCTTAGAGAGATAGACCCAGTATCGGCGGAGCGTATTCATCCCAATGATCCACAGCGACTGTCTAGAGCCCTTGAGGTGTATCGCATCTCAGGTAAATCTCTAACAGAGCTTACGGAGCAAAAGGGTGACCCAATTCCGTATCGTGTGAAGCAGTTTGCTATAGCACCAAAAGAGCGCTCTGAACTGCATCGTCGAATCGAACTTCGCTATGAAAAAATGGTGGAAGCAGGCTTTGAACAAGAGGTGAAGGACCTATACCAACGTCCTGATTTACATGCAGATCTTCCATCGATCCGCTGTGTTGGTTATCGTCAAATGTGGGGCTACCTTGACGGAGAGTACAGCTTTGACGAAGCTATCTTTAAGGGAGTGTGCGCGACACGTCAACTAGCCAAGCGCCAGATTACCTGGCTTCGAAGCTGGAAAGACCTGACTTGGCTGGATAGTGAAAATATCGATCATGGGGTAGAAACCATCGCAAATGTCATAGCATCTGATTGAATTTGCTGTGTATAATAAGATCGTTTTGCATAAATAATATCTGGACACGGAACGTAACTTACTGCAGGTATTATTTTGATTTAGCTCGGATGCGTAAAAAGTACACTTATTGCTGTCGATTGCTAAAAATTACAACTACAAACCAAAAAGGAAAATAACAATGGCAAAGGGGCAATCTTTACAAGACCCATTTCTGAACGCACTGCGTCGTGAGCGCGTGCCAGTTTCAATTTATTTAGTCAATGGCATCAAACTGCAAGGTCAGATCGAGTCTTTCGATCAGTTCGTGATCCTGCTGAAAAACACTGTAAACCAAATGGTTTATAAGCATGCTATTTCGACTGTAGTTCCTGCACGTGCAGTTACTCACCACAGCAACAACGAGCGCGGTGATCGCCCTCAAGAGAAATCTGAAGACTAATTGAAAAAGATACAAGAAAACCAAAGGTTCTGTGTAAGGAGTTTATCGCTTGTTTGACCGGTATGAATCAGGTGAACAGGCGGTACTTGTTCATATCAACTTTACACAAGAAGGGGAGTGGGAAGACCTAGCTGAATTTGAGATGCTGGTATCTTCCGCGGGCGTGAACAACCTGCAAACCGTGACAGGCAGTCGACAATCACCTCATCCAAAATATTATGTTGGTGAAGGCAAGGCGCAGGAAATCTCTGATGTAGTTCAGCAGACCGGTGCCGAGATCGTCATCTTTAACCACGCCCTTTCTCCCGCTCAAGAGCGAAATCTAGAACAGTTGTGTAAATGTCGAGTTTTGGATCGAACAGGTTTGATCCTAGACATCTTTGCACAGCGTGCGCGAACCCATGAGGGTAAGCTTCAGGTTGAGCTGGCGCAGTTGCGTCACATCTCTACTCGATTGATTCGAGGCTGGACCCACCTTGAAAGACAGAAGGGTGGTATTGGTCTTCGCGGACCGGGTGAAACCCAGCTTGAGACCGACCGACGCTTACTACGAGATCGAATCAAAGCCATCTTACGTCGCCTAGAGCGAGTTGCAAAACAGCGTGAGCAAGGCCGTCGAGCTCGTAAACGTGCTGAGATTCCTACACTTTCGCTGGTGGGTTATACCAATGCCGGTAAATCGACCCTATTCAACCGCATTACTGAGGCAAGTGTGTATGCGGCTGACCAATTATTTGCAACTCTTGACCCTACACTGCGTAAGATAGAGTTAGACGATGTTGGTTTGGCGATTTTGGCTGACACCGTTGGTTTTATTCGACATCTTCCCCATGACCTAGTTGCTGCATTTAAGGCTACCCTGCAAGAAACGCAGGAAGCTGACATCTTGTTACATGTCATAGATGCGAGCGATGAGCGTTTTAGGGAGAATATCCATGCTGTAGACGTTGTGCTTGAAGAGATTGATGCTCATGAGATCCCAACTCTATTAGTAATGAATAAGATCGATAACCTTGAGGGTGCTACTCCTCGCATCGAATATGATGATGAGAATAAGCCTGTCAGGGTCTGGGTATCTGCTATGGAAGGTCAGGGCATAGAACTCTTGTTCCAAGCTTTGACTGAACGCTTAGCGAGTCAAATGGTCGAATACAAATTATGTATTCCTCCTCGTTTTCAGGGAAGATTACGAAGTGTGTTATTCAACATGAAATCGATTCGCCAAGAAGAGTATGATACCGAAGGTAACTTGTTGATTGATATCAGAATGCAACAGGCTGATTGGGCTAGGTTGCAAAAGAGAGAAGAAGTGGAGTTGGACGACTTTATCGTCGTTTAAAAGACTGCTACTTTATAACGTCATATCTAGTGATGGAGTTTTCTAATGGCGTGGAACGAGCCTGGAAATAACAACGGAAACAATGGCCGTGATAATGATCCTTGGGGAAACAATGATCGCGGAAACCAAAACTCTGGAGGCCGCAATCAAGGGCCACCGGATTTGGATGAAGTATTCAATAAACTGAGCCAAAAACTCGGTGGTAAGTTCGGCGGTGGCAAACGCGGTGGCGGGTCATCAATGGGCGGCGGTGGCGCAATCGGATTTGGCCTTATCGCAGTTATCGCAGTTTTTGTTTGGTTTGCATCTGGCTTCTACACAGTAGGCGAAGCCGAGCGTGGTGTGGTTCTGCGTCTGGGTAAATACGACCGTCAGGTTGATCCAGGTCTGAACTGGCGTCCGCGCTTTATTGATGAAGTGACCACTGTAAACGTTCAAGCGATTCGTGCTCTACAGGCATCTGGTCTGATGCTGACTAAAGACGAAAACGTAGTAACGGTACAGATGGGCGTTCAATACCGAGTGTCTGACCCGTACAAATACCTTTATCGTGTAACTAACGCAGATGACAGTTTGCGTCAGGCTACTGACTCTGCTCTACGTGCGGTAATCGGTGACTCATTGATGGATAGCATCCTGACCAGTGGTCGTCAGCAAATCCGTCAAAGCACTCAAGAAACACTTAACCGCATCATCGACAGTTACGACATGGGTATCCTAATCGTAGACGTGAACTTCCAGTCTGCTCGTCCACCTGAGCAGGTTAAAGATTCATTCGATGACGCAATCGCAGCGCGAGAGGATGAAGAGCGTTTCATCCGTGAAGCTGAGGCATATAAGAACGAAATCTTGCCGAAAGCGACAGGTCGTGCAGAGCGTCTGAAGAAGGAAGCTCTTGGTTACAGCGAACGTACTGTTAATGAAGCCTTTGGTCAGGTTGCTCAGTTCGAGAAACTGCTACCTGAATACCAAGCAGCTCCTGAAGTAACGCGTAATCGCCTATACCTAGACACTATGGAAGAGGTTTACTCGAATACGTCTAAGGTTCTTATCGACTCTGAGTCGAGCGGTAACCTACTGTATCTTCCAATCGACAAGCTAGCAGGCCAAGAGAGCGGTTCAACCAAGCGTTCGACTCGTTCAACCTCAGCCTATGACCAGATTGAGTTAGAGCCAGAGACGCCAATTACTCCGTCTCAAAGCCAGACTCGTCCAACTACTACTCGTCAAGGGAGAAACTAAGAATGCGTAAGTTGATGATCCCAGTATTGGTAGTGACGCTTGCACTAATGCTGATGTCAGTATTTGTAATTCCAGAGGGCGAGCGTGGTATCGTAGTTCGATTCGGTCGAATCTTGAAGGACAACACAGATATGTCTCGTATCTACGAGCCGGGTCTGCACTTCAAGATGCCTCTGTTCGATAACGTTAAACGCCTAGATGCGCGTATCCAAACTATGGATGGCCGTGCTGACCGTTTCGTAACCTCAGAGAAAAAAGACGTAATCATCGATTCGTACGTGAAATGGCGTATCGAAGACTTCGGTCAATACTACCTAGCTACAGGTGGTGGTAACGCTCTAACGGCTCAGGCTCTACTTGAGCGTAAGGTTACCGACGTGCTTCGTGCAGAAATCGGTTCGCGTGAAATCAAGCAAATCGTTTCTGGTCCACGTAACGACGATGTACTACCTGATGAATCAGAGCTAGACGAAACCGTTTCTGAAGCGGCGCGTCAGGCTGTAGAGATTGACGGTGAGCGTGATAAGATCATGTCAGTAGTACTAGACGATACTCGTCAGAGCGCTATGGATGACTTGGGTGTTCGCGTTGTTGACTTCCGAATGAAGAAGATCAACCTACCGGATGAAATCTCTGAGTCTATTTACCGCCGTATGCGTGCTGAGCGTGAATCGGTTGCTCGTAAGCACCGTTCTCAAGGTCGTGAGAAGGCTGAAGTTATCCGCGCACAAGCTGAGCTAGAGGTAGCGACGGTTCTTGCTGAAGCAGACAGAACTGCTCGAGTTACCCGAGGTGACGCTGACGCACGTGCTGCTAAGATCTATGCGGACTCTTATAACAAAGACCCAGAGTTCTTCAGCTTCATCCGTTCACTACGTGCGTATGAGAAATCATTTGCTGAGAAAGGGGACATCATGGTTCTCGATCCTAAGAGCGATTTCTTCCGCTTCATGAACGACTCTTCAGGCAAAGCTCCAGCAGCTAAATAATCCTGAACACAAAATCAGAAAAGGACTCCAGTTGGAGTCCTTTTTTTATGCCTTGGGTTTATACCATCATGGTGATGATGACTACGCCTGCGACGACTAGGCATCCGCCAATTCGTCTTAGTTGAGTATCTGGCTGAGCGCTGAGTTGGGCTATCATCTGGCGCCAACCATTAGGCGCGATAAGCGGACCAATTCCCTCAAAAAACAATACTAAGCCGATGGCAAGCCATATGGATTCAGACATTTGCGTTCCACTTTTTCTATTGATAACAGCAGTGTACCAATCCTAGTTTATGAACGGAAACCGAACAGCAGACATAAAAAAACCGCTTCAGGAGCGAAGCGGTTTATAGGGTGTCGGGGGACGAATTCATATTAGGCGGCTACGGCTTCTTTTTGGCCTAGCGCACGAAGGTTTTCCATTGTCTCTGCATAGGTGCCTTCTTTACCAAATAGACCAGCAGTGCCTAGGATGAAGTATTCAACCTTGTCACCCAGTCTTTCGATAACGTCTGGGCTGATAGCACCATCGATAGCGATCTTGGTGTTAGTGCCTTGCTGTTCGATCATCTCGATGATGCGTTCAATGCGATTGAATGCATTTGGAATGAATTTCTGACCAGCAAAACCAGGATTTACTGACATCACTAGGATTACGTCAGTGACGTCTAGAACATCTTCGATAGCACTTAGTGGTGTTCCTGGGTTGATAGCCAAACCTGACTGGATACCTTTAGCTTGGATATTGCCTAGGGTACGGTGCAGATGCGGCGGCGCCTCTGCGTGGATATACATCAGCTTTGGACCAAGGGCTGCGAACAGATCGATGAATTGGTCTGGGTTAGACAGCATTAGGTGCACATCATAGTCGATATCGGTAAGGTCGCGGATCGCCTTGATGTCCTCTGGACCTAGTGCAAAGTTAGGTACAAAGTGACCATCCATTACGTCGATATGTAGCATGTCTACATTGGCTTTCTCTAGCTCTTGAAGCTCAGTCGCTAGCTTAGAGAAATCTACACACATCATTGAAGGGCAGAACTTGCTCATGGTGATTACTCCTCTAGTGCTGCAATCATGTTGATACGGTTTTGGTGACGACCACCTTCGAATTCAGCCGATAACCAGCTGTCGATGATCATCTTCGCCAGTTCGATACCAATAACACGGGAACCGAAGGCTAGGATGTTGGTGTTGTTGTGCTCTTTAGATAGCTGAGCTGTGTATGGGTCGCTACATACTACAGCGCGAATGCCTTTCACCTTGTTAGCGGTCAGAGAGATGCCAACGCCTGTGCCACAGATCAAGATACCTTGGTCCGCATCACCGTTTGCAACAGCTTGCGCTACCGCTTGGCCGTACTTTGGATAGTCAGTACGTTCAGTAGAGTGAGTACCAAAATCTTCTACCTCGATACCTTTCTCTTGTAAGTGTTTGATTACTAGATCTTTATGTTCAATACCAACGTGGTCACAGCCAATAGCAATTTTCATATTCTCGTCTCGAACGGTGTGAATTTACGGATAAGTTTACAAATTAAATCACAGCTGTAAACCATAAAAATTCCGGTAAATAATACGAAAAATCATAAGTTATTGTTTTTGTTAAAATAAAAAGTTTACAGAAAAAATCACAAATATAAAAATTTCACGAAATGATTCATTTTGTGATCTATAACCAAGATGAATCTAAAATTTATTGTTACTTTGAAAAACAGATAAACGAGAAACAAACAGGTAATAGGTTGTTATGTCTTACGCAATGATTGCTGAAGAGCTAGTGGGCTTCTTAGGTGGGAAAGAAAACATAGTATCCGTCGCACACTGTGCGACACGCTTACGTGTCATGGTTGCCGATGAAGAAAAAATAAATAAAGACGGCATCGAAGACACAGAAAAGGTTAAAGGCGCGTTCTTTAACAGTGGCCAGTATCAAATCATCTTTGGTACTGGCACAGTAAACCGAGTGTTTGAGGCGGTAGAGAGCTTGAACCTCTCAACCTCAAGCAAATCAGAAATTAAAGAGGTAGCGAATCAACAAGGTACAGCAGTGCAACGTGCTATCCGTACCTTCAGTGATGTGTTCGTTCCTCTTATCCCAGCGCTGGTAGCAACCGGTCTATTCATGGGTCTTCGCGGTCTAGTGACTCGCCCTGAAGTGTTAGCGCTGTTTGGTTTGACCCCAGAATCGATACCAGCAAACTTCATCCTTTATACCCAAATTCTGACTGATACCGCATTCATCTTCTTACCAGCTATGGTGGCTTGGTCTGCAAGCCGAGTGTTTGGTGGTACGCCTTTGATAGGCTTGGTCTTAGGTTTGATGCTGGTATCTCCGGCACTGCCAAACGCATGGGCGGTTGGTTTTGGTGATGCTGACCCACTGATGTTCTTTGGTTTTATCCCTGTATTGGGTTACCAAGGTTCTGTGATCCCAGCCTTCATCGCAGGTTTCTTGACCGCTAAACTTGAGCGCCGTATCCGCTCTATCATGCCGGAAGCCTTTGACCTAGTAATGACCCCGTTCCTGACCCTACTCATCATGAGTGCGGTTGCGCTGCTAGCAGTTGGTCCTCTATTCCACATGGTTGAAGTAACCATGGTTGAGACCACTAAATACCTGCTTGAGCTACCGTTCGGTCTGAGTGGTCTATTCATTGGCTTTGTATGGGACCTAATCGTAATCACAGGTGTTCACCATGTATTCAACCTGCTTGAGATTCAGCTTCTAGCAAACGAAGGCAGCAACGTATTCAACGCCCTGATCACTGGTGCTATCTCGGCTCAAGGTGCAGCCTGTCTTGCGGTAGGTATGAAGACCAAGAGCAAGAAGCTTAAGGCACTGTGCTATCCATCAACCTTCTCAGCGTTCCTAGGTATTATTGAGCCAGCCGTATTTGGTGTGAACCTTCGCTACTACCGTCCATTCGTGTTCGCTCTGATCGGTGGTGCTGCAGGTGGCTTTGTTGCTCAAATCCTTGGTCTAGCAGCCAGCGGCATGGCAGTAACGGTTCTTCCTGGTGCTCTGCTTTATCTTGATGGCCAGTTGATGTCTTACTTCTTGGTACACGCAGTGAGCTGTAGTGTGGCATTCATGTTGACCTACTCATTCGGCTTCTCTGACAAGATGCTAGACAAGAAACAATAAAAGAATAATTAAGGGCCCTCGCACATGAGGGCCTTGGAGTTTGAGATATGTTATCTGCTGACCAAATCTACATTAACAACGTTCTGGCTAAGTCTTTAAATCAAAAAGACACCTATGATCCTTACCGTCCGCTGTGGCACTTCTCACCCCAGTTTGGACTGCTGAATGACCCCAATGGATTGGCTCACTTTAATGGTGAGTTTCATCTTTTCTATCAGTGGAATCCGCTAGCCTGCGAACACGGAGCAAAGGCGTGGGGACACGCTACCAGTAAAGACCTGCTTTCATGGCAGCATCAACCGCTGGCTCTTGCTCCGACTCAAGACTTTGAAACTCACGGCTGTTACTCGGGCTCCGCTATCGAAGTGGATGGTGTGCTTGAGCTCTTTTACACCGGCAATGTGAAGTTTGAGGGTGGTGATCGCACGGCCTATCAGTGCCGCGCAACCCTAGAGTCAGGTTCGCAGGTAGAGAAAAAAGGCATAGTCCTAGAGTTACCGTCTGGCTATAGCGGTCATGTGCGTGACCCTAAGGTTTGGAAGCACGCTGACCACTATTACATGGTACTGGGTGCAGAAGACCTAGATTACAAAGGCAAGGTGATTGCCTATCGCTCTACTGACCTAAACAATTGGCAGCTAGTTGGCGAGGTATTTGGAGATGGTCTAAATGGTCTGAATTCAGATGATTTTATGCTCGAATGTCCAGACCTTTTCCCTCTGCAAGATCAGCATGTGCTAGTGAGCTGCCCTAAAAACTGGATTGATGTGGATGGTCGCAAGGTAGAGACCTTTGATGTGACTTATCACTTGGGTGATTTTGACTATCAAACCGGTAGCTTCGGTCACGGTGAGGGCACGTTGATGGACCATGGCTTCGATTTCTATGCGCCACAAACCTTTGAAGATGACGCAGGGCGTCGCATCTTGTTTGGTTGGATGGGCAAACCTGATGAGTTTGAACCTTATCAACCAACTATTGCCCATGGTTGGATTCACCAAATGACTTGTGCCCGTGAACTAATCATCCAAGATGGCAAGTTAAAGCAGGCGCCTGTTTCAGAGATTAAGCAGATGCGTGCTGGGGCGAAAGAGGTCTCTGGTAGTCAGGTCGTTTTATCTGGTGTGTCATCTGAACTTGAACTGAACGAGCTTTTAGGTAAACAGCTGAGCATCAAGGTATCTGCAGATCTTGAGATCCTAGTTGATGGCAATGGTTTGACTACCCATAGACGTAACCTAAAAACAGGCGAAATTCAGAGCTTGGTTTGGCAAGGTGAGGTAGAACAACTGCAACTGCTTCGTGATGCTTCATCTATCGAAGTCTTTATCAACCGAGGCGAAGGCGTAGCAACATCGCGCTTCTTCGAGACAGAGCAAGATGCTGAGTATGTTGGTGGCTTTAAACTAGAATCTGAGTCTTTGCTGAGCGGTCAGTTCTGGCAACTGCGCGCACCGCAGTCATGACGGCAGGGAGAGCTATATGTATACTAATGCGATTGACTCACCAGAAATGATACTGTCAGTGGATCTCAATCAAGTAATTCCTAACATTCGTATGCGCATGCCATCGCTCACTCGCACTGAGCAGTCCATCGCAGAGAATTTTCTTAAGCCACACTTCTTGCAAAAAAGCACCTCTATCAAAGAGGTGGCTGAGCGACTAGGTGTATCTACGGCGCTTATCGTTAAGGTTTCTAAGAAGCTTGGCTTTAGTGGCTTTAAGCAACTTAAAGATGCGCTGAATGCCCAGCACGGTTCAGATACCTATCTGCCGAGCGAGCAGTTGCTGCCCGATGATTCGTGCAATGAGATCGTGAGTAAGGTACTGCAGAATTCCATCAGTGCGCTGACTGAGATCCTGAACTTTGTCGACGCCAACATGGTAAGTGCAGCGGCGGATGCGCTGATCAATGCCAAGAACATTGAGCTGTATGCGGTAGGTGGTTCAACCATCATCTGTGAGGACCTGCAGCATAAGCTGCTTCGTTTCGGTATCCGCGCCAACGTGCCAAAAGATAGGCACCTGATGCTGATGTCGGCTAGCGTGCTGGATGAACAAGATGTGGTGCTCGTGGTGTCTCACTCAGGCCAAACTGTGGACCTGATGGACGCTGTGCGAGTGGCGAAACAATCGGGCGCGACCATAGTCTCCATCACCAATAACTATCACGCTGAGCTATCTCAATTGTCTGACTGCCCACTGTTTGCTCCGGCATCGCCAGAGCCTCTGCTAGGCAAGAACGGTATTGCCCGTTTGGTTAAGCTTGCCATTATCGACAGCCTATATGCGGTTGTTGCAAGCAAGATCCCAGAGCGGGTAAAAGATAATCTCGATAAAACTACCAACGCGGTTTCACTACTGCACAGGTAGGCTATCAATAGAGTGGGTGGTTATGCTCGTTATCCGAACTAATCCGCCACCTCTTTTTCATGAAACACCGAATTACATTTGTGATTAAAAAATGACTGCAAGAGATTTAATTCGGTGCTAGAATCCTTTTTTAACTATCAATCAGAACGGAAAGATGGGAAATAACGTAGTTGTTTTAGGCACCCAGTGGGGTGACGAAGGTAAAGGTAAAATCGTTGACCTTTTAACTGAAGATGCAAAATATGTGGTTCGCTACCAAGGCGGTCACAATGCAGGCCACACTCTAGTTATTGACGGTGAAAAAACCGTTCTCCACTTAATTCCATCAGGTATTCTACGTGATAACGTGAAATGCGTTATCGGTAACGGCGTAGTACTATCTCCTGAAGCTCTACTGAAAGAAATGAAGCCTCTTGAAGAGCGCGGCATTCCAGTGCGTGAGCGTCTATTCGTTTCAGAAGCTTGTCCTCTAATTCTTCCATACCACATCGCTGTAGACCAAGCGCGTGAAATCGCTCGTGGTAAGAAAGCAATTGGTACAACTGGTCGTGGTATCGGTCCAGCTTATGAAGATAAAGTAGCCCGTCGCGGTCTTCGCGTTGGTGACCTGTTCGACAAGCAAGCTTTCGCTGAGAAACTAAAAGAAGTGATGGAATACCATAACTTCCAACTAGAGCACTTCTACAAAGCTGACACTGTAAGCTACGAAGATGTACTTGAAGAGTGCATGGGTTACGCTGACCTACTAACTTCTATGGTTATGGACGTAACTGATGAGCTAGACGCAGCACGTAAGCGCGGCGACAAGATCATGTTCGAAGGTGCTCAAGGTACGCTTCTAGATATCGATCACGGTACTTACCCGTACGTAACCTCTTCTAACACAACTGCTGGTGGTGTTGCTGCAGGTTCTGGTTTCGGTCCTCGCCATGTTGGTTACATCCTTGGTATTACTAAGGCTTACTGTACTCGCGTAGGTTCAGGTCCATTCCCAACCGAGCTATATGACGGTCTAGACAAGCAAGACCCTGTAGGTAAACACCTAGGTGATGTTGGTCACGAGTTCGGCGCAACCACTGGTCGTCTGCGTCGTACAGGTTGGTTCGATGCTGTAGCTATGCGTCGTGCAATCCAAATCAACTCTCTATCTGGTATGTGTCTAACTAAGCTAGACGTACTAGACGGTCTAAAAGAGATCAAGATCTGTACTGGCTACAAGATGGCTGACGGTACGGTTCTAGAAGTATCTCCAATGGCTGCTGAAGCGTTTGAAGAAGCGACTCCAATCTACGAAACAGTTCCCGGTTGGTCTGAGACTACCTTCGGTGCTACATCTATCGATGACCTACCACAAGCAGCTCTAGACTACATCAAGCGTCTTGAAGAGCTAACTGGTGTGCCAATCGACATTATCTCTACCGGTCCTGACCGTAACGAGACTATCATCAAGGTTCACCCATTTAACTCTTAATCCAGTTAAGTTAAGAATTAAAAAAACCGGCTTTTCAGCCGGTTTTTTGTTTCTATAGGATCTTGTGAGGACCGAAGCACTCATAGTGGATCTGCGATGGTGCAAAGCCTAGCTCGGTTAGTTGCTTGGCAACGCTTTGCATAAATGGCACAGGACCACAGAAGTAAACCTCAGCATCGCGTGGAAGCTGGGTTTCAGATAGCTTGCTGAGGTCAATAAGCCCCTGATACTGATAATCTTCTGCCGGTACATCCTGCGCAGTCGGATTGTTGTACCAAGTGGCGTATTGGAAATCATCACGAGACTGACACAGAGATTGAGCATGCTGTTTGAATGCGTGCTGCTGACCATTTTCAACTGCGTGTAGCCAAGTCGTCGCAATCTCTTTATCTTGCAGGGTTTCTAGCATAGAAAGCATTGGAGTTAGGCCAACACCGGCAGAGATAAGTACAACGGGTTTTTCACTTTCTTGGTTTAGGAAGAAGTCACCAGCAGGTGGAGCCAGATTTACTTTTGCGCCAACAGTTAGCGCGTCGTGTAGATGGTTCGACACCAAACCACCGTTTTCACGTTTAACTGAGATGCGATAGGTTTCGCCATTTGGTTTGGCCGATAGGCTGTATTGGCGAATCTCTTGATGTTCAAACTCGTCGTTGTCAAAATAGATGCCAAGATACTGTCCTGGATTAAAATCTACTACAGGCTTTCCATCACATGGCTTGAATACAAAGCTGGTGATCACAGAGCTCTCTTGTTGTTTTGAGATAACCTCGAACTCTCTCAGTCCACGCCAACCGCCGTTTGCTGATTCGTTTTCTTGATAGATTTGTTCTTCTCGGTTGATAAAGATGTTTGCCAATAGACCATAGGCTTCACCCCATGCGTCTAGCACCTCTTGCCCTGGAGATAGCAATTCATCAATAGTGCCCAGTAGGTGGCCACCTACGATCTGATACTGCTCTGCGGTGATCATGAAGCTGGTGTGCTTGTGTGCGATCTTCTCTACCACAGGAAGCAGGGCTTCTAGGTTTTCGATATTGGCAGCGTAGCCACAGATAGCGTTAAACAGAGCTTCTCGCTGGTCACCATTGCGCTGGTTGCTCATGTTGAAGATGTCTTTAAGCTCTGGGTTGTGAGAGAACATACGCTCATAGAAATGAGCAGTTAGTGCTGGGCCAGTCTGAGCAACAACGGGTGCTGTCGCCTTCACGATATCAATAGTAGATTGAGATAGCATAGGGTGTATCCATTTAAGTTGTATTTAGAATGCAACTTTATTGTTTTATAATATGTATCCTAAAGTCAACAAAAGAATTACAATTGTGTTGATAAGGGAGAGAATAGATGCAAATAACCAGTTTTACCGATTATGCGATTCGTACGCTGATCTACTTGGCTGCCTTGAAAGAAGGGGAGCTGACCAATATCACGCAAGTGAGTGAGGTTTTCGATATCTCACGCAACCATATGGTTAAGATAGTGAACAAGCTTGGTCAAAAGGGCTTTATCGAGACCATCCGCGGCAAGAATGGCGGTATCCGCCTAAAGACACCGGCGAGTAAGATAAACATCGGCAGTGTGATCAGAGAGCTAGAACCTCTACAGGTGATCAACTGCTCCCCCGAGTTTTGTCATATCACTCCGGCATGCCGTCTAAAGTCTTATCTGCACAATGCTAAAGAGGCGTTTCTAGCCGAGCTAGATAAGTGTCATCTGGATGAGCTGTTGGATGACAACAGCGAGCTATTAATTTTGCTTTCCAAACCCTGACGCTAAATCAAATTAATCATTAATTTTTAAAGCATTTTTCCCTTGTCGGGCAGTTACTGGAATATACTAAAAGCAACTGCTCTCACCTAACGAGTTCATTCATGTCTGAATCTTTCGAACGCGATCCTCACGCTAAGCGTGAAGCTGAAAACTACGCCAATCCTGTGCCAAGTAGGGAGTTCATCTTAGACTTCCTACAAAAGGCCGGTGCTCCTATGAATCGCAATGACCTTTTTAAGGCTCTCGAGCTGAAAGGTGAGGAGCAATATGAGGGTTTAAGGCGTCGCCTCAATGCCATGCTTCGTGATGGTCAACTAGTGTTTACTAGGCGTCAATGCTTTGCTGTTCCTGAAAAACTAGAGATGATCAAAGGCCATGTCATCGGCCATAAGGATGGTTATGGCTGGGTGCGTCCTGAGGGCGTGATCGGTAAAGACAAAGATTTGGTACTGCCTTTTCACCAGATGCGCGGCATCATCCATGGCGACTACGTTCTAGTGCAAGAATCTGGAACTGATAAGCGTGGCCGCAAAGAGGCGCGCATCGTTCGTGTATTGGAAGAGCGTAGCATGCAGATCGTCGGTCGCTTTTTCCTTGAATTTGGTCATGCCTATGTAGTGCCTGATGACTCGCGTATCCATCACGATATTCTTATCCCTGAGGCGCATAGAGCAGGCGCACGCATGGGTAATGTGGTGGTTATTGAAATCACAGACCGTGGCACACGCTCTCGTGGTATGACGGGCAAGGTGGTTGAGGTGCTGGGTGAAAATCTAGCCCCGGGTATGGAAACTCAAATCGCTATCCGTACCCATCAGATCCCGAACGAGTGGCCTGAAGAGGTGACTAAGCAGATCTCTAGCCTTGGTGAAGAGGTGCCAGAAGAGGCAAAAGAGGGGCGTGTCGATCTGCGCGACCTACCTCTGGTGACCATAGATGGTGAAGATGCTCGAGATTTCGATGATGCAGTTTTCTGTGAGCCTAAGAAGAGCGGAGGTTGGCGCCTATGGGTAGCCATTGCCGATGTCAGTTATTACGTTCGCCCTGATTCTGCCCTCGACAAAGAAGCTATTAATCGTGGTAACTCAGTGTATTTCCCATCTCAAGTGGTGCCTATGCTACCTGAGGTTCTATCAAACGGTTTGTGCTCGCTAAACCCTCAGGTTGACCGCCTGTGTATGGTGTGTGAGATGACGGTTTCTGAGACAGGTAAACTGTCTGGCTACAAGCACTATGAAGCGGTAATGAACTCTCATGCTCGTCTTACCTATACCAAGGTGAACGATATCCTAAATGGTGACCAAGAACTAAGAGAGCGTTATGAGCCTCTGGTTCCTCACCTACAGGAACTGCACAACATGTATCAGGTGCTCAAGGGTGCACGTGATAATCGCGGTGCTATCGAGTTTGAAACCGTTGAAACCAAGTTCATCTTTAACTCTGAGCGTAAGATCGATCGTATCGAGCCAGTGGTGCGCAACGATGCCCACAAGCTGATTGAAGAGTGCATGATATTGGCGAACATCGCCTCAGCATCTCTAGTAGAGAAACTAAAAGAGCCGGCGCTGTATCGTATCCATGAAACTCCAGGTGAAGAACGCCTAACAGGCTTTAAAGACTTCTTGGGTGAGCTAGGTCTATTCCTAAACGGTGGTCTTGAACCATCGCCTACTGACTACGCAGCACTGATGCATCAGGTGCGTGAGCGTCCGGATAAAGAACTTATTCAGACCATGTTGCTACGCTCCATGAAGCAAGCTGTGTATAATCCCGACAACGTTGGCCACTTCGGCTTGGCATTGAAGCGCTACGCGCACTTTACCTCGCCAATCCGTCGTTACCCAGACCTGCTTCTGCATCGTGCAATCAAGTATCTGATTGCCAAAAAAGAAGGTCGCAACAAAGACAGGTGGACCCCAACCGGTGGATTCCACTATTCGTTCGATGATATGGACGTATACGGCGAGCAGTGCTCTATGACCGAGCGCCGTGCTGATGATGCGACCCGTGAGGTTGCGGACTGGCTCAAGTGTGAATACATGCAAGACCATGTGGGCGAAGAGCTTGACGGTGTGATTGCAAATGTCACTGCATTCGGTTTCTTCGTTCGCCTAAGCGATCTGCACATCGACGGTCTAGTGCATATTTCATCACTAGCAAATGACTACTATCGCTACGATGCCATAGGTCAGCGCTTGGTGGGTGAGAGCTCTGGACAGATCTATCGATTAGGCGATCAAGTGAAGGTTAAGGTTCTCTCAGTAAACCTTAACGACAAACAGATCGATTTTGAGCTAGTGGGCAGTCAACGCGCTCCAAGAGGCAAGGGTAAAACCGCTAAACAGCGCCTAGTGGAAGAAGCGAAGAAACAAGCTCGCGGTAAAGGCAAGAAAGCCAAGGCTATGGTTGAGCCAACTGTGCGTCCTGATGGAAGCACAGAACAGCCAAAGAAGGGTAAGAAATCCAAAGCGCAAAAGGCGAGAAAGAGTAAGGCTCGAGTCAACAAGAACAAGTCTCGTGGCAAGAAGAAATAAGAGATCAGATTAATGAGTAACGAATTTATTTATGGCATCCACGCGGTAAAAGCCGTGCTTGAGAAAGACCCGGCACGCTTTATCGAAGCCTATGTATTGAAAGGTCGTCAGGATGATCGCCTAATGCCACTTTTGGAGCAGCTGCAGAACTTTGGTGTCTCTATCCAACAGATGGGTCGTAAGACACTGGACGATAAAGCTAAAGGCGCTAACCATCAGGGTATCATTGCGCGCGTTAAGCCTGCTAAGGCTCTAAATGAGAACGACCTAGATGACATACTTGCTCAGCATGAAACGCCGCTACTTCTAATCCTAGATGGCGTGACTGACCCGCATAACCTAGGTGCTTGTCTGCGTAACTCAGATGCGGCAGGCGTTGCAGCGGTTATCGTGCCAAAAGACAAGTCAGCGCCTCTTACAGCAACCGTAAGTAAGGTCGCTTGTGGTGCCGCGGAAACCGTGCCTCTAGTGCGTGTGACTAACCTTGCTCGTACTATGCGCCACCTGCAAGACAAAGGCATATGGATCGTAGGTACTGCCGGTGAAGCGACTCATGACATTTACCACAGTAAGCTAAATGGTCCTTTGGCTATCGTGATGGGTGCTGAGGGTGACGGCATGCGTCGCCTGACGCGTGAGACCTGTGACGATTTGATTAAGATCCCTATGGCAGGCTCAGTATCAAGCCTGAACGTATCTGTGGCCTCTGGCATCTGCCTGTTTGAGGCGGTGCGTCAGCGTCAGGACTAATTGAGACCGACTCTAGGTTAACTCAATAATCCATATGATAAGGTAGGAGCTTCGGCTCCTATTTTTGTATCAAGGATTTATTTTTCATGGATGTTTTTCAGGCCCTTCATTCTCACCGCTCTATTCGTAAATACAAAGACCAAGCTATTCCAGAGGATGTACTAAACGAGGTGTTAGAGGCAGGCATCAGAGCCTCATCGTCGGGCAATATGCAGTCTTACTCCATCATAGTTACTAAAGATGAAAAGCTAAGACAGGCGCTATACGAGCCTCATATGCAGCAATCTATGGTGGTAGAGGCTCCGGTGTTACTGACCTTCTGCGCAGACTTTAGACGCATGCGTAAATGGCTGGCTCAGAGCGGCGCGCCGATGAATTTTGATAACTTCATGAGCTTTATGATCTCCGCTATCGACGCTACTTTGGTGTCGCAGAACGTGGCTATTGCTGCTGAAGCGAAAGGGCTAGGGCTTTGCTATATGGGCTCTACCTTGGCTAACTGTGACCTGATAGGTGAACTACTTGAGTTGCCAGAAGGCGTGGTACCAGTGGTGGGTTATTCTCTCGGTTATGCAGATGAAAACCCTGAAGTGCGTGACCGCCTGCCTATGTCTGGGTTGGTTCACCAAGAGGTGTACCAGGATCATAGCGAACAAGAGATTGCGGATATCTATCAAGAGCGAGAAACCGCAGGATGGCAACGATACATGTCATTCCCTGAGCTAAAGCAGATGATAGAAGAGTCTGGGGTAGAGAACCTCGCTCAGGTTTATACCAAGCTTAAATACACCAAAGAGTCTCATATTGAGTTTTCACAAACGGTTCTCAACTACCTTAAGAAACAAGGGTTTATGAATCAATAATCCAAGTTTTTAAGCGTCATCTAAAGGCATGATTATTATCTGTTTTTAAGTGGCGCTTTTTTGCTTGATATTACTGCCTGCTTTCTGTACTATTTGCCGTCCTTAATTCTCGGTCAATTTTCTTTAGTTCCTTGCTTCCTCTGGATGACCGGGCCGAATGTGGAAGCTAATAATCCGTAAGGAGCAACCAATGCGTCATTACGAAATCGTATTCATGGTGCACCCTGATCAAAGCGAGCAAGTTGCTGGCATGATCGAGCGTTACACTGGTTCTATCACTGAAGCTGGCGGTACTATCCACCGTCTAGAAGACTGGGGTCGTCGTCAACTGGCTTACCCAATCAACAAGCTTCACAAAGCTCACTACGTTCTAATGAACGTTGAAGCTGATCAAGCTGTGATCGACGAGCTAGAAACTGCTTTCCGTTACAACGATGCAGTTCTACGTAACATGATCATGCGTACTAAAGGTGCGAAGACTGAACAGTCTATCATGCTTAAGCAAAAAGAAGAGCGTGCTCCACGTCGTGAAGAGCGTTCAGAAGCTAAGCCAGAAGCATCTGCTGAGTAATTAACTGTATGACCAATCGGATGGACTTAAGCGGTGTAATCGCAAGAGATCCTGTTCGAACCAAAAGCCCAGCGGGTATACCACATTGCCAATTTTGGCTAGAGCATCGCTCTACTGTGGTGGAAGCAAACCTTCCGAGACAAGTTTATTGTCGAATGCCGGTGGTGGTTAGCGGTAAAGGGTCAAACAATTTAACTCAAGAACTAGTTAAAGGCAGCAATATCCAGGTAAGCGGATTCGTCACTTACCAAACCAGCCGAAATGGCTCGGGGAAATTGGTTTTGCATGCCGACAACATCACTCAAATTTAAGATCAGGAGATAGCCCATGGCTCGTTTCTTCCGTCGTCGTAAATTCTGCCGTTTCACTGCAGAAGGCGTACAAGAGATTGATTACAAAGACGTAGCAACTCTTAAAAACTACATCACTGAAGCTGGTAAAATCGTACCTAGCCGTATCACTGGTACAAGCGCTAAGTATCAGCGTCAACTAGCTCGCGCTATCAAGCGTGCTCGCTACCTAGCACTACTTCCGTACACTGACAAGCATCAGTAATCGGTCGGTTTATTTAAAGAGGATTAAACAATGCAAGTTATTCTACTTGATAAAATCGGTAACCTAGGTGGTCTTGGCGATACTGTAAACGTTAAATCTGGCTACGCTCGTAACTTCCTTATCCCTCAAGGTAAAGCAGTTATGGCTACGAAGTCTAACGTTGAAATGTTCGAAGCTCGTCGTGCTGAACTAGAAGCTAAAGTTGCTGAGCAACTAACTGCTGCTGAAGCTCGTGCTGAGAAAGTAAACGCTCTAGAAGCTGTTGTTATCGCATCTAAAGCTGGTGACGAAGGTAAACTATTCGGTTCTATCGGTACTCGTGACATCGCTGACGCAATTACTGCTGCTGGCGTTGAAGTATCTAAGAGCGAAGTTCGTCTTCCTGAAGGTGCTCTACGTAACACTGGTGAGTTCGAAATCAGCATCCAACTTCACTCTGAAGTTTTCGCTGCTATCAACCTACAAGTTGTTGCTGCTGAGTAATTTTCAGCAAAGATTAGCTTTTAAAACACCAGCTTCGGCTGGTGTTTTTTTTATGCCTATTAGAAAAGAAATAGCAGGTTGATAGACATCACCGAGTCGGTCTTATGTAGACCTTCAGGCACCTTGTTATGGTATTGGCGGTTGTGCACTATCTTAAGGGCGATGTCTTCGGTGATCTCGTTAACGATGGAAAATTCACTGTCGATACGGGTGTTACTGCTACCTGTGACCGCGGTAAATTCTGTGCCCAAGGATAGGGTTTTGAATGGCTTCCAGGTAATGCCGAGATTGGCACGAACGATCGCCTCGCTTACCGTTTCAGGGAAGATGATGTCGTCGTCATCTATCTCATCTAGATTAGGCTCTTGGTAACGAAAACCCGGACCAAGCTCCCCCTCAATCACTAGCTTTTCTGTGTTAGTGAACTGATAACCCAGACCCGCTGATAGGGTGTAATCGGTAAAGTACGCGCTATATTTTGAGTCATAGCCGTTAAAACTGGAGTAGGCATAGCTCTTCTGACCTAACTTGTAGTCCCCTTGCAGGTTGTAGGTCGATTGGCGCTTATCTTCTTCGCCGTCTTTATACAGCAGGTAATACTTCCATTCGCCATTCAAACGATAGCGACCCTGGATATATTCACCGCTGAGGCGAGAGTTGAGAGACTTAGAGTCAGAGTTGCCTGAGTGAGCTTGATAACCAAACTCTACTTCGGTGTTCCACGGTGATGGGGGCTCAATATCCGTATCAGTAAGCTCTTCCGCGTGAAGCACTGAGCTCATCAGTGGCCCCAGACAAAATAGCAATTTTTTAGACACAAGATACCTCAAGCAATTCTAAAGGATGCGCATTGTAACCTAAGTCGTAAACAAAGAGTCAGCCAAAGGTAAAATTTGTACAACAAACCTTTAGTGTCGGGCTTTTTTCTAACATCCGAGTATAATACTTTCATTATTTTGAGATTGAGCTGATCCATGTCCGAACAACGCACCAACGCCAAGCAAGACAAGCAAGTCGACGCAATTAAAACCCCTCCCCATTCTATAGAGGCAGAGCAATCTGTTATCGGGGGCTTGTTACTCGACAACGAGCGTTGGGATACAGTGGCAGAGAAGGTGATGGCATCGGACTTCTATAGCCGTCCTCACAAGATCGTTTTTGAGGCGGTAAAGTCTATCCTGGAGGATAGCCAGCCTCTTGATTTAATTACCCTTTCTGAATTCCTTGAGCGTCGCGAACAGCTCGAAGATGTCGGTGGTTTTGCCTATCTTGCAGACCTAGTTAAGAACACTCCGAGTGCGGCGAACATCAACGCCTATGCGGAGATCGTGGCAGAGCGTGCAGTTGTGCGTAACCTTATTGGTGTGGCTAACGAGATTGCCGATGCCGGTTATGACCCACAGGGCCGTACCTCTGGAGACCTGGTCGACCTTGCTGAGAGCAAGGTATTCGCTATTGCCGAAGAGCGTGGTAGCGAGAACGAAGGTCCGCAAAATGTTGAGAACATTCTTGAAAAGACCCTAGAGCGAATCGAGGTTCTGTATCAAACACCACAAGATGGCGTGACAGGTGTTAGCACCGGCTTCAATGACCTCAACAAGAAAACAGCAGGTCTTCAGCCATCAGACTTGGTTATCGTGGCGGCTCGTCCTTCTATGGGTAAAACCACCTTTGCTATGAACCTGTGTGAAAACGCAGCTATGGATTCTGACAAGCCGGTACTTATCTTCTCTCTTGAGATGCCCTCTGAGCAGATCATGATGAGGATGCTGGCGTCTCTATCTCGCGTAGACCAAACCAAGATCCGTACCGGCCAGCTCGACGACGAAGACTGGGCGCGCATTTCATCGACCATGGGTATTCTGATG
Source organism: Vibrio ishigakensis (assembly GCF_024347675.1). Classification (NCBI taxonomy): domain Bacteria; kingdom Pseudomonadati; phylum Pseudomonadota; class Gammaproteobacteria; order Vibrionales; family Vibrionaceae; genus Vibrio; species Vibrio ishigakensis. The sequence continues at coordinate 2,687,905 of NZ_AP024881.1, read as the reverse complement.
CAGAAGAAGAACATGTTTATCGATGACAGCTCGGGTCTAACACCAACTGAACTTCGTTCTCGCGCACGTCGTGTTGCACGAGATAATGGTGGTCTAAGCCTTATCATGGTCGACTACCTTCAGCTAATGCGTGTGCCAGGTATGCAAGATAACCGTACCTTGGAGATCTCTGAGATTTCACGCTCTCTTAAGGCGCTGGCGAAAGAGCTGCAAGTACCAGTAGTCGCCCTATCTCAGCTAAACCGTTCCCTAGAGCAGCGTGCCGATAAGCGTCCGATCAACTCGGATCTACGTGAATCGGGTGCGATCGAGCAGGATGCCGACTTGATCATGTTTATCTATCGTGACGAGGTGTATCACCCAGACAGCACCATGAAGGGCACCGCAGAGATCATCATAGGTAAACAACGTAACGGTCCAATCGGTTCAGTTCGTCTGACCTTCCAAGGCCAGTTCTCTAGATTCGATAACTATGCAGGCCCTGCATTTGACTACGACGATGAGTAAGGACCGCTATGAGTAATATGAAAGCCGCGGTTGCTTATATCAATACGGATGCGCTTCGTCATAACCTTAAGTGCTTAAGTGAGAAAGCACCCAACAGTAAATTACTTGCTGTGGTGAAAGCCAATGGCTACGGCCATGGTTTGCTTGAGATAGCTAAAAATGCAGACGGCGCACATGCCTTCGGTGTCGCACGTATCGAAGAAGCATTGCAACTTAGAGCGGGTGGTGTAGTAAAACCTATCCTGCTTTTGGAAGGCTTCTACGCAGCTAACGACCTGCCTATTCTGGTGACTAACAATATTCAAACCGTGGTGCACTGTGAGGAGCAACTGCAGGCCCTTGAGCAAGCTAAGCTAGAAGGTCCAGTGGTTGTATGGCTGAAGATGGATACCGGAATGCACAGGTTAGGAGTGCGTCCCGAGCAGTATGAAGAGTTCATCGCCAGACTACACGCCTGTGAAAATGTTGCTAAACCACTGCGTTATATGAGTCACTTTGGCTGTGCTGATGAGCTAGAAAATCCAGTTACCACAAAGCAGATCGAACTGTTTGAGCAGACAACACAAACCTGTCAAGGTGAGCGCTCTATCGCTGCATCATCTGGTATCTTGTCTCGCCCAGAGAGTCATTTTGAGTGGGTTCGCCCTGGCATCATCATGTATGGAGTATCGCCTTTCAGTGATAAAGATGCTCAGCAACTTGGTTATCGACCTGTGATGACACTTCGCTCGCATCTAATCGCGATAAATGACCTCAAAGCTGGGGAAAGCGTAGGTTATGGCGCAAATTGGACTAGCGAACGCGATACCAAGATAGGTGTGATAGCGCTTGGATACGGTGATGGCTACCCACGCATGGCGCCAAACGGCACTCCAGTTTTGGTTAATGGTCGCAAGGTGCCACTCGCGGGTCGCGTCTCTATGGATATGCTCACCGTCGATCTTGGACCTGATGCCGAGGATAAGGTCGGTGACTCAGTGACTATGTGGGGAGACAGTCTGCCGGTAGAAGAAGTGGCTCGTTACGTGGGTACAATTGCCTATGAGTTGGTGACTAAGCTAACCTCACGCGTCATCCCTGTGTACACCAAAGACTAATTAGCCAATAAGAATGTGACCTGTCTCAAAGAGTGCGTACGTTAGCTAGTTGATAATCAGTGTCCTAAAAAATAAGCTGTCACAATAATGATTTATTTTGGGTAGTGAAAATTTAACTGCCCGTATTACCAGTTCCAGAGGGGGCTCGATTTACCACTATAGTGAGTCGGGCGAACTTAAAATTACAAACAGGAAATTATCATGTTGAAGAACATCAACCCAACGCACACTGAAGCGTGGAAAGCGCTAACTGCGCACTTCGAGTCAGCTCAAGATATGCAAATGAAAGACCTATTTGCTGCTGATTCACAACGCTTCGCAAACTTCTCTAAGAAGTTTGGTGACGACATCCTAGTTGATTACTCAAAGAACCTTATCAACCACGAGACAATGAAGCACCTTCTTGAGCTTGCTGAGCAAACCGAGCTTAAGTCTGCAATCGACGCTATGTTCTCTGGCGAGGCAATCAACAAAACTGAAGGTCGCTCTGTTCTTCACACTGCTCTTCGTAACCGCAGCAACACACCTGTAATGGTTAACGGCGAAGACGTAATGCCTGCAGTAAACGCTGTACTAGAGAAAATGAAATCTTTCACTGAGCGCGTAATCGGTGGCGAGTGGACTGGTTACACTGGTAAAGCTATCACTGACATCGTAAACATCGGTATCGGCGGTTCGGACCTAGGTCCATTCATGGTGACTGAAGCGCTAGCACCATATAAAAACCACCTAAACCTACACTTCGTTTCTAACGTTGATGGCACGCACATCGCTGAAACTCTGAAGAAAGTAAACCCAGAAACAACGCTATTCCTAGTTGCTTCTAAGACTTTCACTACTCAAGAGACTATGACTAACGCACACAGTGCGCGTGATTGGTTCCTAGCTTCTGCAAGCGATGAAGCACACGTTGCTAAGCACTTCGCTGCGCTTTCAACTAACGGCACTGCAGTTTCTGAATTCGGTATCGACACAGACAACATGTTTGAGTTCTGGGACTGGGTTGGCGGTCGTTACTCTCTATGGTCAGCAATCGGTCTATCTATCGCACTAGGTGTTGGTTTCGATAACTTCGTTGAGCTTCTAGCTGGTGCTCACGAGATGGATAACCACTTCAAATCAACTGAGCTTGAGAACAACATCCCAACGCTTCTTGCTCTAGTGGGTATTTGGTACAACAACTTCCACGGCGCTGAGTCTGAGACTATCCTTCCTTACGATCAGTACATGCACCGTTTTGCTGCGTACTTCCAGCAGGGCAACATGGAATCAAACGGTAAATACACTGACCGTAACGGCGACGCTGTAGATTACCAAACTGGCCCTATCATCTGGGGTGAACCAGGTACTAACGGTCAGCACGCTTTCTATCAGCTAATCCACCAAGGTACCAAGCTGATCCCATGTGATTTCATCGCTCCAGCGGTAAGCCACAACCCAACTGGCGATCACCACCAGAAGCTAATGTCTAACTTCTTCGCTCAAACTGAAGCACTTGCATTTGGTAAGTCTCAAGAAGTGGTAGAGGCTGAGCTAAAAGCGGCAGGTAAATCTGCAGAAGAGATTGCTGAGCTAGCACCATTCAAGGTATTTGAAGGTAACCGTCCAACTAACTCTATCCTAGTTAAGCAGATCACTCCGCGTACTCTGGGTAACCTGATCGCTATGTACGAGCACAAGATCTTCGTTCAAGGCATCATCTGGAACATCTTCACTTTTGACCAGTGGGGTGTTGAGCTAGGTAAACAACTAGCAAACCAAATCCTACCTGAGCTAGCAGACAACGCTGAGATCAACTCTCACGACAGCTCTACTAACGGTCTAATCAACGCATTCAAAGAGCTTCGCGCTTAATTGAATCGCAGTTAGATAATCTAAAGGTCAGCCTAGTGCTGGCCTTTTTTGTATTTAGCGCTCTTTTCTGGTGTATCGGCTAGAGTGAGGGTAGAATACCGCCTCATTTTTATACATGGGTAATGACTTATGACACACTCTTCAAGACTATCAGTGGCTCCAATGCTGGATTGGACAGATCGTCATTGTCGATATTTCCACAGATTGCTGTCGCAAAACACCTTGCTGTACACCGAAATGGTGACAACGGGTGCCATTATCCATGGTAAAGGCGACTTCCTGAAATACGATCAGAGTGAACACCCTGTAGCGCTGCAACTTGGTGGCTCTAACTCCAAAGACCTTGCTCATTGTGCAAAGCTGGCTGAAGAGCGTGGCTATGATGAGATCAATCTAAACGTAGGTTGCCCATCTGACCGCGTTCAAAACGGTCGCTTTGGTGCCTGTCTAATGGCGGAGCCGGAGCTGGTGGCGGAATGTGTCGCGGCGATGAAGTCTGAGGTTTCAATTCCAGTAACCGTTAAGACCCGTATCGGTATCGATGATAAAGATTCTTATGAGTTCCTAACTCGCTTCGTTTCTATCGTAAATGAGCAGGGCGGCTGCGAGGATTTTACTATCCACGCACGTAAAGCTTGGCTAAGTGGTCTGAGTCCAAAAGAGAACCGTGAGATCCCACCTCTGGATTATCCACGCGCTTATCAGATCAAGAAAGACTTCTCTCACCTGAACATTGCGGTGAACGGTGGTGTGAAGAGTTTGGATGAAGCCCTTGAGCACCTAGAGCACCTAGACGGTGTAATGATCGGTCGCGAGGCTTATCAGAGCCCATACATTCTATCTGAAGTAGACCAGCGTATCTTTGGTGAAGATAAGCCAGTGATCAAGCGTAGTGACGTAGTTAAGGCTATGTACCCTTATATCGATCAGCAGCTAAGCGAAGGCGCTTATCTTGGTCATATCACTCGCCATATGCTGGGTTTGTTCCAAAGCATGCCGGGTGCAAGACAGTGGCGTCGTCATATCAGTGAGAACGCACACAAGAAAGGTGCTGACCTGAAAGTGCTGCAAGATGCACTGGCGAAGATTCCTGCAGAGCTTGAGGTTTAAAAAGCACTAATACTTGGTTTTTTTGACCATAGCTAAGAATAATTAAGAGCTGAGAAGGGCACACTTTCTTGGCTCTTTTTATTTAAGCGACTGATATCTTAGAAATTATTGAACTTGGCAAGCTTATTGCTCTCTATTTATTAGCAACAGAGGGGAGAGATATGATTGAGCTGTTAATGATTTTTGTATTCGTAGGTGTCTTGCTAGTTACCGGCATTACCTTTATGGGCTTTCTGGCCGCTTTTGCTAGCTTGTTTCTATTTGCGTTAGTGGTCAGCTTCCTAGGTGCTCTAGTGAAATTTGTACCTTATGTCTTGTTTGCACTGTTCGCTTACTGGGTCTATCAAAAATGCATCGCGACCAGTAATTGATTTATCTATCAAACGGTTGTGCTAGTATCTCCTAAATTAGTTGAATATTCTTCAATGGTAGGAGTTTGGAATGAACAAATGCACGTTAGTTGCAGCACTGACTGCTAGTGCATTGGCCATGCCAGCAACGGCACAGGCACAACAAGCAAAATCGGGTCTTCAAGGCAGTTTTACTGCTGATATGTATTGGGGAAGTACCAAGATCAGGGAGACCCGTAAAGAGGATGATGATATCCCATCCTTCTCGGCGTCTATTGAGCACGATGTGCCATATCTGCCAAACTTCCGCCTACGCTATACCAAGCTAGATACTCCTGATCTTGCTCACGACAAGTACGACTACACCTTTTACTACCGTCCGCTTCGTACTGATGCCCTAGAGTTTGATGTAGGTTTTACCCTTTCTGATTATCGCAACAGCTTCTACCGCTTTGATGAAAACCAAGCGGGTGACTTTGATAGCGTTATCTTCAGTTGGTATGCGGACACCCTTATTCGCGTGCCAAACACCAACTTCGCTATTGTTGGTGAGTTTGATTATGGTGAGACTGACGAGATAAAGAGTGCCGATGTTACCGGTGCTATCCAGTACACCTTCTCATTCCAACCGGTCGATGTGAATATTCGCGGTGGCTATCGCGTTCTTGACTACACCTTTAAAGAATACGACAAGAAAGCCTACGGCTTTGTCGATGGCTGGTTCGCTGGCGTTAAGTTCGAGTTTTAGTTTGAAGAGGGGCCAAAGGCCCCTTTTTTGATAGTAATTCTCAATTCGCATTTTGTGTGGTTTGGTCCATCCTTATTAGAGGCAAAAGGAACCAGATGTTATGACGATAAATGAATTACGAGTCTTGTATCGCGATCAGCGTTTAGTTGAAGCGATTATTGAACCCGCTGACCAAGAAGGGTCATACGTGGTGGAATTTCGTGATTCCCAAGGTGGCATCCTCGCCCTCACCGATCTTCATGGTGAACAATGCCACTACCATGACCTAGACTCAGCCTCTAAGAGTGCAATGGCAGTGGGCTTTTCTCAAGTCCGAGTTGAAGCCCTTTAATTTCTTCATTACTTTTCATTATTAAATATCCCTCTTTATTCTTTATTGTTATTTCGCAGAGGGAGTAACCTAATGGTCACGAATTAAACAGGGATATTGTGATCATGTTGCTCAAGGATCTATCGGGATTTGCGTCTCCCCTCAACGACTCTCAGGCAAACCTTCTAAAGCAGGCTGTCGCCGAACTTTCACCTCAACAACTGGCTTGGGTGAGTGGGTATTTTTATGGTGTTAGTCAAAACTCACAACTGACGGCGACCTTACCTACTGCGCAACTTGAGAGCGTCGCGGCTCAGCAGTTAACTATCATCTATGCATCTCAAACTGGTAACGCTAAGGGTGTTGCTGAGCAGCTGCAAGCCAAGTTTGAAAGTGAAGGGCTTTCGAGCAAACTCTTTGATGCGGCTGACTACAAGCTTAAGAGTCTAAAAAACGAGACTCATTTGGTTATTGTGGCGTCGACCAATGGTGAAGGGGAAGTACCTGATAATGCTATCGAGTTTTATGACTTCCTTACCTCGAAGAAAGCACCCAAGCTGGAAAACCTTAATTATGCAGTGTTAGGCCTAGGCGACTCTAGCTATGAATTTTTCTGTCAGACGGGTAAAGACTTTGATGCAGCTCTAGCTAAATTGGGTGGCAAACCCTTTATTGAGCGAGTGGACTGCGATGTGGATTACCAACAAGCAGCGCAGGCGTGGCAAGAGCAAGCTTTCGATTATATTCAAGAGAACTTCAAGCAAAGCAATAGCGATGTTGTGCAGTTGCCTGTGGCTAATAAACAGCATACTGAGTCTCAGTACAACAAACAGAATCCGCTTACTGCATCTATTATTGCCAATCAGAAGATAACCGGCCGAGACTCTACCAAGGATGTTCGTCATATTGAGATTGACCTAGAAGATTCCGGTTTGAGCTATCAACCCGGTGATGCACTGGGTGTGTGGTATCTAAACGACAAAGCCTTGGTTGAGCAAATCTTAAAGCAAGCGGACATCAATGCAGAAGAGACTATAACTTTGGATGGCGAAGAGCTGTCTATTGAGAATGCCCTAATACAGCATTTTGAAATTACCGCTAGCAACCCAACCCTTGTTGCAAACTACGCTGAGCTCTCAGGCAGTAAAAAGCTGCTAAAGCTAGCTGAAGATAAAGCGAAGCTTCGTGAATACGCATCGAATACCCAGGTGTTGGATGTGCTTCTGGAGAAAAAGACCAAGCTCACCGCCGAGCAACTTGTAGGCTTACTACGTCGATTAACCCCAAGACTTTATTCTATTTCCTCTTCTCAAGCAGAAGTAGATGAGGAGGTGCATATCACTGTCGGAGTGGTTGAGTATCAGACCAAGAAAGGAGAACGCATCGGTGGTGCTTCAGGTTTCTTAGCTCGTTCGGAGCAGGACGAGACAGAAGTCAAAGTCTTCATCGAGCACAACAATAATTTCAAATTACCAGAAGATGATAATGCAGACGTCATCATGATTGGCCCAGGTACAGGTATCGCGCCATTTAGAAGCTTCCTACAAGAGCGAGATGCTCGAGAGGCAGAAGGTAAGAACTGGTTATTGTTTGGTGATCGCACCTTTACCCAAGACTTCCTATATCAGGTGGAATGGCAACGCTATCTAAAATCCGGCCTTCTATCTGAGCTAGACCTAGCCTTCAGCCGAGACTCAGCCAACAAGGTATATGTGCAAGACAAGCTAAAGGCGAAGTCAGCCCAGGTATGGCAGTGGCTGCAGGATGGCGCTTATCTCTATGTGTGTGGTGATGCTGAGAGAATGGCAAAAGATGTGCAGGCCACCTTAATCGAGATTGCACAAACAGAAGGCGGGCTAGAGAAAGAAGCCGCAGAGGAATGGTTAAAAGATTTGCGTAAGCAGAAGCGTTATCAGAGGGATGTGTACTAATGGAAAAGCAAGTAGTTTTAGGTCAAGAGCTTGGTCCTCTGTCAGATAACGAGAGACTAAAGGGTCAGAGTAATTTCCTGCGCGGAACCATCACTCAAGATTTGCAAGATGAGGTGACCGGTGGTTTTACTGCGGATAACTTTCAGCTGATCCGCTTCCACGGCATGTATCAGCAAGATGATAGAGATATTCGTAATGAGCGTGCTAAGCAAAAGCTTGAGCCTCTGCATAATGTGATGCTTCGAGCGCGTATGCCTGGCGGTGTGATTACTCCAAAGCAATGGCTAGCCATCGACAAGTTCGCGACCGACCATACTCTATATGGAAGTATTCGATTGACTACCCGTCAGACCTTCCAGTTCCATGGTGTTCTAAAGCCAAACATCAAATTAATGCACCAAACGCTGAACTCTATCGGTATAGATTCAATCGCCACTGCGGGTGATGTAAACCGAAATGTTTTGTGCACCAGTAACCCAGTGGAATCTGAACTTCACCAAGAAGCTTACGAATGGGCTAAGAAGATCAGTGAGCATCTATTACCTAAGACACGAGCTTATGCAGAGATCTGGTTAGACGGTGAAAAGGTGGAGACCACAGATGAAGAACCAATCCTAGGTAGTAACTATCTACCACGTAAATTCAAAACCACAGTAGTGATTCCACCCGATAACGATGTGGACCTACACGCGAATGATATGAACTTTGTGGCGATTGCTGAAGGTGGAAAACTAGTTGGCTTCAACCTGCTTGTGGGCGGTGGACTTGCCATGACTCATGGTGATACCTCTACCTATCCTCGTAAAGCCGATGATTTTGGCTTTATTCCTTTAGAGAAAACATTAGATGTAGCAGCTGCCGTAGTGTCTACCCAAAGGGATTGGGGCAATCGTTCTAACCGTAAAAACGCAAAGACCAAATATACGTTAGATCGTGTGGGCATCGACACCTTCAAGCAAGAAGTGGAAAAGAGAGCCGATGCTACGTTTGAAGCACCTAGACCTTATGAGCTAACCCATCGCGGCGATAAGTTTGGTTGGTTAGAGGGTATAGATGGTAAACATCACCTAACCCTATTTGTAGAAAACGGTCGCCTACTGGATTACCCAAATAAACCCCTTAAGACTGGTGTGGCGGAAATTGCTAAGGTCCATACCGGCGATTTCAGAATGACGGCAAACCAGAACCTGATTGTTGCTGGTGTGCCGAGTAAAGATAAAGACAAGATTGAAGCTATCGCCGTAGCACATGGCTTGATAGATGCCGCGCATTCAGAACAACGCAAGAACTCTATGGCCTGTGTATCTTTCCCAACTTGTCCTTTGGCAATGGCAGAAGCAGAACGATTCCTTCCTGAGTTTGTTACTCAAGTCGAGGGACTGCTATCTAAACACGGCTTGGATGAGCAAGAGAATATCATCTTACGTGTGACAGGCTGTCCAAATGGATGTGGCCGAGCCATGTTGGCTGAAGTTGGCCTAGTGGGTAAAGCCCCAGATCGTTACAACCTGCATCTCGGTGGTAATAAAGAAGGAACCCGCGTTCCTAAGATGTATAAAGAGAACATCTCATCGGCTCAAATACTAGAAGAGTTAGATCTGCTGGTGGGGCAATGGTCTCAAGATAGAAAAGCGGATGAGGCATTTGGGGATTTTGTAATACGTGCTGGTGTTGTGCCTGAGGTATTAGTATCTAAGAGGGACTTTCATGCTTAAAGTAACCAATAAATATCATCTCGCTCAGATCGCCAAATTGAATAAGGTCGAACAGAGCCTTGCTCTTGCCGAGATAAATGCAGAACTTGAAGATCTTACAGCTGAGCAAAGAGTAAAGTGGGCTCTGGAGAATCTTCAGCCTAACTTTGCATTGTCATCTAGCTTTGGGGCGCAGGCAGCGGTAATGCTTCATCTAGTTACTCGTCAAAAACCGGATGTTCCAGTGATACTCACAGACACTGGTTACCTATTTAAAGAGACCTATCAGTTTATTGATGAGTTAACTCTGCTACTAGATCTAAATCTAAAGGTATATAGAAGTCCTATCAGTCCAGCTTGGCAAGAGTCTCGTTTTGGTCAGCTGTGGGATAAAGGGGTAGAGGGCATTACTCAGTACAACCAACTCAATAAAGTAGAGCCGATGCGCCGAGCGCTATCTGATCTTAATGTTGGAACCTGGTTCTCGGGACTAAGGCGAGCGCAATCGGATTCAAGAAGTGGTTTACCTGTTCTTTCAATCCAGCATGGTGTTTTTAAGTTTTTGCCGATTTTGGATTGGAGCGATGAAAAGGTAGAAACTTATATAGAGGAACATGCATTACCAAAGCACCCTCTAACCGCTCAAGGCTATGTTTCTATCGGTGATATACATACTACTGATAAACTAGAGGAAGGGATGAAACAGCAAGATACCCGATTCTTTGGTTTAAAAAGAGAGTGCGGGTTACATGAAGATACCGAATCGGATGGTTCTGGAATCTAAAACAAAAGGTCGCGAAAGCGGCCTTTTTTAATAAGTCTGTGGATAACTTGTAGTAAACCAGAGTATAAACATGGATAAATAGGCCTTTCAGTTAAAAATCGAATTAAATGCGATTTTTTCTAATTTTCTTCAAAAAAACGCTTGCCAGTGTGACGGAAGTCTCTATAATGCCGCCTCACTGACACGGCAGAGCGCACAACGCTTCAGCGGTGGTCAGAGGCCAAAAGCCTTGAATCATTTGAGTTTCACTTCTCTTCGAAAAGAAATTCAAAAAAGTGTTTGACACTGAGATTCAAATCGCTAGAATGGCCGTCCGCTTTGAGAGGTAAGCCTCGAAAAAGCAAGCTCTTTAACAATTTAAACCTATCAATCTGTGTGGGCACTCGTTGATGATAATCCAAAAAGATTTATCAATGAACTGAGTGACCAAACGAGTCGAAAGACTTGGCACAGTCAATTCATTATCGTTCTGTTGGAACGATAATAGCTTTAAAATTACTTAGTGATTTTGAAGTCAGTATTCATTGAGCCGTTCTTCGGAACAACAAAACTTTAATTGAAGAGTTTGATCATGGCTCAGATTGAACGCTGGCGGCAGGCCTAACACATGCAAGTCGAGCGGAAACGAGTTATCTGAACCTTCGGGGAACGATAACGGCGTCGAGCGGCGGACGGGTGAGTAATGCCTGGGAATATGCCTTGATGTGGGGGATAACCATTGGAAACGATGGCTAATACCGCATAATCTCTTCGGAGCAAAGAGGGGGACCTTCGGGCCTCTCGCGTCAAGATTAGCCCAGGTGGGATTAGCTAGTTGGTGAGGTAATGGCTCACCAAGGCGACGATCCCTAGCTGGTCTGAGAGGATGATCAGCCACACTGGAACTGAGACACGGTCCAGACTCCTACGGGAGGCAGCAGTGGGGAATATTGCACAATGGGCGCAAGCCTGATGCAGCCATGCCGCGTGTGTGAAGAAGGCCTTCGGGTTGTAAAGCACTTTCAGTCGTGAGGAAGGTAGTGTAGTTAATAGCTGCATTATTTGACGTTAGCGACAGAAGAAGCACCGGCTAACTCCGTGCCAGCAGCCGCGGTAATACGGAGGGTGCGAGCGTTAATCGGAATTACTGGGCGTAAAGCGCATGCAGGTGGTTTGTTAAGTCAGATGTGAAAGCCCGGGGCTCAACCTCGGAACCGCATTTGAAACTGGCAGGCTAGAGTACTGTAGAGGGGGGTAGAATTTCAGGTGTAGCGGTGAAATGCGTAGAGATCTGAAGGAATACCGGTGGCGAAGGCGGCCCCCTGGACAGATACTGACACTCAGATGCGAAAGCGTGGGGAGCAAACAGGATTAGATACCCTGGTAGTCCACGCCGTAAACGATGTCTACTTGGAGGTTGTGGCCTTGAGCCGTGGCTTTCGGAGCTAACGCGTTAAGTAGACCGCCTGGGGAGTACGGTCGCAAGATTAAAACTCAAATGAATTGACGGGGGCCCGCACAAGCGGTGGAGCATGTGGTTTAATTCGATGCAACGCGAAGAACCTTACCTACTCTTGACATCCAGAGAACTTTTCAGAGATGAATTGGTGCCTTCGGGAACTCTGAGACAGGTGCTGCATGGCTGTCGTCAGCTCGTGTTGTGAAATGTTGGGTTAAGTCCCGCAACGAGCGCAACCCTTATCCTTGTTTGCCAGCACGTAATGGTGGGAACTCCAGGGAGACTGCCGGTGATAAACCGGAGGAAGGTGGGGACGACGTCAAGTCATCATGGCCCTTACGAGTAGGGCTACACACGTGCTACAATGGCGCATACAGAGGGCGGCCAACTCGCGAGAGTGAGCGAATCCCAAAAAGTGCGTCGTAGTCCGGATTGGAGTCTGCAACTCGACTCCATGAAGTCGGAATCGCTAGTAATCGTAGATCAGAATGCTACGGTGAATACGTTCCCGGGCCTTGTACACACCGCCCGTCACACCATGGGAGTGGGCTGCAAAAGAAGTGGGTAGTTTAACCTTCGGGAGGACGCTCACCACTTTGTGGTTCATGACTGGGGTGAAGTCGTAACAAGGTAGCCCTAGGGGAACCTGGGGCTGGATCACCTCCTTATACGATGATTATTCACGATGAGTGTCCACACAGATTGATACGGTTTAGAAGTTAAGAGTTTCATGTTGGGTCTGTAGCTCAGCTGGTTAGAGCGCTCGCCTGATAAGCGGGAGGTCGGTGGTTCAAGTCCACTCAGACCCACCAATTCTTGCCCAGAGAGTTGGTTCGACATGACATTCGATGGGGCTATAGCTCAGCTGGGAGAGCGCCTGCCTTGCACGCAGGAGGTCAGCAGTTCGATCCTGCTTAGCTCCACCATCTTTAAGTGTTCTTATTTCTCTTAAATAGAAAGTAGAATCTTTAAAAATGGTTTCGAAAGCTTATTTGCTCTAGAAAACATGCTCTTTAACAATTTGGAAAGCTGACGAATATTGTTTGATTAACAATATTCAATTAAAAGTTCTCAAATCCTAAATCTTTATGATTTAGGTACCAACACACAATCAAGTGTTCTTGGAATTTGAGTCCGGCAAAATCGAGTCTGCATCATGTTTAAATAATTGCAGACAACTTTGGTGATTTAACCTTTGTCTTCACTTTTTAAAAGTGAAAGCAAATAGGTCAACCTTAAAGAAACTTCTTTGGGTTGTATGGTTAAGTGACTAAGCGTACACGGTGGATGCCTTGGCAGTCAGAGGCGATGAAAGACGTATTAACTTGCGATAAGCCCAGATTAGGTAGTAAAAACCATTTGAGTCTGGGATTTCTGAATGGGGAAACCCAATTGCATAAGCAATTATCTTGCACTGAATACATAGGTGTAAGAGGCGAACCGGGGGAACTGAAACATCTAAGTACCCCGAGGAAAAGAAATCAACCGAGATTCCGAAAGTAGCGGCGAGCGAAATTGGATTAGCCCTTAAGCTTTTAATGCGTTAGACGAATGTTCTGGAAAGTTCAACGATACAGGGTGATAGTCCCGTAGTTGTCGACGCATCATCAGTGAAATCGAGTAGGGCGGGACACGTGATATCCTGTCTGAATATGGGGGGACCATCCTCCAAGGCTAAATACTACTGACTGACCGATAGTGAACCAGTACCGTGAGGGAAAGGCGAAAAGAACCCCTGTGAGGGGAGTGAAATAGAACCTGAAACCGTGTACGTACAAGCAGTAGGAGCACCTTCGTGGTGTGACTGCGTACCTTTTGTATAATGGGTCAGCGACTTATATTCAGTGGCAAGGTTAACCATCTAGGGGAGCCGTAGGGAAACCGAGTCTTAACTGGGCGTTCAGTCTCTGGATATAGACCCGAAACCAGGTGATCTAGCCATGGGCAGGTTGAAGGTTGAGTAACATCAACTGGAGGACCGAACCGACTAATGTTGAAAAATTAGCGGATGACTTGTGGCTAGGGGTGAAAGGCCAATCAAACCTGGAGATAGCTGGTTCTCCCCGAAATCTATTTAGGTAGAGCCTCGGACGAATACCAATGGGGGTAGAGCACTGTTAAGGCTAGGGGGTCATCCCGACTTACCAACCCTTTGCAAACTCCGAATACCATTGAGTACTATCCGGGAGACACACGGCGGGTGCTAACGTCCGTCGTGGAGAGGGAAACAACCCAGACCGCCAGCTAAGGTCCCAAAGTATAGCTAAGTGGGAAACGATGTGGGAAGGCTTAGACAGCCAGGATGTTGGCTTAGAAGCAGCCATCATTTAAAGAAAGCGTAATAGCTCACTGGTCGAGTCGGCCTGCGCGGAAGATGTAACGGGGCTAAGCTATACACCGAAGCTGCGGCTGCTAATTTTATTAGCGGGGTAGGGGAGCGTTCTGTAAGCCGTTGAAGGTGGTCTGTAAGGGCTGCTGGAGGTATCAGAAGTGCGAATGCTGACATGAGTAACGATAAAGGGGGTGAAAAACCTCCTCGCCGGAAGACCAAGGGTTCCTGTCCAACGTTAATCGGGGCAGGGTAAGTCGACCCCTAAGGCGAGGCCGAAAGGCGTAGTCGATGGGAAACGGGTTAATATTCCCGTACTTCTTATAATTGCGATGGGGGGACGGAGAAGGCTAGGTGGGCCTGGCGACGGTCGTCCAGGTTCAAGTATGTAGGCGGAAGGTTTAGGTAAATCCGGACTTTCTTAACGCTGAGATACGATGTCGAGCCGCTACGTGCGGTGAAGTCATTGATGCCATGCTTCCAGGAAAAGCCTCTAAGCTTCAGATTATAAGGAATCGTACCCCAAACCGACACAGGTGGTCGGGTAGAGAATACCAAGGCGCTTGAGAGAACTCGGGTGAAGGAACTAGGCAAAATGGTACCGTAACTTCGGGAGAAGGTACGCTCTCGACGGTGAAGTCCCTTGCGGATGGAGCTATTGGGAGTCGCAGATACCAGGTGGCTGCAACTGTTTATTAAAAACACAGCACTGTGCAAAATCGTAAGATGACGTATACGGTGTGACGCCTGCCCGGTGCCGGAAGGTTAATTGATGGGGTTAGACGTAAGTCGAAGCTCTTGATCGAAGCCCCGGTAAACGGCGGCCGTAACTATAACGGTCCTAAGGTAGCGAAATTCCTTGTCGGGTAAGTTCCGACCTGCACGAATGGCGTAATGATGGCCACGCTGTCTCCACCCGAGACTCAGTGAAATTGAAATCGCTGTGAAGATGCAGTGTACCCGCGGCTAGACGGAAAGACCCCGTGAACCTTTACTACAGCTTGGCACTGAACATTGAGCCTACATGTGTAGGATAGGTGGGAGGCTTTGAAACCAGTACGCCAGTATTGGTGGAGCCATCCTTGAAATACCACCCTTGTATGTTTGATGTTCTAACTTAGCCCCATTATCTGGGGTGAGGACAGTGCCTGGTGGGTAGTTTGACTGGGGCGGTCTCCTCCCAAAGAGTAACGGAGGAGCACGAAGGTGGGCTAATCACGGTTGGACATCGTGAGGTTAGTGCAATGGCATAAGCCCGCTTGACTGCGAGAATGACAATTCGAGCAGGTGCGAAAGCAGGTCATAGTGATCCGGTGGTTCTGAATGGAAGGGCCATCGCTCAACGGATAAAAGGTACTCCGGGGATAACAGGCTGATACCGCCCAAGAGTTCATATCGACGGCGGTGTTTGGCACCTCGATGTCGGCTCATCACATCCTGGGGCTGAAGTCGGTCCCAAGGGTATGGCTGTTCGCCATTTAAAGTGGTACGCGAGCTGGGTTTAGAACGTCGTGAGACAGTTCGGTCCCTATCTGCCGTGGGCGTTGGAAGATTGAAGGGGGCTGCTCCTAGTACGAGAGGACCGGAGTGGACGAACCTCTGGTGTTCGGGTTGTCATGCCAATGGCATTGCCCGGTAGCTAAGTTCGGAATCGATAACCGCTGAAAGCATCTAAGCGGGAAGCGAGCCCTGAGATGAGTCTTCCCTGGCACTTTAAGTGTCCTGAAGGGTTGTTCGAGACTAGAACGTTGATAGGCAGGGTGTGTAAGCGTTGTGAGGCGTTGAGCTAACCTGTACTAATTGCCCGTGAGGCTTAACCATACAACACCTAAGAGGTTTTGAGTTGGACTCAAAGATAGAACGTTGATTGTGTGATGAACTTTTAGATAGCTTTCCGAATTTTAAGAATTTGCTTGGCGACCATAGCGTTGTGGACCCACCTGATTCCATGCCGAACTCAGAAGTGAAACGCAATAGCGCCGATGGTAGTGTGGGGCTTCCCCATGTGAGAGTAGGACATCGCCAGGCTTTAAATACCGATTGAACTCGATTGAGTTCAGTCACCATAAGGCTTTAAAAAAACTTAAAGTTTTATGTTGACTTTCTCGGTGAGGAGCGTAATATACGCGTCCTGTGCTAATGACTGAGCTAATGCTAAGTCATTGAAAGCCAAGCTCTTTAACAATTTAAACCTATCAATCTGTGTGGGCACTCGTTGATGATAATCCAAAAAGATTTATCAATGAACTGAGTGACCAAACGAGTCGAAAGACTTGGCACAGTCAATTCATTATCGTTCTGTTGGAACGATAATAGCTTTAAAATTACTTAGTGATTTTGAAGTCAGTATTCATTGAGCCGTTACTTCGGTAACAACAAAACTTTAATTGAAGAGTTTGATCATGGCTCAGATTGAACGCTGGCGGCAGGCCTAACACATGCAAGTCGAGCGGAAACGAGTTATCTGAACCTTCGGGGAACGATAACGGCGTCGAGCGGCGGACGGGTGAGTAATGCCTGGGAATATGCCTTGATGTGGGGGATAACCATTGGAAACGATGGCTAATACCGCATAATCTCTTCGGAGCAAAGAGGGGGACCTTCGGGCCTCTCGCGTCAAGATTAGCCCAGGTGGGATTAGCTAGTTGGTGAGGTAATGGCTCACCAAGGCGACGATCCCTAGCTGGTCTGAGAGGATGATCAGCCACACTGGAACTGAGACACGGTCCAGACTCCTACGGGAGGCAGCAGTGGGGAATATTGCACAATGGGCGCAAGCCTGATGCAGCCATGCCGCGTGTGTGAAGAAGGCCTTCGGGTTGTAAAGCACTTTCAGTCGTGAGGAAGGTAGTGTAGTTAATAGCTGCATTATTTGACGTTAGCGACAGAAGAAGCACCGGCTAACTCCGTGCCAGCAGCCGCGGTAATACGGAGGGTGCGAGCGTTAATCGGAATTACTGGGCGTAAAGCGCATGCAGGTGGTTTGTTAAGTCAGATGTGAAAGCCCGGGGCTCAACCTCGGAACCGCATTTGAAACTGGCAGGCTAGAGTACTGTAGAGGGGGGTAGAATTTCAGGTGTAGCGGTGAAATGCGTAGAGATCTGAAGGAATACCGGTGGCGAAGGCGGCCCCCTGGACAGATACTGACACTCAGATGCGAAAGCGTGGGGAGCAAACAGGATTAGATACCCTGGTAGTCCACGCCGTAAACGATGTCTACTTGGAGGTTGTGGCCTTGAGCCGTGGCTTTCGGAGCTAACGCGTTAAGTAGACCGCCTGGGGAGTACGGTCGCAAGATTAAAACTCAAATGAATTGACGGGGGCCCGCACAAGCGGTGGAGCATGTGGTTTAATTCGATGCAACGCGAAGAACCTTACCTACTCTTGACATCCAGAGAACTTTTCAGAGATGAATTGGTGCCTTCGGGAACTCTGAGACAGGTGCTGCATGGCTGTCGTCAGCTCGTGTTGTGAAATGTTGGGTTAAGTCCCGCAACGAGCGCAACCCTTATCCTTGTTTGCCAGCACGTAATGGTGGGAACTCCAGGGAGACTGCCGGTGATAAACCGGAGGAAGGTGGGGACGACGTCAAGTCATCATGGCCCTTACGAGTAGGGCTACACACGTGCTACAATGGCGCATACAGAGGGCGGCCAACTCGCGAGAGTGAGCGAATCCCAAAAAGTGCGTCGTAGTCCGGATTGGAGTCTGCAACTCGACTCCATGAAGTCGGAATCGCTAGTAATCGTAGATCAGAATGCTACGGTGAATACGTTCCCGGGCCTTGTACACACCGCCCGTCACACCATGGGAGTGGGCTGCAAAAGAAGTGGGTAGTTTAACCTTCGGGAGGACGCTCACCACTTTGTGGTTCATGACTGGGGTGAAGTCGTAACAAGGTAGCCCTAGGGGAACCTGGGGCTGGATCACCTCCTTATACGATGATTATTCACGATGAGTGTCCACACAGATTGATATGGTTTAGAAAGTAAAGAGATTAGAGATGTCCCCCAAGACATTTCAACTTAGTGTCCCGTTCGTCTAGAGGCCTAGGACACCGCCCTTTCACGGCGGTAACAGGGGTTCGACTCCCCTACGGGATACCATTGGGTCGTTAGCTCAGTTGGTAGAGCAGTTGACTTTTAATCAATTGGTCGCAGGTTCGAATCCTGCACGACCCACCATTCTTCTCCACGAGGAATTAAAACTTTCGTGGGCGATTAGCTCAGTTGGGAGAGCACCTCCCTTACAAGGAGGGGGTCACTGGTTCGAGCCCGGTATCGCCCACCATCTTTAAGTGCATTTACTAAGTGCTTTTAAAAATGGTTTCGAAAGAAATCTGCTCTTTAACAATTTGGAAAGCTGACGAATATTGTTTGATTAACAATATTCAATTAAAAGTTCTCAAATCCTAATCTTTTGATTAGGTACCAACACACAATCAAGTGTTCTTGGAATTTGAGTCCGGCAAAATCGAGTCTGCATCATGTTTAAATAATTGCAGACAACTTTGGTGATTTAACCTTTGTCTTCACTTTTTAAAAGTGAAAGCAAATAGGTCAACCTTAAAGAAACTTCTTTGGGTTGTATGGTTAAGTGACTAAGCGTACACGGTGGATGCCTTGGCAGTCAGAGGCGATGAAAGACGTATTAACTTGCGATAAGCCCAGATTAGGTAGTAAAAACCATTTGAGTCTGGGATTTCTGAATGGGGAAACCCAATTGCATAAGCAATTATCTTGCACTGAATACATAGGTGTAAGAGGCGAACCGGGGGAACTGAAACATCTAAGTACCCCGAGGAAAAGAAATCAACCGAGATTCCGAAAGTAGCGGCGAGCGAAATTGGATTAGCCCTTAAGCTTTTAATGCGTTAGACGAATGTTCTGGAAAGTTCAACGATACAGGGTGATAGTCCCGTAGTTGTCGACGCATCATCAGTGAAATCGAGTAGGGCGGGACACGTGATATCCTGTCTGAATATGGGGGGACCATCCTCCAAGGCTAAATACTACTGACTGACCGATAGTGAACCAGTACCGTGAGGGAAAGGCGAAAAGAACCCCTGTGAGGGGAGTGAAATAGAACCTGAAACCGTGTACGTACAAGCAGTAGGAGCACCTTCGTGGTGTGACTGCGTACCTTTTGTATAATGGGTCAGCGACTTATATTCAGTGGCAAGGTTAACCATCTAGGGGAGCCGTAGGGAAACCGAGTCTTAACTGGGCGTTCAGTCTCTGGATATAGACCCGAAACCAGGTGATCTAGCCATGGGCAGGTTGAAGGTTGAGTAACATCAACTGGAGGACCGAACCGACTAATGTTGAAAAATTAGCGGATGACTTGTGGCTAGGGGTGAAAGGCCAATCAAACCTGGAGATAGCTGGTTCTCCCCGAAATCTATTTAGGTAGAGCCTCGGACGAATACCAATGGGGGTAGAGCACTGTTAAGGCTAGGGGGTCATCCCGACTTACCAACCCTTTGCAAACTCCGAATACCATTGAGTACTATCCGGGAGACACACGGCGGGTGCTAACGTCCGTCGTGGAGAGGGAAACAACCCAGACCGCCAGCTAAGGTCCCAAAGTATAGCTAAGTGGGAAACGATGTGGGAAGGCTTAGACAGCCAGGATGTTGGCTTAGAAGCAGCCATCATTTAAAGAAAGCGTAATAGCTCACTGGTCGAGTCGGCCTGCGCGGAAGATGTAACGGGGCTAAGCTATACACCGAAGCTGCGGCTGCTAATTTTATTAGCGGGGTAGGGGAGCGTTCTGTAAGCCGTTGAAGGTGGTCTGTAAGGGCTGCTGGAGGTATCAGAAGTGCGAATGCTGACATGAGTAACGATAAAGGGGGTGAAAAACCTCCTCGCCGGAAGACCAAGGGTTCCTGTCCAACGTTAATCGGGGCAGGGTAAGTCGACCCCTAAGGCGAGGCCGAAAGGCGTAGTCGATGGGAAACGGGTTAATATTCCCGTACTTCTTATAATTGCGATGGGGGGACGGAGAAGGCTAGGTGGGCCTGGCGACGGTCGTCCAGGTTCAAGTATGTAGGCGGAAGGTTTAGGTAAATCCGGACTTTCTTAACGCTGAGATACGATGTCGAGCCGCTACGTGCGGTGAAGTCATTGATGCCATGCTTCCAGGAAAAGCCTCTAAGCTTCAGATTATAAGGAATCGTACCCCAAACCGACACAGGTGGTCGGGTAGAGAATACCAAGGCGCTTGAGAGAACTCGGGTGAAGGAACTAGGCAAAATGGTACCGTAACTTCGGGAGAAGGTACGCTCTCGACGGTGAAGTCCCTTGCGGATGGAGCTATTGGGAGTCGCAGATACCAGGTGGCTGCAACTGTTTATTAAAAACACAGCACTGTGCAAAATCGTAAGATGACGTATACGGTGTGACGCCTGCCCGGTGCCGGAAGGTTAATTGATGGGGTTAGACGTAAGTCGAAGCTCTTGATCGAAGCCCCGGTAAACGGCGGCCGTAACTATAACGGTCCTAAGGTAGCGAAATTCCTTGTCGGGTAAGTTCCGACCTGCACGAATGGCGTAATGATGGCCACGCTGTCTCCACCCGAGACTCAGTGAAATTGAAATCGCTGTGAAGATGCAGTGTACCCGCGGCTAGACGGAAAGACCCCGTGAACCTTTACTACAGCTTGGCACTGAACATTGAGCCTACATGTGTAGGATAGGTGGGAGGCTTTGAAACCAGTACGCCAGTATTGGTGGAGCCATCCTTGAAATACCACCCTTGTATGTTTGATGTTCTAACTTAGCCCCATTATCTGGGGTGAGGACAGTGCCTGGTGGGTAGTTTGACTGGGGCGGTCTCCTCCCAAAGAGTAACGGAGGAGCACGAAGGTGGGCTAATCACGGTTGGACATCGTGAGGTTAGTGCAATGGCATAAGCCCGCTTGACTGCGAGAATGACAATTCGAGCAGGTGCGAAAGCAGGTCATAGTGATCCGGTGGTTCTGAATGGAAGGGCCATCGCTCAACGGATAAAAGGTACTCCGGGGATAACAGGCTGATACCGCCCAAGAGTTCATATCGACGGCGGTGTTTGGCACCTCGATGTCGGCTCATCACATCCTGGGGCTGAAGTCGGTCCCAAGGGTATGGCTGTTCGCCATTTAAAGTGGTACGCGAGCTGGGTTTAGAACGTCGTGAGACAGTTCGGTCCCTATCTGCCGTGGGCGTTGGAAGATTGAAGGGGGCTGCTCCTAGTACGAGAGGACCGGAGTGGACGAACCTCTGGTGTTCGGGTTGTCATGCCAATGGCATTGCCCGGTAGCTAAGTTCGGAATCGATAACCGCTGAAAGCATCTAAGCGGGAAGCGAGCCCTGAGATGAGTCTTCCCTGGCACTTTAAGTGTCCTGAAGGGTTGTTCGAGACTAGAACGTTGATAGGCAGGGTGTGTAAGCGTTGTGAGGCGTTGAGCTAACCTGTACTAATTGCCCGTGAGGCTTAACCATACAACACCTAAGAGGTTTTGAGTTGGACTCGAAGATAGAACGTTGATTGTGTGATGAACTTTTAGATAGCTTTCCGAATTTTAAGAATTTGCTTGGCGACCATAGCGTTGTGGACCCACCTGATTCCATGCCGAACTCAGAAGTGAAACGCAATAGCGCCGATGGTAGTGTGGGGCTTCCCCATGTGAGAGTAGGACATCGCCAGGCTTTAAATTACATCGACTCAAAGCAACGCGAGTAAGACTTTGAATTGATAACAAATTGGTGCGGAGTGGTAGTTCAGTTGGTTAGAATACCGGCCTGTCACGCCGGGGGTCGCGGGTTCGAGTCCCGTCCACTCCGCCACTAATAGAGAAGCCCTAGTCGAAAGACTAGGGCTTTTTTACGTCTGAGGCTTTTATAATTCTGCTGATAGCTGATAGCCCCCAGATCCTCAATCTCAATTCTTTATCCCTAACATTCTGCTGAACAGTGGTATCTTTATTTAAAGTCTCTAATTGCTACGATGATGAAAAAGCTACTGATCTTATTCCTCTGTATTCTGTCTATATACCTATTCACGCTGTTTGGTAGTGTGTTTGGGCTATTGGCATATAAAGACAGTGGTTACGACTGGGAGTGGCTGACTTTGCCATTTGTAGATAGTGGTGTGCAG
This sequence comes from Vibrio ishigakensis, assembly GCF_024347675.1. Lineage (NCBI taxonomy): Bacteria > Pseudomonadati > Pseudomonadota > Gammaproteobacteria > Vibrionales > Vibrionaceae > Vibrio > Vibrio ishigakensis. The sequence goes on along the minus strand of NZ_AP024881.1, from coordinate 2,665,618 downwards.
ATTGCTAGAACTCGGAATACCCATCAGCTTCTTCTTCGTAAGCTTTATCCAATGCAGTCTATAGAGGTGTCTGTCTATACAACCATGGATAACAAGCTAGTCCTTCAATTGACCGACTATAGTAGCTGTGCGGCTGATGCTAGTGGACAGTTAAAGATCAATAAGTCTGACAGTCAAACAGTAACCTTTAGTTGTGACAAGCAGGAGCAGCTGAGGTACAGCAGAATTCTGAGGCACTTAAGCCACACAGAACTTGAAATAAACGGTAAGACACTGGTTATCGACTTTTCTGATTGGAACATTGCCGATCTGCAAAAAGACCAGTTTAAACAACTACATCCAGAATACTTTAAACGGCTAGGAGAGAACCCAGAATATCAATGGGCTCGGGATTGAAGGTTAGATTTCAATATCGTACTCGACATCATGATTCTATTGCAGTAGTCTGACAGGATATACGTATGGACGTCTAGATGCTTAAAGGAGAAAAGTTGTGCCGATTCGAGTCCCTGATCAATTACCTGCGACGGATGTATTGCGCGGAGAGAACATCTTTGTGATGTCTGAGTCTCGTGCGTCTTCGCAAGAGATTCGTCCGCTTAGAGTCCTACTACTGAATCTAATGCCGAAGAAGATTGAGACTGAAACCCAGTTCCTTCGTCTTCTCTCTAATAGTCCTCTTCAAGTAGATGTAGAGCTACTACGCATTGATAACCGCCCAAGTAAGAACACTCCAACAGAACACCTTGATACCTTTTATCGCCAATTTGAGGGAGTAAAACAGCGCAACTTCGATGGCTTGATCATCACAGGTGCGCCATTAGGTTTGGTTCAGTTTGAGGATGTGATCTATTGGGAGCATCTGCAGTCCATTATGAACTGGGCAAAAGAACACGTAACTTCAACACTTTATGTTTGTTGGGCTGCTCAGGCAGGTCTGAAGCTACTCTATGACTTGCCTAAACGCACTCGAAAGGAAAAACTATCAGGTGTGTATCAGCATCTGATTCACGATCAGCATCATCCTATCTTGCGTGGATTTGATGATACCTTCCTAGCGCCTCATTCTCGTTATGCGGACTTCTCACCGGAATACTTAGCTGAACATACAGATCTAGATATCCTCGCGACCTCGGATGTTGCAGGTGTATACCTAGCTTCGACTAAAGATAAGCGTAATGTATTCGTAACGGGTCATCCGGAGTACGAGTCACATACCCTACATACGGAGTATGTGCGTGACCTTGGAGAGGGTATGGAGCCTGCTGTTCCTGTGAACTACTATCCTGAAGATAATCCGGATAAAGCCCCTCGCGCTACTTGGCGCAGTCATGGGCATCTGCTGTTTAGCAATTGGCTCAACTACTGCGTTTACCAACAAACTCCATATGACTTGGATAAGTTCTCTGAAGCGAACTTTACCACCGACGAATAAAAAGAAGGCGTGCCATATGCACGCCTTTTTCTATTTTTCTTCTTCCTCTGGTTCGAGCGTTTTAGCTTTTTCTATCATAGGGGTGATAGTCATCCCTTGTATCAAGATAGAGAACATCACCACCGAATAGGTCATCACCATGATGAGCTCTTTTACGTCTATGTTCTTCTCTGGGATAACCATAATGCCGGTTGGGATAGACAGTGCCATTGCCAAGGCAAGACCTCCTCGCAGGCCACCCCAAGTAAGGATCTTCACTGACATTGGGTTGTACTTTCTAAAGCGGTTAAAGCCTATATAGGTGCCTCTTACACTCAAGAAACGAGCTGTCAGTACCAATGGCACAGCTAATACCATCAACACCCAGTCTTCCTTATGGAATTCAAATAACAGCATAGACATACCGATGAGTAGGAACAGTACACCGTTTAGGAACTCATCAATCAGCTCCCAAAAGTGGTCGAGGTTTTGATGACTCTCTTTTGAGAACCCTTTTTGTCTGGTCCAGTTACCTATCATGATGCCCGATACCACCATGGCTAGTGGTCCTGATACTTCAAGCACTTCGGCAAATACGTAACCTGCGGTTGGTATGGTTAGGGTTAGTAGTAGCTCCATTGAATGATCATCGGTAGAGCTGATCAGAAAGTGGAACAGCAAGCCTAGAACGAAGCCATACAGAATACCGCCCACTGCCTCGTGTAGGAATAGTGAAGTAACACTGCCTACGGTAGGTGCTTCGCTGCCAAAGGCGACTGTGAACATGGTGACAAAGATAACCAGACCAAAACCATCGTTAAACAGCGACTCCCCCTCGATTTGAGTTGAGATACGTTTTGGGGCATTGAGTTTCTTAACGATCGCCAATACTGCAATGGGGTCGGTAGGGGATATCAAGGCACCAAATAGAAGACAGTAGATAAGGTCAAGATTGATGCCTATTAGTGAACATAGGAAATAGAGGACAAAGCCAATAAAGAAGGTTGAGAAGATGGTTGCACCCAGTGCCAGTCCTGTAATTTCCCATTTTTGATCTTTGAGGTGGTCTATGTGTATGCCAAGGCCACCTGCAAATAGAAGGAAACCCAAAATACCTTTAAGTAGGAAGTTCTCAAAGTCTATTGAAGCTATGGTTTCTGTGGCTACATGAGATAGCTTAAACCAACCCATTTGACCTGCGATGATGATGCCGAGAGATAAGAGCATTGCACCAGCGGTAATGGCTATGGTGGTTTGCATCTTACCAATCTTACTGTTGATAAAGGCGATTAATACCGCTCCGGCTGCCAGAAAGCAGAGCGTATTGTAGGCTTCCATTTAATTCTCCATTTAATATGCGCATCAAGACTTTGAGACATATTTCAGAGTAATTCAAATAAACTATGTTTTCGTTAACGATAAAATAACAACACCTAGTGTTTTAGACGTCTAGAAATCTAATAGGACTGTGATAGGATGGAGGGCAATTTCGGAATAATTTGAGCTGAGCAGGAAGCAGTATGAGAGACCAATTAGAGGCCCAGTTACAACAACGTATTTTATTGATCGATGGTGGTATGGGCACCATGATCCAAAACGAGAAACTAGAAGAACCGGATTATCGTGGAGGACGTTTTGCTGATTGGCACTGCGACCTAAAAGGCAACAACGACCTACTCGTTCTGACTCAGCCTCAACTGATCAAACAGATTCACTCGCAATACCTAGAAGCGGGTGCGGACATCTTAGAAACCAACACCTTTAACGCCACCACGATTGCGATGGCGGACTATGAGATGGAAGACCTCAGTGAAGAGATCAACTTTGCTGCGGCGAAACTGGCTCGTGAGGTGGCTGATGAGTGGACCGCAAAGACACCAGAGAAGCCTCGCTATGTTGCGGGTGTGCTTGGTCCAACAAACCGTACCTGTTCTATTTCTCCAGACGTAAATGACCCAGGTTTTCGTAACGTTACCTTTGACCAATTAGTTGAAGCGTATAAAGAGTCTACTCATGCCCTTATTAAGGGTGGTAGTGACCTTATTCTTATTGAGACCATTTTCGATACCTTGAACGCCAAGGCGTGTGCTTTTGCAGTCGAGACTGTGTTTGATGAGCTAGGCTACTCTTTGCCTGTGATGATCTCGGGCACGATTACTGATGCCTCAGGTCGAACCCTTTCAGGTCAAACAACCGAAGCCTTCTACAACTCCCTTCGTCACGTTCAGCCGATCTCTTTTGGCCTCAACTGTGCTCTTGGTCCAGACGAGCTACGTCCTTATGTAGAAGAGATGTCGCGTATCTCAGAGACCTTTGTCTCTGTGCATCCAAATGCGGGCCTACCGAACGCCTTTGGTGAATATGACCTTTCTCCTTCAGATATGGCTGAGCACATTAAAGAGTGGGCAGAATCTGGCTTCTTGAACCTGGTGGGTGGCTGTTGTGGTACTACGCCAGAGCATATCCGCGCCATGGCAGAAGCTGTTGAAGGTGTTACACCTCGCTCTCTTCCTGAGTTAGTTACAGCTTGCCGACTGTCTGGTCTTGAGCCGCTAACCATTGAAAAAGAGACTCTATTTGTAAACGTGGGTGAGCGTACTAACGTAACTGGTTCAGCTCGTTTCAAGCGCCTGATTAAAGAAGAGCTTTATGAAGAAGCTCTCGAGGTTGCACGTCAGCAGGTAGAGAATGGTGCTCAGATCATCGATATCAATATGGATGAGGGCATGCTGGATGCGGAAGCCTGTATGGTTCGTTTCCTAAACCTGTGTGCCTCAGAGCCAGAGATCTCCAAGGTGCCGATCATGGTCGACTCCTCCAAGTGGGAGGTTATCGAGGCAGGTCTTAAGTGTCTCCAAGGCAAGGGCATAGTTAACTCTATCTCTCTAAAAGAGGGCAAAGAGAAGTTTGTTGAACAGGCTAAGCTGATTCGTCGCTATGGTGCCGCAGTTATCGTAATGGCCTTTGATGAAGTGGGTCAGGCGGATACTCGTGAGCGCAAGATAGAGATCTGTACCAATGCCTACAACATCTTAGTGAACGAAGTTGGCTTCCCACCGGAGGACGTTATCTTTGACCCGAATATCTTTGCGGTAGCGACGGGTATCGATGAGCACAACAACTACGCAGTAGATTTCATTGAAGCGGTTGCAGACATTAAACGCGACCTGCCACATGCTATGGTTTCAGGTGGCGTATCTAACGTATCTTTCTCCTTCCGCGGTAATAACTATGTGCGTGAAGCGATCCATGCGGTATTCCTATACCACTGCTTCAAGAACGGTATGGACATGGGTATCGTTAATGCCGGTCAGTTAGAGGTGTATGACAACGTACCAGAGAAACTGCGCATTGCGGTAGAGGATGTGGTGCTTAATCGTCATCCAGATGCTACGGAGAATCTGCTTGAGCTCGCAGAAGAGTACCGTGAAAATAGCGTTGGTTCACAAGACGATGGAGCCGCTCAAGAGTGGCGTTCATGGCCAGTACAAAAACGCCTTGAGCATGCGCTAGTTAAAGGTATTACCGAGTTTATCGTCGAGGACACAGAAGAGGCTCGAGCCAATGCTAGCAAGCCACTCGAGGTTATCGAAGGTCCACTGATGGACGGCATGAACGTGGTTGGTGATCTATTCGGTGAAGGTAAGATGTTCCTTCCACAGGTAGTAAAATCAGCGCGTGTAATGAAGCAAGCCGTTGCGTATCTAGAGCCTTACATCAATGCAGAAAAACAGGCGGGACAGTCTAACGGCAAGATCCTCCTAGCAACGGTTAAGGGTGATGTTCATGACATCGGTAAGAACATTGTTGGTGTGGTACTTCAGTGTAATAACTACGAGATTATCGACCTTGGAGTAATGGTTCCTTGCGAGAAGATCTTAAAAGTCGCTAAGGAAGAAAACGTAGACATCATTGGTCTATCTGGCCTGATCACCCCTTCTCTAGATGAGATGGTGCATGTGGCAAAAGAGATGGAACGTCTCGGGTTTGATCTGCCATTGATGATCGGCGGTGCTACCACCTCTAAGGCACACACTGCAGTTAAGATTGAACAAAACTACTCCGAGCCTGTGGTGTATGTAAATAACGCATCTCGCGCGGTAGGTGTATGCACCTCTCTGTTATCGAATGAATTGAAGCCAGCTTTCGTTGAAAAACTAGACCTAGACTATGAGAGAGTGCGTGAACAACATGCACGTAAGCGTCCGAAGAGCAAACCTGTGACTCTTGAAAAAGCTCGTGCTAACCGTGTTGATATTGATTGGGAAGGCTACACGCCGCCTCAACCTAAGACGCTTGAGCCTGTGGTTATCAAGGACATGGATGTATCTGTGTTGCGTAAGTATATCGATTGGACTCCTTTCTTCATGACTTGGAGCTTGATGGGCAAATTCCCTGCTATTCTCGAGCACGAAGAAGTGGGTGAAGAAGCCAAGCGCCTATATCAGGATGCAAACGAGTTCCTAGATAAGATAGAAGCGGATGGCATCATCAAGGCAAGTGGTATGTGCCAACTGTTCCCAGCGAACAGCAATGGTGACGATATCGAGGTGTATGCAGATGAGTCTCGCACTGAGGTAATCAAGACTCTACAGCATCTTCGCCAACAGACAGAGAAACCGAAAGGCTTTAACTACTGTTTGAGTGATTACGTTGCACCTAAGAGTTCAGGTAAAGCTGACTGGATCGGTGCCTTTGCAGTAACCGGTGGTATTGGTGAGCGTGAGCTTGCGGATAAATATAAAGCTGAGGGCGATGATTACAACGCCATCATGATCCAGGCGGTTGCAGATCGTTTGGCAGAAGCCTTTGCTGAATATCTACACCAAGAGGTACGCACTAAGCATTGGGGTTATGCACCTGATGAGCAATTGGATAACGATGATCTAATTCGTGAGAAGTACCAAGGTATTCGTCCAGCGCCGGGTTATCCCGCTTGTCCTGAGCACACAGAAAAAGGACCGCTTTGGGAGCTTATGAATGTGGAGGAGACTATTGGTATGTCTTTGACCTCTAGCTATGCAATGTGGCCAGGTGCTTCGGTGTCGGGTTGGTATTTTTCTCATCCAGATAGTCGCTACTTTGCCGTTGCACAGATCCAAGAAGACCAGTTGAATGACTATGCCGCTCGTAAGGGCTGGGATAGACTTGAGGCTGAGAAATGGTTAGGCCCAAACATTAACGGCTAGCTGAATAGAAAAAAGGGGCGATAATCGCCCCTTTTTAGTATCTAACGTATTGTTTATGCTTGGTTTTCAAACAGCTGACGATGCAATTGTTGCACTGCATGGCGAGCCGAAGACTCATGCAATAGGAAGCATAGGTTATGGTTACTCGCACCATAACAGATCATTCTTAGGTTGTGGTCTTCTAGGGTGCCGAAGATGTGTTTCGCTGTCCCTTTCGCCTGGCCCATGTTGTTACCGATAAGGGCGATTAGGCTAAGGTTGTGCTCAACCTCTACAGAACAAAGCTCTTCCAGTTCTCGCTGAGCTTCTGCTGGAAGCTGAGGTGAACCACCTTGAGTGTTAGTACGGTCAAGGGTCAGAGAGACACTGATCTCTGAGGTTGTGATCAAATCTACCGACACGCGATGACGAGCTAGGATCTCAAACACTTTAGCGAGGAAACCATATGCATGGAACATGCTAAGGCTTTTTAGAGTCACCATGGTTTGATTGCCACGCAGGGTTACTGCACGGAACAAAGGTGCGCTTTCTACTTGCTGTTTTACCCAAGTACCACCAAGCTCTGGCTCTTTAGACGAACCTACAAATACAGGTATCTTATGGCGAAGGGCTGGCAATAGTGTCGATGGGTGCAGGATCTTGGCACCATAGTTTGCCATCTCCGAGGCTTCGCTAAAGCTGATCTCTTGGATTGGTTTCGCTTGAGGCGCGATTCTAGGGTCAGTGGTATAGATACCTGGAACGTCTGTCCAGATCTCTAGACCACTTGCATCCACTGCTTCTGCAATCAAAGCGGCACTGTAGTCACTGCCACCACGACCTAGGGTTGTGGTTTGGTTATTATGGTCAGAGCCAATAAAGCCTTGAGTGATAACAATATTATCTTCACACAGTGGCACAAGATGAGACTGAGCTGCCACACGGATATCATCCAGTAGCGGTTCTGCACTACCAAAGTTTGATGTGGTCTTCATTACGGTGCGGATATCAAAGCGGGTTGCTTGATGTCCACGTTCGCGCATCAACTGGCTAAGAATGTGTGTAGACATAAGCTCACCACAGGCAACTAGCTGGTCAGTCAGTTGAGTACTGCTCTTTTCCGCGGCCTGTTCTGCACATTGAGAAACCTTAGCGAGGATCTCATTGATAGCAGGGGTGATCTCAGAAGGGTTTTTCAGTTGATCTACGATAGAGAAATGGATTTGAACTAGGTTCTGCAGCAATTGCTCACGCTTGGCTTGCTCTTGCACACCATTTGCCAGTTCTACCAAGATGTTAGTTACGCCAGAACAGGCGCTAATAACGACGAGTTTAGTGTCAGGGTTGTTTTCTACAATGGCTGCACAGCGGTTCATCGCTTCATAGTTAGCGACACTGGTGCCACCGAATTTAGCAACGTTGATTGCTCCCACGGCTTCTCTCCATTATTCCTTTAATGAGCTTTTCTAAAAAAGACAAAAATCTGTGATTCAAAAGTGCCGGAATAAACCAGCGATAATTATTCGGAGATGGGTATTTTTATTGGTTTTTCTCCAAACAATCATTGAAAGGCTTTGCTCAAATTATGTCAACCGGTTGAATGAAATTCTTGCAAGATACTTTGTCTATCAGGACTCAATTCTGGCTTGTTAGGTTTGAGCGAGGCTTGTGAGTGTCATACCCTGAAGAAAAACAACAAGGACACCCTATATGCAAAGCTTCAATCCCCCACGTCGCACTTTATTGGGCCCTGGCCCTTCAGATATCTCTCCTCAAGTTCTTCAAGCGCTCGCAAGACCGACCATAGGTCATCTAGACCCTTTGTTTATCAATATGATGGACGAGCTTAAAACTCTGCTGAAGTATGCGTTTCAGACTGAAAATGAATTCACTATTGCTATCTCTGCACCTGGCAGTGCGGGAATGGAAGCGTGTTTCGTTAACCTGATTGAACCGGGTGAGAAGGTGATTGTCTGCCGCAATGGTGTTTTTGGCGAGCGCATGCGAGAAAATGTTGCTCGTTGCGGTGCAGAAGCTGTGCTGGTGGATGATGAGTGGAGCAGTGCTGTTTCTGTTGATAAAGTCGCGCAGGCTATCGAAGAGAATCCTGATGCTGTTGCCGTAGCCTTTGTACATGCTGAAACCTCAACCGGTGCAGTCAGTGATGCAGAAGCCATTGCCAAGTTAGCGAAGCAAAAGGACATGCTGGTTATTGTTGATGCAGTAACCTCACTCGGTGGCGTTCCCTTGTATGTAGATAACTGGGGCTTGGATGCTGTTTATTCTGGAAGTCAGAAATGCCTTTCTTGTGTGCCAGGACTATCACCGCTGACATTCTCTCAGCAAGCTATCGATAAGATACAAGCTCGTAAAAATCCGGTTCAGAGTTGGTTCCTCGATCAGAGTCTAGTTCTCGGTTACTGGAGCGGAGAGGGTAAACGCTCATATCATCACACGGCTCCGGTTAACAGCCTGTACGCTCTACATGAAGCCTTGTTGATTCTAAAGAATGAAGGGCTAGAGAATGCTTGGCAGCGTCATCAGCAGATGCATCAGTTGCTCAAACAAGGCCTATCCAAATTAGGTATTGAGTTTGTGGTTGAGGAAGAACAAAGACTGCCTCAACTTAATGCGGTTTATATTCCGCAAGGGGTCGATGATGCCGAGGTTCGTCAGAGGCTTCTCAACGATTACAACCTTGAGATAGGAGCAGGTTTAGGTGCGCTTGCTGGCAAGGCTTGGCGTATCGGACTGATGGGGTATGGTGCTCGTAGAGAGAACGTTGCGCTCTGTTTGCGAGCCCTAGAAGAAGTGCTCAAGTAGAATAGAAAAGGCTCCGTAGAATACGGAGCCTTTTTCTTATTCGGAATCAGTAGCGTCAGACTCTGATTTTTCTCCCACCTTGACCAAGGTGATGTTATCAAAGTCGACATTTGGAAATAGGAACTTGGCCTCCCCGCGAATCTCCTCGGCTAACCTCTCATCAGACAAGCCTTGATAAGCCAAGATTAGGTTCTTGTATACCGAAGGTCTTGGTTTGTGCTGGATAAACTCTTGAGACCAATCCACGAACGACTGGATATAGTCTGGATTGCCCGTCGCCAGTCCTAGCTGTAAGAAGGTGCTATTGATATCCCATTCGTATCTGTCTTTCCATACGATTGGATTTGTTACTCTATCTAAGATGTCAGGGTTTTTCGGCTTGGACTTCTCAAATTCCGTTAATACCTGATTGGTTTGAAGTGAGGTCAACATAAAGAAGCTAACGACGATAGGCATCAACAGGCTTCCTAGTCTCAATATGAGTTTGGAAGAACGGCCGAAGTTGAATTGATAGCTCTTACCACCGCGCTGATCAACCCAATAGATCAATAGGATAAAACTGATCCAGTGTATGGCTGAGTGATAGAAAGGATATTCTAGCTGTGAGTGAAGCACGATTGGAATAAATAGCGACAAGATACCAATACGAGTGCCTTTTCTTGCCTTTGTCAGCCAATACAGTACATAACCCATCGCTAGTAAGATCCCGAACAAAGGTAATATGCCCCCTTCAGCACCCCAATAAAGCAGTTCATTATGCGGGTGGTCCATAGACGGCAGGCCAGCAGGGTACTCGCTGTTCAGCTGATGCTGTCTTGCCGTATACAGCATATATTCAGGCTCGAAGCGACCATAACCATATCCAGAGAGAGGCTTCTCTATCAACATATCTAGGGTTTGAGGAAGGGTATATGCCCTCGGACTTTCTAGATCAGCTTTTTGCTGTAGTAGTGATTGGTTATCCCCGACTTGAGTCAATCCTAAACCAACACCCAACCCGAGCAGCAACATAGCGCCCCAAGTATAGGCTCGATTGCGGGCAGCGAAGCGATGTACATAAGGCAAAAGCAGAGCGAGTGCGAGAATAGAGCCTAGCCAACCAGTGCGAGACGCTAATACAACCAGAAGTGGAATAGTGAGAACTGGAGTCGCGTAAAGAAGGATAAGTTTATGGCGCCAATGCAGATACTTAGTATGGGGCTGTCTAGCCAGTAAATAGCCAGAAATCACCAAACCAGTAGCCAAGAAACTGGCCATAACATTTGGTTGTTGAAATATACCGTAGGGGCGGTTAGCTACTGTGTTATAGCCAAACATATTGCCCTCAGAGAGCAAGGTATATTGTACCCAGCCAAACAGTGCTTCGATTAACACGGATAGCAAGATGAACCATAACAGGCGCTGTTTCTCTTCATTACTGAACCGGAATTGTTGTAAGGCAACAAATAGCCCAAGACCAGCCCATAGTCCCATTAGTCTTGGCAATGCCAGCAAAGGTTCAGCATTGGGATAAAACAGTGGCAGAGTCAGTAAGATACAGCTGATCAACATAGCCACAGACAGCTTGGAGTATTTGATAACACGGTTACGTGCTGTCTGATAGGCGGCCATACCCAATGCAATAGATATGGTTATCCAAACCGGTGGGTTAAAGGAGAGAAACAGTCCTGCACCACCCGGATTGGGGGTGAAGAAATGGGTCGCCACTAAAAAGGCGACCCCGATTGCGAACATAAAACGCTTGTTCAAAGGCACAGTTGGTTTCTGTGCCTGTAAGTTGGTACCTGAGGTTAACAGGGTTGCCATAGGTGGCGAGTCCTCTACATCTTGAGCATAGGTTTAAGGAAGCGAGCGGTATGAGAGCCCTCAACAAGCGCGACCTCTTCTGGAGTACCGGTAGCAATAATCTCGCCACCGCCTTGTCCACCCTCTGGACCAAGGTCGACAATCCAGTCGGCCGTTTTCACCACATCTAGGTTGTGCTCGATAACCACTATAGTATTGCCGTGGTCTCGTAGACGATGCAATACGGTTAGCAGTTGTTGTATATCGTGGAAGTGCAGACCTGTAGTCGGTTCGTCCAGAATATACAGAGTTTTGCCTGTGTCACGTTTGGATAGCTCACGAGCTAGTTTCACACGCTGTGCCTCACCACCGGATAGGGTGGTGGCTGCCTGACCTAGGCGGATATAGGATAGGCCAACATCAATAAGGGTTTTCAGTTTACGCGCGATAACGGGCACTGGTTCGAAGAAGGCGTGAGCATCTTCAACCGTCATCTCTAGAACTTGATCGATAGACTTGCCTTTGTAGCGAACTTCTAAGGTTTCACGGTTGTAGCGCTTACCTTTACAGCTATCACAAGGAACATATACGTCAGGCAGGAAGTGCATCTCTACCTTGATCACGCCATCACCCTGACAGGCCTCACATCGGCCTCCGCGCACGTTAAAGCTAAAGCGACCCGGTTTATAACCGCGGGAACGAGCTTCCTGTGTGCCCGCAAATAGTTCTCGGATTGGAGTAAAGATCCCGGTGTAGGTGGCAGGGTTCGATCTTGGAGTACGGCCGATCGGGCTCTGATCTATATCGATCACCTTATCGAAGTGCTGTAGGCCATCGATCTTCGCATAAGGGCTCGGATTGCTGGTGGTTGCACCGTTCAGTTCTCTGTGTGCAACCTTAAAGAAGGTATCGTTGATTAGGGTCGACTTACCCGAACCGGACACACCAGTGACACAGGTAAATAGCCCACACGGAATCGTTAAGTCGACCTGCTTCAGATTGTTACCGCTCGCCCCAGAAAGCTGGAGAAGTTTCTTAGGATCCACGGGAGTACGCTCTTTTGGCACTGCAATCTCTTTGGTGCCTTTTAGATACTGACCAGTGAGAGATTCATCGTTATTGATAATCTCTTCGTAGGTACCTTCAGCCACTACCTGACCACCATGCACACCTGCCCCAGGGCCGATATCGATAATGTGATCTGCGGTTCTGATGGCATCTTCATCGTGTTCAACAACCAGTACGGTGTTTCCGAGATCGCGAAGGTGAGTCAGGGTTGCAAGCAGGCGTTCGTTGTCACGCTGGTGGAGGCCTATTGACGGCTCATCCAGCACGTACATCACGCCAACGAGACCAGCACCAATCTGGCTAGCAAGACGAATACGTTGAGCCTCACCACCAGAGAGTGTTTCGGCACTGCGAGAAAGGTTGAGATAGTTAAGGCCAACGTTGACTAAGAAGTGAAGGCGGTCGTTGATCTCCTTCATTATCTTTTCAGCGATCTGCGCTTTTTGCCCCTCAAGCTCCAATGATTTAAAGAACTGCATCGCATCACTGATGCTCATCTCAACAATGCTTGGAAGCGGGGTATCGGCGATAAATACATTACGGGCTTCTTCGCGGAGCCTAGTGCCACCACAACTTGAGCATGAGCGGGTAGAGATATATTTGGCTAGATCTTCACGCACTGAGTTGGACTCAGTATCACGGTATCGACGCTCTAGGGTATTGAGAATACCTTCGAACGGATGGGTTTTAACTCGAATATCACCACGGTCGTTGATGTATTTGAACTCAATCTGGGTACGACCAGAGCCAGTTAGCACTATCTCTCGAATTTTCTTAGGAAGTGAGTTAAACGGTGCATAAAGGTCAAAGTCATAGTGCTCAGCCAGTGCGCCAAGCATCTGAAAATAGTAGTAGTTTTTCTGATCCCACCCTTTGATTGCGCCATCTGCGATACTCAGACTGTCATCCAGAACCACACGACCTTCATCAAAGTATTGCTGTACGCCTAAGCCATCACAGGTATGGCAGGCACCCGCTGGGTTGTTGAACGAGAATAAGCGTGGCTCCAGCTCTTGCATGCTATAACCACAATATGGGCAAGCAAAGTTAGCTGAGAAGATGATTTCATCTTCTTCGTCATGTTTATCCATTGAGGCAACCACAGCGATACCACCTGATAGCTCCAAGGTGGTCTCAAAAGATTCAGCGAGGCGTTGCTTAAGGTCGCCACGCACCTTAAAGCGGTCGACGATAACCTCTATGGTGTGTTTCTTATGAAGCTCTAGCGTCGGTGGATCGGATAGGTCGCAGATATCACCATCAACACGTGCTCTAATGAAGCCTTGTGCAACAAGGTTTTCAAAGGTCTTAACGTGCTCACCTTTACGCTCTTTCACGATAGGCGCAAGCAGCATCATCTTTGAGCCTTCTGGCAACTCAAGAACCTTATCAACCATCTGACTAACCGTCTGTGCGGCCAGCGGCACCTTGTGCTCTGGACACCTTGGTTCACCTACGCGTGCATATAGCAGACGCAGGTAGTCGTAGACTTCGGTGATAGTACCTACGGTGGAGCGCGGGTTGTGTGAGGTAGACTTCTGTTCGATGGAGATCGCAGGAGATAGACCCTCAATATGGTCTACATCTGGCTTTTCCATCAAAGAAAGGAACTGCCTGGCGTAAGCGGAAAGGGATTCTACGTATCGGCGTTGCCCCTCAGCGTAGAGGGTATCGAATGCTAGAGATGATTTTCCTGAGCCTGAGAGGCCTGTGATAACAATGAGCTTATCGCGAGGAATGGTGAGGTTGATATTCTTCAGGTTGTGGGTACGAGCACCACGAACGTCGATAGTATCCATCTGAATCCACTTTATAGTCAGCAATCTTGCAAGTATTACATAGCTTCAAAGCTGTGCAAACAATTACTGGATAAAAAAACAGTGGCTATTGCCACTGTTTTTCGGAATCAGAATTAGGCTTCTTTCTGGGTCGACTTCTTGCCAAGCTCAGTGGCTTTCTCGTCTTTTTTGTAGATGTTCTCAAAGCAGTAGTTGGTTGCTTCGATATAGCCATCTACGCTACCACAGTCAAAACGTTTGCCTTTGAATTTGTATGCTAGGACACAGCCAGCTTGTGCTTGCTTAAGTAGTGCGTCGGTGATTTGGATCTCGCCGCCTTTACCTGGTTCAGTGTTTTCGATTAGCTCAAAGATATCTGGAGTCAGGATGTAGCGGCCGATGATCGCTAGGTTGCTTGGTGCTGTGCCTGGTTCTGGTTTTTCAACCATGTCATCAACACGGATTAGGTCGTCTTTGATCATCTCACCCTTGATAACGCCATACTTATGGGTCTCATCTTCAGGCACTTCTTGAACTGCAACGATTGAACAACGGAACTGCTTATAAAGTGCTGCCATCTGTGCTAGAACGCCTTGCTCTTCGTTTACACAAAGGTCATCAGCAAGAACTACGGCAAATGGTTCATCACCCACTAGTTCACGACCAGTTAGGATTGCGTGGCCTAGGCCCTTCATTTCGCGTTGGCGAATATAGGTGAAGTTTGCAGATTCGATGATGTCACGGATATCAACCAGTAGCTCTTCTTTGTTGGTACCTTGGATCTGGTGCTCTAGCTCGTAGTTCTTATCGAAGTGATCCATGATGGAGTGTTTACCACGGCCAGTAACGATACACATACCGTCCATACCTGCTTCAATCGCTTCTTCAACGCCATATTCGATAAGTGGTTTGTTCACCACTGGCATCATCTCTTTTGGCATAGATTTAGTAGCAGGAAGGAAACGAGTGCCGTAGCCTGCGGCGGGGAATAAACACTTTTTAATCATGGGGTAACCTAACGTTATAAAGATTGTTATTAATTTAGCGCCTAACTCTACCATCAAGTTAGAGCTACCCCAATGTCTAGTGTATGAAATTTATGTAAATTGACGGGTTATGGTAAGAAATGGTGCGCCCACAATACCGCCTCGTCCCTGTTTTTTACCTTTATTTTCCGAAATATCTTATATAGATGAGACTTAATCGTGTGTTCGCTTACGAAAAGCTTTTCGGAGATATGATAATTTGACTTTCCCGACTTTAGAGCCTCCAGTACTTCTATTTCGCGGCGAGTTAAATTAATCGTATGAGGCGGGTTATAGCGAATTAAGACCGATTGAAAGTATGAGAGTAGCTGATCGGTGACCGCGCGGCTAAGCCATGACCGCCCTTGAGCCAAGGACTCCAATCCAAGGGCTATCTGCTCTGGACTTTGGTCCTTGTAGAAAATCCCTTTTAGTCGACCATATTTAAGCAACTGAGTTGTCTTTAATTGTAGTGGCGTGCGCGTGGTGACCATGAAGATATTCTTGCCCGGCTCATTCGGGTTCTCATACTCCAAAGGATTAAATTCTTTATCGTTATAACTGATGATTATTATTGGGGTTAAACTCGATTTATACTCCTGATGCCAATCTTCCAGTTTGTATAAGGTTAAGCCTGTTAGCTGTTGTAATTTTGTAATTGTTGTTTCGTCAAATCCACTGTTTTTATGTAGAAAGATTTGAGAGTTTATACCGTTAAACTGCATAATTTTTCCTCCTAACTGACAGATTTTGAGTCTGTTTCTAATTCATGTAATTCGCGAAGTATTGTTGGAGGTTTTGCGATCCATTTCACCTTAAAAAGCTAAGTTATACAGTACGTTGCAGTTGTGTGCGTAATGGATCGATATTTCTTTAAGTTATTGATTTGATGAATGTAAATCTAATTTAAATCCTCAGAAAGCTTGCTTAACCTTTATTGTCGCCGTGTAAGGAGTGGGATTTAGCACGTGTGATCCTATCTTCGATCGTGGTATGCTACCGCGTCTAAAAAGTGAGTAATCTGAAAACGGAGTGAGACATGGCAAGCCGTGGCGTCAACAAAGTTATTATAATGGGCAACCTAGGCCAAGATCCTGAGGTACGTTTTGCCGCTAATGGTAATGCTATCGCGAACATTACTATCGCCACTTCTGAAACATGGCGAGACAAAGCAAGCGGTGAACAGCGTGAAAAAACTGAATGGCACCGTGTGGTTCTATTCGGCAAAACAGCTGAAATCGCGGGCGAATACCTGAAGAAAGGCTCTCAGGTTTACATCGAAGGTCAACTGCAGACTCGTAAGTGGCAAGACCAATCTGGTCAAGACCGCTACACCACAGAAGTTGTTGTTCAATGGCCAACAGGTCAGATGCAACTGCTAGGTGGTCGTCAAGGCGGTGGTGCTCCAGGCCAACAGATGGGCGGTCAGCAAGGTGGTTACAGCCAGCCTCAAGGTCAAGCAAACTCTGGTTGGGGTCAACCTCAACAGCCGCAAGTGCATCAACAACCTGCGCAACAGCAAAAACCTCAGGCTCCACAGTCTAACTACAATGAGCCACCAATGGATTTTGACGACGACATTCCGTTCTAAAAATCAGCTTGGTAGACAAACTGTGAGAAAGTGGTCCCAATTGGGACCATTTTTTATGCCAGGTGTTTGTTTTTGTTAGCAATAAATTACAAATCTGCCAAACTATTCATACTTAATTTAACCAAATTCATATTCAGGGATTGAATTGCATGCGTACCACTCCAGCGTTAAAGCTGAGTACTCGCTTGGTTGCCTTTGTGACCATGATAGTCATCAGTGCTGTATTTATTCTTTTCGTTGGCGGTACTCTATCCATTCAAAAGCTTGGTGAGGAGTACACCAAGCGTTCAGTGCAAGGGATCGTAGAGGTCCTAGATCAGCAGATCCAAGCTTCAGTAGCAGACGGTGAGCTCAAGCGTTGGGTACCAAAACTACTGAAATCCAGCAATGTCATCGAGATGAAGCTGCATTCCGGCTCTGTAGTGCTGTTTGACTACAAAGATACAGCCAGGCCGTTTGAGCTTGAAAGGCTCGTCACCTACACCAGCAATCTGACCCTCAATCCTAGCTACACCATAGAGTTTAAGGTTATTCCGCCTTATATAGGTTACAGCTACTCCATCGGAGCATTATCTACTATCACACTCGCTATCGGCCTTATCGTGTTTTGTTTGAGACAGGGCGTAAAGTGGTTGAGGCAACAGTTGCGCGGCTCTGAACTTTTAGAAGAACGCGGACGAATGATTCTCGCGGGACGTGTTGAGCAGCACGCTATCGGAGACCACGAGGAGTGGCCTTATACTGCGAGCGAAGCATTGGATAAGCTGATTGCCGAGCTTCAAGACGCCAGACAAGAGCGCAGTCGCTTCGATACCTTTATCCGCTCCCAGACCTTTTTGGATCAATTGACCGGCGCATCTAATCGCCTCTCTTTTGATAACCGATTAGAGTCCACTCTAACTGAGAGTGGCGCTTCTGGTGGCATCATAGTACTCCAAGTCTATGACTGGGAAAGCATTAAAGAGCAAAACGATAAGCAGACCTTGGATGCCTTCATCGTTGAACTTGGCGATACCATTTCTAACAGTATCAACCGTTATCCAGATGTGGTTTTTGCTCGTTATTATGAGGCGACATTCTGCGCCATGATCCCTAATCAATCAGATACGGATCTCTCGAATCTTTGTAGTCAGATTTTAAGACAGGTAGAGAAATTACATCTTAACGGCATTGATCCAGACAACTGGGTGCACCTAGGCATGACCGTTTACCGTGAGGGTGAGCGTCGCACTAATATCGTTAATGAAGTAGAGACAGCGCTGAAGTCGGCTCAGTTGGAGAAAGAAAATAACTGGAACCGCTTTAATAAAGAAACAAAGTCCTCGGTAGATAGAGGCAGCGTTCGTTGGCGGGCTTTGTTTGATAGGGAATTGCATGCCGATAAAATTCATTTAATTAAGCAACCTTGCTTCCTGGCTCAAGAAAATGGTGAAGTTGAATTTCTACATCATGAGGTATTCAGTAGGATTATTGATGATAAGCAGCATATATTGAAGGCATCAAAGTTTAGCCCCGCAATAAGACAAACCGGCTATGAAAGCCAGTTAGATAAAAATGTTTTATTGAAGATAGTAAAATTTTTGAAGCTATCGGATGATATGGTATGCTATTCTATTAACCTCTATGCTCAACCGTTTAGGTACAGAACGCACTTCAATTGGTTGAGAGATGAGTTGCTTCAGTTGACCCCACAACAGAGGCAACGCCTGGCATTCGAGTTTATGGAAGGTCCAATGGTAACGCACCTAGATGCGATGCGACCTGTACTCAAAATGTTGTCAGGCCTTGGTTGCAAGGTAATTGTTAACCAAGCAGGCAGAACCATAATCAGTTCTCACTACATTAAAGAGTCTTCGGTGGATTATTTGAAATTGCACCGGAGCTTAGTGCGCAATATTGAAAGTCGACCTGAAAACCAACTCTATATTCGTAGCCTTTTAGGCGCTTGTGAAAATACACCGACTCAGGTTATTGCTGTGGGGGTGGAAACGAAGAAAGAGTGGCAAACTTTATTAAATCTTGGGATATCTGGTGGGCAAGGTCGCTTCTTTGCGAAAGAAAGTGACTTCTTACCGGGATCTGGATATAAGATTAGACAAACCATGTCGTCAATTTCAGGACGAAGAAATCGTTGGCGGAAATAATGAGCCAGAATTGAGGTAGCAAAGAAGACGGTAAATGATATGTCTTGGTTCTCAAAAATAAATAACCTGTTTTCCTCTAGCAATGAGGATTATCAGCTCATCATAATCATTCAGGCTGATGCTGTTTATGTCAGTCGTAAGCCTCAGGGTGATAAAGCTCCGCAATCGATTGCTATATCTCATGGAAATTGGGAGAACGCCTTTCAAGAAGCCCTTGCTATGGGTGGAAAGAAAGAAAAGGTGTGTGTGGTTCTAGGAGCAGCACATTACCAAAGCTACCAGATAGATAAGCCGAGTATTCCAGAGCCCGAGTGGCCTGCGGCACTTCCTTTCCTTCTTAAAGATCTAGTGACAGACCCTATTGCAGATATCGTTGCTGACGCTCGAGTTATGCCCGATGGTCAGAAGGTGCTGGCTTACGCGATTAAAAAGCGTCTTGCTCAAGCCTTAGCTCAAAACTGCGAGCAGCAAGGTCTAGAGCTTATCAAGATCCTTCCTGAGGATGAGGTATGGGGGCAGTCGTTTGAAGAGCAAGAGAACTTCTTTTTACTGCGTCGCTCGGAGCAAGATTTTTACCACCTATCTGCTTATGTATCAGGTAGCCCTGTATTCAGTCGCACCCTGCGTGGACTAAATTCACCGGTGACTGCTGAATCCGCCGCACCCGGTGTGATAGATAGCCTAGCTCTGGATATACAGCGAAGTGCTGATTATCTGAGTGCAAACTTATCTGGTGTGCTGTTTAGAAACCTAGTGATTAGTTGTGATGGCGATAAGGCTCAAACTCTTACTGAGCAATTGCAGTCTATCGTCAGTTTGTCGGTCGTTACCCTGAGTGAGCCGCCATTACCTTGCGCAGTGGTGTTAGTAAATACGGCAAACGGTCATGAACTCAGTAGTATCAACCTTTACCCGTCACATCTGAAGCCACAGAAAGAGGCGGTATCGCTTAACAAGGTTATTGCGGTTTGGGCGCTAACGGCTGTAGTGTTTGGCGTGCTTGCCTATTTGGAAAACGCCAAGACCCAGGAATATAAGCAAACCTTAGTTAGCCTAAAGAGTCAGTCATCGCTACTAACCCAAGAAAAGGCGACCTTGCAGCAGCGTTTGAGCAATCATACTCCAACACAGTCTAAGCTCGATGCAGCCAAGCGCATTGAAGAAGATATTGCAGCTAAACGCAGTTCTCTGGAGGCAGTAGGTAAGTTTGATGATTCTCAAAAGGTTGGTTTTTCTGGAATCATGGATGCCCTTGCTACTCAAGCGCGCAACGATATCTCGTTGCAACACATTCAGATCACTAGCGACAGTTTGAACCTGATTGGTGTCGCAAGCACACCACAGGCAATTCCAAGCTGGGTGAATCAATTTAAGGAAGAGTTGGTGCTCGTTGGGCGTACTTTCGAGTCTCTGAATATTGGTCGTGATGATCGCAACGTAGTTACATTCGAGCTGAAGGCAAAGTCAGGAGGTAAGCGATGAAAGAGAGATGGCTTTTACTTTCTGATCAGTTCGCGGAGCTCAGCCCAAGAGAGAAATGGTTGATCGCTGGTGGCGGTTGGGTCGCTATTGTCTTGTTATGCCTAACCTTTTTGTTAGACCCTGCCACAGAAGAACGAACCAAAGCAGAGCGTTCTGTCGATCGAGAAGAGCAGCTTATCGCTTCTACTCAAACCGATATCAAGGTGCTTATCGAGAAGCTTAAGCGTGATCCGGATACTGAGGTAGACAAAAAGCTCAAACAGTTGATGCTGGAAAACCAAGAGTTATCCGAAGAGTTGTCGCAGGTGGTGAATAGTCTTATTTCACCGAGCCAGATGGCAACTTTGCTGGAGCAGGTGTTGAGCAGTGGCGGCAAGCTTCGTTTGGTCTCATTGCAGTCGCTACCGGCGGAGTCGATCACACAAGTAAGCGACGAAACCGGCTACTTCTTGCATCCAGTGCGTATCACTGTGACCGGCCGTTATTTTGATATCAAAGACTACTTGGACACGCTTGAGCAGATGCCAGTTAAATACTACTGGCGCAGCTTCGATTACCAAGTTGAGAAGTATCCGACAGCACAGCTGGTGCTAGAGGTCTACACTTTGGGCACTAGGCAGGAGTTTATCAGTGGTTAAAAATATTCTGTTATTTCTGATGCTTAGCGTGTCTTGTAGTATTTTTGCTCAGCAAGACCCAACTGCTCCACTAGGATGGTATGCACCTAAAGCCAGTGCTGTGAAGCGCGCTAAAACTTACCCGCTACCTGTACTGCAAAGCATAGTGTGTGACTCGGGTAGCCAATGTGTTGCTATGCTGAATGATAGAATTCTTTCTAAAAATCAGAGCGTTGCAGGCTACAAGATAGTTTCAATTACTAAAGAAGATGTGGTTGTAGCTCGAGCTGGCAAGACCTGGCAATTACAACTTTTCAATTCAAACGTTAGACAATAAGGCTGAAGTAGATTCATGCGTATTTTTATTTTGGGGATAGCCACTGCCGTACTAGCAGGATGCTCAATGGGGCATAACGACCCAGTTGAAATCAAGCAGGCCCTGAACGAAGCTGCCAATCAAGCCAACAGTAAAAGCTTGGATGAGCTGCCACCGTCTGTTAATGCCGACTTGATGCCAGATATTGATGGCGTCGAAGGTAGCTCTTCAACCAAGCTGAAGCGATTCCGTGTGCAGGCGAACAATGTTTCAGCCAAGGCGTTCTTTGCTAGCCTGGTGCAGGGGACTGAATACAGTGCAGCCATCCACCCTGGTGTTGAGGGTCGCGTAACCGTAAACCTTACCGATGTAACCATGGATGAGGTACTGAATGTCGTTCGTGATATGTATGGCTACAGCATCACTAAATCCGGCAAGGTTATTCAGGTGTACCCTGCGGGTCTGCGCACTGAGACTATCCCTGTTGATTACCTACAGCTAAAACGTATGGGGCGCTCACTAACCTCTATCACTAACGGCTCTGTTTCATCGAAAGATGACAGCTCAAGCAGCTCCTCTTCTTCAGACTCTTCTAGCTCGAGCAGTAATAATAGCGGTTCATCATCCAGTTCAACTTCAACAGAGAAGACTGGCGGTACAGATATTGAGACTCTAACCGAGAGTGATTTTTGGACTCAGTTAGAAAAATCCGTAGCCACTTTGATTGGTACCGATGAGGGACGTAGCGTTGTGGTTTCGCCACAAGCGAGCGTTATTACCGTGCGTGCTTATCCAGATGAGATCCGAGAGATTCGTAATTTCTTGGGTGTGTCTCAAGAGCGATTGCAGCGTCAGGTGATCCTAGAGACCAAGATCCTTGAGGTCACTCTAAATGATGGTTATCAGCAAGGCATCCAATGGAGCAATATGACCGCTTCTCTTGGTGGTGCGGATGTGATCTTTGGACGTGGTCCTGCCCTCACTCCACAGCCGTTAACTGCTCTCCCTATCGCTAACGCGCTTGGTGGAACTACAAATGTCACCATTTCCGATGGTAACTTTGAGGCGGTTTTAAGCTTTGTTGCTACTCAAGGTGATATGAACGTGCTCTCGAGCCCGAGAGTGACAGCGGCAAATAACCAGAAAGCGCTAATAAAAGTAGGTGAAGACGAGTACTTCGTTACTGACGTGAGTAGCGTTGTAGGTAGTGGTGATAATGCGAACGTAGCACCAGATGTCGAACTGACACCTTTCTTTTCAGGTATTTCTTTGGATGTGACTCCGCAGATTGATGATAAAGGCAATGTTCTTCTTCATGTGCATCCAGCCGTTATTGAAGTGACCACTGAAGAGAAAACCATCGACCTAGGCGAGCCTACGGGCACTATTACCTTGCCGTTGGCGAAGAGTTCTATCCGTGAATCAGACTCGATTATCCGCGCCTCTGATGGTGATGTCGTGGTTATCGGTGGCTTGATGAAATCAAGTGAAAGTGAAGCTGTATCTAAGGTGCCTTTCTTCGGTGATATCCCTGCATTGGGTCACCTGTTCCGCAATACAGTGACTCAAACCGAGAAGACCGAACTGGTTATCCTGCTTAAGCCAACTGTTGTTGGTGTGAATACTTGGCAACAAGAGATCGAGCGCTCCCGTAGCCTGCTCGACGAGTGGTTCCCTGAAGGCCAATAATGTATCTGACTCAATTTGGATTTGAGCAAGCACCATTTAGCTTGACTCCAAATACCCAGCTGTTTCATGGATTGCCTCCACATTACGAGGCAATTCAGACGGTTATGTCTGCTCTAAATATGGGCGAGGGGGTAGTAAAGCTTACTGGAGAGGTGGGCACAGGCAAGACCATGGTCTGTCGCATGCTCATTGAGCAGTTAGAGAATGACTTTGCTCTGGTGTATCTACCCAATCCAGTATTGGATGGTGATGGCCTGCGCTTTGCTATCGCCAATGAGCTAGGGCTTGAAGCAACGGAACCTCACCGCTTAGTTGATCAGATCCAATCAAAGCTGGTGGAGTTAAGAGAGCAGGGAAGACCAGCTATTGCCCTTATCGATGAAGCCCAAGCTCTGAGTGATGAGGCGTTAGAGACCATCCGGCTGTTTGGCAATTTAGAGACGGTGACCGATAAGTTGTTGCAGATAGTGTTGATTGGTCAGCCTGAGTTGGACGAACGACTCCAACAACACCACCTGCGTCAGTTCAGACAGCGCATCACCTTTAGCGCAAGGCTTAGACCTTTGTCTCTAGAGGAAGCGGTCGCTTACATCGATCATCGCATCTCGGTAAGCGGCGGTGATACAAATGTATTTAAACTTTCTCAGAAGAAGGCCATTTGGCGCGCCGCTTCTGGAATTCCAAGAATTATAAATCAGCTTTGTCACAAGGCTCTTTTATTGGCAGTAAGCACTAACAAACAGAAGGTGGTCAATCAGCACCTGCTTGATGCCATGAGAGATACTTATGTTGTGCAAAAGCCAAAGTACAAAACGCCATTTTTATGGGGGTGGCAACAGGTATGAGTGTAGTAAACAGTGCTTTGACCAAACTGGCACAGCAAGAGAAGCAAGGCGCTTCCAACATTGAGCGTGCTGAAGTACCAAAGCTCAAAAAGACCTCTCCGGTGGTTTGGATCATCGGTGGCTTTAGTCTTAGCCTAGCGTTAGGTGGTTTTGCAGTTTCCCAGCAGCAGACACAAATACAAAACGAGCAGAATGACTTGGTGACTACCAGCGTTACACTTGCGCCTGTTGAGAATGCTACCGTCATTAATTCACCAACAAAAAGCGCAGTGCAAACGGAAAGTGTTAGCCTTTTTCAAGCGCCTAAAGAAGCCGTAACTAGAGTTCAAGTGGCCGAAGAAAAAGCAGAGTCTCCGGCTAAACCAGTGGAAGTGGCTAAAACGCAAAAGCAAGAGGTTGCTCCAAAGCCGGTTGTTGCTAAAACAGAACCAGTAAAAGCTAAGCCTGTTGTTCAAGCCAAACCAATACCGGAGCCTATCCTCATTGCTAAGGCAGAGACTAAGCCAGAGCAAGAACAGATGAAAGTTGAGCAGGTTGAACTAACCGCCGAGCAACTTGCGGAGAAGTCTATCGCCCGTGCAGAGAAGGCTCTTAATGCCAATGATGCTCGTACAGCTTTTTCTGAATACAACAAAGCTTTGAAGTTAGTGCCTACTGACGAGAAAACTCGCCAGAAGTTAGCGGCTATTTACTACGGCCGTAAAGATACTCGCCGAGCGGTGAACCTGCTTCAACAAGGGATTCGTTTGAATGAGAAAAGTGAAGCACTACGTCTAGCCCTTGCCAAGTTATTAGTAAAAGAGCAGCAACCGGAAGCGGCGCTCTCTTCTCTTTCCTATATGCCAGACAACGCCAGCGAGGAGTACCTTGCGCTACGTGCAGGCCTTGCCCAGCAGACTAAGAATGTTGAAATTGCTGAAGAAAGCTATAAAGAACTATCGGAACGAGACCCAAGCAACGCTCGCTGGTGGCTTGGCCTAGCGATACAACAAGAGCGACAGCTGGAATACGCGGATGCTAAAGAGTCATATACCAAGGCACTTGGCCTAGTGGGAATTTCCAAACAGACCCAAGCGTTTATTCGCGATCGCTTGCAGCTGCTTAATTCTCTCGAGGGGGATGAGTAGTGGCTATTAAATTATTAAAACGTCTTGGTGACCTGCTAGTAGAAAACGATATTGTCTCTGAAGAGCAGGTTCAACAGGCATTGGACTCACAGCGCCAAACAGGGCGTAAGCTAGGTGACTCACTGATTCAACTTGGCTTTATCACAGAGAAGCAATTGCTGACCTTCCTTGCTCAGCAGCTGAATATTCCTTTTGTGGATCTGAATCGAGCGCAAGTAGACATCGAAGCAGTGCAATTGCTTCCAGAAGTGCATGCTCGTCGCCTTCGTGCGTTAGTGATTGCTCACAAAGGCAACCAAGTCACTGTCTGTATGAGTGACCCTGCAGACCTGTTTGCCCAAGAGTCTGTGCTCAGAATATTGTTGCAATATGAGGTGAAATTCGCCGTTTCTTCAGAGCGTCAGCTGGTCTCTGGTTTTGATCGCTACTATCGCCGAACTAAAGAGATCGCCTCGTTTGCAGAGCAACTGCATGCCGAGCACCAATCTACGGACAGCTTTGAACTGAACCTGTCTGACACAGCCGATAGCGATGAAGTAACGGTTGTTAAGCTTATCAATTCACTATTCGAAGATGCGGTACAGGTCGGGGCGTCGGATATACATATTGAACCGGATGAGAACGTGTTGCGTCTTCGTCAGCGTATCGATGGTGTTCTGCATGAAACTATTCTTAATGAGGTAAACATTGCCTCGGCGCTTGTACTTCGTTTGAAGCTAATGGCGCAGCTAGATATCTCCGAGAAACGTCTGCCACAAGATGGCCGCTTCCATATTAAGGTGAAAGGCCAGTCTATCGATATTCGTATGTCGACCATGCCAGTCGAGTACGGTGAATCTGTAGTAATGCGTCTGTTGAACCAGACTGCCGGTGTGCGTGCTCTGGAAGAATCTGGCCTACCTGATGATCTTCTGATTCGCCTAAGGCGCCAGTTAAAGCGTCCACACGGTATGATCTTGGTAACGGGGCCAACGGGCTCGGGTAAAACCACCACCCTTTATGGTGCACTAACTGAGCTTA